>JBDRKX010000032.1:0-48955 GCA_043813605.1 Elusimicrobiota bacterium | reverse complement strand
ACTTGCTGTTCACAAAGATTAAGAAGGTCTGCTGCTGCTTTTTTCTTCATTCGTCTTGCCAATATCTTATGAATCACTTTTAGCCTGTTTAACTCCTCTTCGCTCATCTTGATAATGTCCTTTCTCATTGTGTCCTCCTTTGCCTTTTATCATAGCAAAAGAGGACATTTCTACTTTGCCCAAAGAGGACATTATCATTTTGCCGCTACATTTGATTCGGGGGGTTGACATAACCGTATCTATATGATATATTTCATAATCAATTTAATTATCAGAGGAGGTAGGCACAGTAAAATCAATTAAACTTCGAATCAATCAGCAGATACGGACTGCACAAGTCAGGCTGATAGATGACACGGGGAATAACAGCGGGATTGTATCTTTGCAGGATGCCCTTGATAAAGCTCGGGACCGCGGGCTTGATCTTGTTGAAGTTGCACCTGAAGCCAAACCTCCGGTCTGTAAAATAATGGATTACAGCCACTATTTCTACTCGTTGAAAAAGAAAGAGAAAGAGAATAAGAAGAAATCCAAGACAGTCCATCTGAAACAGATCAGGCTTTCACCGAATATCGGGAAGCATGATCTTAAGATAAAATTTGAAAGGATAAAGAAATTTCTTGACGACGGGCATAATGTCAAGGTTAATATGAGATTCAAGGGCAGGCAGAAGGAGCACCTGGAAGTCGGCCGGGCGATACTGGAAGCGATCATTACCGAACTTAAAGATGCGGCTGTATGCCAGAGTAAACCGTTTTATGAAGGTTATTACATGACTGTGCTGCTTACACCGATTACGGCAAAGGCAGGGGACCATAAATAATGAAAGTCAGGAAGAAAACACATTCGGGTTCAAAAAAAAGGTTTAGGATTACCGGAGGAGGTAAAGTAAAAAGAGGGCATTCAGGTGCCGCTCATCTTCTTAGCAAGAAAACTCCGAAACAGCGCAGGAAGCTCAGGAAATCCGCAATAGTGGAATCCTGTGATACAAAGCGGTTGGTGAAAGCACTAAACAAATAATCATGAGAGTAACAAGAGGAAAAACAAAAAGAAAAAAGCATAAAAAGATACTTAAAGCTGCTAAAGGTTTTGCTCATGCAAAAAGCCATAGATACAGAACAGCAAAGAACCAGGTAGAAAAAAGCCTACAATATTCCACAAGAGACCGGAAAAGAAAGAAAAGGGAGATGCGCAAGCTTTGGATAACGAGAGTTAATGTGGCATGCAAGTCACATGGACTGAGCTATTCCAGGTTTATCTCAGGTTTAAGAAAATCCGATATTCTTATAAACCGCAAACTGCTGCAGGAGATCGCACTGAATGATGAAGCAGCTTTCACCCAACTAGTATCTCTTGCACAGAAAAAATAGTACCCGGTTCATTTCACTAAGAAAAACTTTCCCGAAAAAAGAATCGGCCGATTTTAGGGATTTCTGCATTTAAGCAGTTCACATTCTGAAATTATCCTTTATATATTACTGTTGAGAACCCCTCGGGCTTGAATATTTCTTTATTTATTCTTAAAATAATATTATATGTACAGGCCGCGAAACCGGTCTTAAACGGGATTCTTTATTTTTTGACGGCAAAAATATGATGATTACAAAAAAATATGCAGATATTGAGAATAATGCCTCAAGTGATATCCGCTCATGTTCTGATCCTGACTCACTCAGGGAAATAAAAGCGCGCTACCTTGGCCGGAGCGGACAGATAGCTCTTCTTTTCCGGGAGATGAGTACTCTATCAAAAAAGGAGAAACCCTTGTGGGGCAAAAAACTGAATGATCTTAAATCCTCTCTTGATACACTGGTAAAAGAGAGGGAGGCTGAATTCTCTGAAATGCTTCGGAAAGATATTTCCTTTGATCCCACATTACCCATACAGGATTACGGCATTCCCGGCACCCATCCGATAAACAAGGTTCAGCGTGAGATCGTTGATATATTTTCCGCTATGGGTTTTGATGTCGCATACGGCCCTGAGATCGAGACAAATTACAACAACTTCACTGCCCTTAATTTCCCCGAAGACCACCCGGCACGGGATATGCATGATACCCTGTACTTAAAGAAGGAAGGCATGCTCATGAGGACGCACACGTCTCCGGTCCAGATCAGGATGATGAATATGTACAGCCCCCCTTATAAATTCGTAGCGCCGGGGAAATGCTACAGGCGTGACACGATCGACGCTTCTCATTCACCTGTTTTTCATCAGGTCGAAGGACTGATGGTTGACAAGGACATCTCTTTTGCCGACCTTAAAGGAATACTTGACGAATTTGCCTCACGCATTTTCTCAGAAGATACAACAACGAGGTTCAGACCTAGTTTTTTCCCGTTCACAGAACCTTCTGCCGAAATGGATATCGCATGCGGCCTCTGCAAGGGGAAAGGATGTCCTTCGTGTTCGGGTAAAGGATGGCTTGAGATACTGGGCGCGGGTATGGTCGACCCTGAGGTATTCGGACATTGCGGTATCAACGCGCAGGAATGGCAGGGATTTGCTTTTGGAATGGGCGTGGAGAGAATAGCTATGCTGAAATATAATATTACAGACATGCGTCTTTTCTACCAGAACGACCTGAGATTTCTGGAGCAGTTCTGATGAAGATCCCGATAGACTGGCTGAAAGAATTCATAGAATTCGAAGCATCTCCCGAAGAAATCGCGGCCATACTGACAATGCGCGGACTTGAGGTAGACTCCATTTCAGAACATAATGGACGAACGGTGATCGAGATAGAACTTACTCCTAACAGGGGAGATTGTGCATCAGTCATAGGAGTGGCCAGGGAACTTTCCGCGTATTTCAAAAGCGGGATTAAACTCCCGGAAACAGAATATTCTGAATCAGGCACGCATGCTTCTGAACTTTATAAACTTGATATAGAGATCCCGGAAAAATGTCCTGCTTACTACCTTAAATTTATCCGTGATGTCTCCATTGAAGAATCACCGGAATGGATCAGGCAAAGACTTGAATTATGCGGTCTGCGGCCGCTCAATAACGTTATAGACATCACTAATTATGTGCTTCTGGAATTAGGCCAACCGCTTCATGCTTTTGACGCAGACAAGATAAATGAAGGATGTATAAAGGTCCGCCCGGGTGGTAAAGGAGAAAAGATCCGGACACTGGACGGTGAGATCAGACAGCTGGACAAAGAAGACATAATAATAGCTGACTCTACTGACGCAATAGCAATCGGAGGTGTTATAGGCGGTGAAGAGTCTTCGGTTACTGGACAGACCAGGAACATTCTTATTGAAAGTGCTTTTTTCTCACCGCGGAGCATCTCAAAAACAGAGCGGCGACTCGGACTCAAAACCGAAGCATCCTACAGGTTTTCAAGGACAGTAGATCCCGGAGGAGTTAAGATGGCATTGGACAGGGTTGTTTTCCTTATTGAAAAATACTGTTCGGGAAAAGCTGCGCCGGGCATAATATGTATAGACAACATCCCGTCAGATAAGACACAGATATCTGTAAGTATTCAGAAGATCAACAGCGTTCTCGGCACCTCTATCACAGCAAAAGAAGCCGCCGGGTATATTTCCCCCCTGGGATTCGGCGTAAATGCCGATGAAGATCTCATAACCGCTGATATCCCGTCTTTCAGAGATGATGTGACCCGGCCAATCGACCTTATAGAAGAAATTGCCAGGGCTTATGGATACGATAATATCGAACCGACTATTCCCGTTTCCCGAATAGTCACCCAACTGCTTAAAACTAAAGACCAGTTTCTCCTATGTGACGAGATACTGCGGTTTTCCGGATACTGGGAGGCAGTCACGCATACCCTTATCAGCAGCGGGATATATGAACGCATAAATCCCGATAGCGACACAGTTCCGGTAAAAATTGATAATCCGATAAATGTTAACATGGACATACTCCGTCCCAATATACTGTTCGGACTGCTGCCGGTCTTAAGATATAATATATACCACAAGCAATCGCCCATAAGATTCTTTGAGAGAGGCCCGGTATTTTTTGAAGAATCTGACAGTCTTCAGGAGAAAGAACAGGTAGCGTTCGCAGCCCGTTCGGAGGATTTTCATGATGCAAAAAAAGCCATAATTTCAATACTGGAAAAATACAGGCAGGATTTTTCCCTGGAATATAACTCTCCATCAGATTATTTTGACAGGAATAAAAACGCATCGGTGTTCATCAGCGGCAGATTTGCCGGACAATTCGGGCTCATTTCCAACCAGTTCCTCAAAGCATATAAGCTCGATAATTCTTCTTTTATCGGCGGATTCCTGTTTACAGAAACTTTTTTTGATGAAAATTTTATTGATGCTAAATACAGTGCCTGGAGCCAGTATCCCTCGCTCTACAGGGACCTTTCTCTTGTGGTCCCCAACAATTTGACATATGCAACCGTATATGATAAAATTGTTACAGAAAGCGGCTTTATTCTCAAAAAGGTCACTCTGACAGACACTTATCGGGATGAAAAGCTTGGAAAAGACAGGAAGAGCATGACTTTCGGCCTCGAATTCAATTCACCTGATAAAACTCTTACGGCCGTTGAAGTAGACAGTATAATAGAAAAAATATTGACGGAAGTGAAAAATGTGTTCGGAATAACACTGAGACCTGATTAATAAATGGATAAACTCAACAAACTCGGTTTAAATATAGAAAAACTGGTTTCAAAGTACAGTGACCTGAAAACTGAAAACCAGCAGTTGAAAGAAAAGATTGGACAGATAGAGAAAGACCTCACATTTCATGCCGGACGCACTCAGGAACTTCCTGAAGTAGTTGTCAGGAATAAGAAACTTTTAAATGAAAGATCTAAATTAACCGTCAAAATTGACTCTATATTGAAAATATTTGACGAGGTAAAAGGTATAGGATGACTGAGATAACACAAATACGCATTTGCAGAAGAGAGTATAATATTGCCAGTGATGAATGGCAACCGTTATATATAAAGAAACTTGGAGAGTTGCTCGACGATAAGATAAGTATAATAGAGAAAGAAACCGGGCTTGTAGATAATTACAAGCTGATAATTCTTGCTTCACTGAAGATACTTGATAAGATGCTGCAACTTGAAGAGAAGAAGACCGGGAGCAACAAGTTTGTAGAAGATGAGATAAACAAGCTTAGTTCCCGTATTGACAGTATTCTATAATATAGCGCCCCTGCGGTGTTCGTATGTGTTGTCTAATTTGAGCCTACACCTAAAGTAAATGGGAATCCGACTCTCCGGCAAACTTAGTTTTCTCGGAGGCGGACGACCAAACTTGATAAACGGAGCTCAAAATTAGAGCTTAAGCGGCATTGCGGGGGCTCTTTTTTATGGACACTTTATTTGAAAATATAGATAAAAGCGCCGGGCCAATTGCTTTCAGGCTGAGGCCTGCATCCCTTGATTCTTTTGTAGGACAGCAGCATCTTCTTGGCGAAGGCATGCAGCTGAAAAGAATGATAGAAACCGGCAGGATATTCTCGCTTATCCTGTTCGGCCCCCCCGGTTCAGGTAAAACAGCACTTGCAGGTATCATCTCAAATACACTTAATGCGCGTATAGAAAAACTCAATGCCGTCAATTCAAGTGTCAAAGAGATAAGAGATGTCCTGAAGAAAGCCCACTCCGGGCTGGGAAGCCTTGAAAAAACAGTTCTAATAATAGACGAGATCCACAGGTTTTCCAGAAACCAGCAGGAAGCACTGCTTCCTGACGTCGAAGAAGGCACAGTTACTCTGATCGGCATAACAACGGAGAACCCGTTCTATTTTATATCCGGGCCGCTCTTATCCAGGGCAAGAGTATTCAGGTTCAACGCTCTCTCCGATCAGGAACTGAGGACAATACTGCTTAATGCTGCTGATGACGATAGAACTGGCCTGGGCAATATCACAATAACGGATGAGGCACTGCTCATGATCACCAGATCAGCAGGTGGAGATGCGCGCTATGCCCTCAATATACTTGAAACCTCGGCGCTTATTGCCGAAAACTCTGAAAAGGGACTCTTCATAGATATCCAGGAAGTTGAAAAGAGTATCGGAGAAAAAAAATTCTGTTATGACAGGACAGGTGACCGCCACTATGAAACGATATCGGCTTTTATTAAAAGCATAAGAGGTTCCGAACCGGATGCCGCTGTATTTTATCTTGCCGTCATGCTGGCAGGCGGAGAAGACCCCAGATTCATAGCCCGAAGAATGGCCATATCCGCTTCCGAAGATATAGGAAACGCTGATCCCAGGGCACTGATATTAGCTGATTCGGCGCTGAGAGCCGTCGAATATATAGGCATGCCTGAAGCACGCATTATTCTCGCACAGACCGCCATATATCTTGCTACTGCGCCCAAAAGCAACGCCTCTTACGCGGCTATCAACAGTGCTATGGCATTCATTGAGAAGAACGAAAGCAGTGCTGTGCCCCGTCACCTTACAAAGGCGGGCAGTTCCGATTATAAGTACCCGCATGATTATAAGCATGGTTATGTAAAACAGACATATATGGAACACAAAGAAGAATTCTATAAACCCGTTAACAGGGGGTATGAAAAAATAATAGCTGAATACCTTGATTTTATCAAAGCCTTGAAATGAAAGAATATTTGCGAAAAAAGCATAAACAAAGGAGGATAAAAATAGATCCTGAAAAACGGCACATGGCTGATAGTATTATCTATAAAAAACTTAAAAGCCATCCGTGCATAACAGGAAATAGAAATATCATGCTGTATGTATCTGTCAATGGCGAAGTAGATACATCCCGGATAATAGACTGCCTGCTTTCAGCAGGCAAGAGAGTCTATTTGCCCGTGATATCCGAAACGGATCTGCTGCCGGTAGAAATAGATACCGGAACTCAACTTCATCCGGGAAGATTCGGCATACCCGAACCCGATCCCGAAAAAAGGTTATTCGCAGATCCTGAATTACTCGATGTTGTGATCATACCGGGAGTCTCTTTTACAAAAAAAGGAACCAGACTGGGCCGAGGCGGCGGTTATTACGACCGTTTCATCGATAAGCTGCGTGCCGGAACTCACCTGATCGGCCTATGTTACAACTGCCAGTTGGAAAACCACATTCCCAACGGCTTAAATGATAAACACGTACACGAAGTTATTACAGAAGAAGGCATGAACCGGAGCAATATTTCTGTTTCTGGGCCGAAAAAACAAAAAGGAGGAAAATAAAAATGATTATTGCATATATCGCAGGAGGATTATCAGTAGGATTCATTCTTTTGTACATTATATCAAACAGGCAGCTCAAAACCAACAAGATATCGCACGGGGAACAGATTAAAGCCCTGCATAATGAGTACAACCTCAAGCTCCATCAAAAAGAGCTTGAAAAAAATGAGGCCGTCACCAAAGTTAAAGAAGAGATTGAAAACAGTATAAAAAACACCAAGGAAGAGCTTCAAACGAAAAAGAAGGAGATCGATGATAAGAGCAGGAACCTGGATAAAAAAGCTGATATAATCGAAAAGAAGGATGCTGAAATACTTCAAAGAGAAAAGACTCTGAATGAGACAAACAGGAAACTGGAAGAAAAAGACCGTGAGATAACCGAAATACGTAATCGTGAACAATCGGAACTTCAGAAGATAGCAAGGATGTCGCCGCGGGAAGCCAGGGAACAGCTCATGAAAAGAGTGGAAGAAGAAGCAAAAGAAGATGCGCAGACAATGTACAAAAGAATAGTCGATAACGCCAGGCGGGACGCACAAAGGGAATCGGTAGAGATTGTAGCGCAAGCGGTACAGCGCAACGCTTCTGAAGTCACCCAGGAACTGACTGTGTCATCCGTATCCATCCCTGATGAAGACATGAAAGGGCGCATAATCGGCCGCGAAGGAAGGAATATCCGGGCCATTGAACAGGCTACGGGAGTAAACCTTATTATCGATGACACACCCCCGGAGTTATAACCATTTCTTCATTTGACGGCGTCAGAAGAGAAATTGCAAAACGTACGATCTCTCTTTTGATAAAAGACGGTAGGATACAGCCGGCACGCATAGAAGAAGTTGCCGCAAAAGTCCAAAGCGAAATGGAAGAGGTCATAAAAAAAGCCGGTGAGGAAGCAGTACTTGAAACAGGAGTTGTCGGTTTACATGATGAACTTATAAAGATAATCGGTAAACTGAAGTACAGGACATCATACGGACAGAATGTTCTCGAACACACTATTTCAGTAGCCATGCTTGCAGGGATAATGGCAGATGAGATGGGTGTAGACAGCGCCTTTGCCAAAAGAGCCGGTTTCCTTCATGACATAGGAAAAGCCGTAGACAGGGAGATGGAAGGCAACCATGTCGAGATCGGCGCAAAACTGGCTAAGAAATACGGTGAAAGCGACAGGGTGCAGAATGCCATCTTAAGTCATCACGAAGATGTAGAAGCCCAAACGGCTGAAGCAATTCTGGTACAGGCTGCCGATACGATATCAGCGTCAAGGCCCGGGGCAAGGCGTGAACACCTTGAGAATTATGTAAAACGCATAGAAGAGATCGAAGAGATCGCAAAAAAATTCGACGGTATAAAGGACGCATACTGTATCTCAGCCGGAAGAGAAGTGAGGATCATTGTCGAACCGAGCAAGATCAACGACCTTGATGCCGCCAATATCGCCAAATTATGTGCAAAGAAAATTGAAGAAGAGATCGAATATCCGGGAGAAATAAGGGTTACTGTTATCCGCAGTCTCAGGAATACTGAAATAGCAAAATAATCTTTTTTTTCTGAAAAGATCTCATGACCATTAATAACAGGAGGTTAATCCAGGTATAAATGAATATTTTATTTATAGGAGACATCGTCGCAAAACCCGGGAGGGAAGCCCTCGTAAGCCATCTCGGATCGCTTAAAGAACAATATAATGTTGATTTTGTAATAGCGAATGCTGAAAATTCTGCCGGAGGTTTCGGGATAACAGAGTCGAACATGAAAGAACTCATGTCTGCCGGTATCGATGTCTTGACAGGCGGGAATCATATCTGGAAAAGGAAGGAAGTCCTGAATATCATAGACAGGAAAGAACTGCTCAGGCCCGCAAATTATCCTGATATAAACCCGGGGTGCGGATATGATACCTATATGGTCAATGATATAGTGATAGGTGTACTCAACTTACAGGGCCGGGTTTTTATGGACGCGCTTGATTCTCCCTTCACAGTCGCAGAGCGTATTCTTGAGCATGCAAAGGCGGATATTATCATAGTAGATTTTCATGCTGAAGCAACTTCAGAAAAAATAGCGATGTCATGGTTCCTTGACGGGAGAGTTACTGCCCTGATAGGCACTCATACACACGTTCAGACTTCAGATGCCAGGATACTGCCCATGGGAACCGGTTATATAACAGATGCAGGTATGACAGGTTCAAAAAGCGGTGTAATAGGCGTCAGAAAAGACGAGATATTAAAACACTTTTTAACTGGTCTGCCTTTTGGCTATAAATACTCTACGGGTGATGTTTATATCGAAGGTGTGCTTGTAACCGCTGATAATGAAAAAATCCGATGCATCGACATAAAACCGATACGCATCAAGGCATGACAGGCAACAACCTGAAAATACTCTCGGGAAATGATATTTCTTCAGTTTACCGGGCGCGCTTAAAAGACAATGTTTCCCGCTATCTACATGATAACCGCGCGCCTTCGTTAAAAATAGTAGTCATCGGTACTGACAGCACGAGCTTACATTATGCCCGGCTCACAAAAGATGCCGGTACTGAAGACGGATTTTTGATCGACATAATTCATCTTGAAGAAACGGATACCGAGGAACTGATCGGGCAGATCAGTTTTCTTAATGATGATAACCGGACAGACGGCATTCTGATCCAGCAGCCGTTTCCTCCTGACATTGACATGGACAAAGTCCTTTCAATCCTTGAACCCCGGAAAGATGTTGACGGTCAGACTCTTACTAACAGATGCCGCTTTCTGGCCGGCGATCCTTTCATTGTTCCCGCTGTTGCAAAAGCGGTCTTGACGCTGCTTAAAGGCTACAGTATCGAGATGTGCGGAAAAAAAGCAGCAGTCATAGGCCGCAGTTGGGCTGTAGGACTTCCGATCGCAATTATGCTGATACGTGAAAACGCAACTGTTACTATATGCCATTCAAGATCAGTTCCCCTTGAATATTTCACGCATGATGCTGATATAATAGTCAGTTGTGCCGGAGTTCCCGGATTAGTGTCTAAAAAACATGTAAAACCCGGCTCATCTGTAATAGACGCCGGCACAACAAAGATCGATGACAGTATCGAAGGCGATGTAGATTTTGAGACTACTGCCGAAATCGCTTCAGTTTCCCCTGTAAAAGGAGGGGTCGGCATCCTCTCACTCGTGTATACTCTGGAGAATACTTATGAACTCTACAGGAAAAATATTCACTGTAACTGAACTGAACAGTTTTTCAAAAAAAATTCTGGAAGATAACTTTCCTTCAGTATTGGTGGAAGGCGAAGTATCAAAGATCACTTTCCACTCGTCAGGACATATGTATTTCACAATAAAAGATGAAGATGCGGCTGTGGACTGTGTGATGTACCGCGGATACGGTTCAAAGATCAACTTTAAGCCCCAGCGCGGAATGAGCGTGCTCATTAAAGGGCAATTGAGCATATATGTAAGGGGAGGCAGATACCAGCTTATCGCCTGGACAATGACAGAAAAAGGACTCGGTATGCTCGAACAGCGATTCCTCGAACTGAAGCGGGAACTTCTCAAAGAAGGGCTTTTCGATGAATCGATAAAAAAACCCATACCGGCAGTACCTTCTCTTATCGGGATCATAACTTCTCCTACAGGCGCCGCTATACGCGATATATTAAATATCGCCGAAAGACGGTTCTCCGGTATAAAAACAGTGATCTATCCTGCAACTGTACAGGGGTCGAAAGCAGCGCAGGAAATATCCAAAGGTCTTAAAACACTTAACATTATGTATAGCGATATGGATGTGATTATTGTTACCAGGGGAGGAGGCTCCCTTGAAGACTTATGGCCTTTCAACGAAGAATCTGTTGCCCGCGCCATTCATGCTTCAAAAATACCGGTAGTATCGGCTGTCGGCCATGAAATTGATTTCACAATCTCCGACTTTGCCGCTGACCTCAGGGCCCCGACACCTTCGGCTGCAGCCGAACTTGTTATTGCTGACCGTAAAATTCTGATAGAAAAGCTGTCAGGCTTGGTTTCACATATACACAATTCCATAAACCGTATAATCTCCCTTATGAGAGAGAGATATCTTGCATCTTCTGAATCGCCGGTGTTCAGATACCCTCTCAGGATATTCGAAGAGAGACAACAAGATATAGACCATGTGTCAAGCCATATCGTAAAAAATATAAAGTATTTTATTTCTTCCATGCACAGCTTTTTTGATACAGTATCAGGAAGTTTCAAGGCTCTTTCACCTAAAGCTACCCTGGAACGCGGATACAGTATCACTTACAGCCCGGATTTAAAAAGTATTATTACCGATGCAACAAAACTTAAAAATGGTGACACGCTGAAGACCGTTCTGTATAAAGGAACGGTTACAAGCAGGATATCAAAAACAGAAGTATAGGAAGGTGTATGATATGACTCAAAAGAAAAAGAAGCCGGACACAGAAAGCTTTGAAAATGCTTTAGAGAAGCTTGAAGAAATAACAGAAAAACTTTCGGGCGGCGCACTCACACTGGAGGAATCTGTTAAGCTGTTCGAAGAAGGTATGAAACTAAAAAAAACATGTAATAAAAAACTTGCTGCAGCTGAAAAAAAAATAAAAATACTCATTGAAGATGAAGACGGTTTCAGGGAAGGAGATTTTAAAATTGAAGAAGATGATTGAATTCAAAGAACTTCTCGCAAGAGAAAAAGAGCTCATAGACGCTATCATCAAAAAGGAACTGGAGAAAAAGATCAGCGTCATATATCACCCACTCTATGAAGCTATGGAGTATTCCGTCTTTTCGGGCGGGAAGAGGGTGCGGCCCATCCTTATGAAATGGGCGGCTGAAATCGGAGAACCCGCCGAGCATGTCCTCGATAAATCAATCACTGCAATAGAATATATTCATACATATTCGCTCATCCACGATGATCTTCCGTCTATGGATGATGACAGTGTCAGGAGAGGCAAACCTACTTCCCATAAAAAGTTCGGTGAGGCTATGGCTATACTTGCAGGAGACGCATTGCTTACCGAAGCTTTCTATCTGCTGTCATTGACCGGACGGGAAAATCTTGCCTTTGAACTTGCGCGTAATGCGGGTTGTGAAGGCATGGTTGCCGGTCAGGCCGCTGACATTAATTCCGAACCGGATATCGACTATATCAATGATCTTAAAACTGCATGCCTTTTCAGAGCGGCTGCTGTTATGGGAGGAATTGCAGGCGGTCTGGATAAACCGTCACTTGACAAATTATCAGAGTATGGTATAAATCTTGGTAGGGCGTTTCAGCTTAAGGACGATCTGCTCGATTCAGAGTATACAGAGAACCGGGAACTACAGGCTAAAGCCAGCAATTTTGTAAACGCCGCTAAAAAGGCACTGGGAACTATTCCTGGGACAGAAAAACTGAAAGAACTTTCTGAATATGTAGTAAACAGAAATTATTGATATGATACTGGATAAGATAGATAAACCCGAAGATCTCAGAATAATTGACAGGAAACTGCTCAATCCGTTAGTTGATGAGATCAGGAAAATGATTATTACCACAACTGCCAAAAATGGCGGGCACCTTGCTCCCAGTCTCGGTGTGGTTGAACTCACCGTCGCACTCCATTACACCATGGATACACCGGAGGATAAAATAATATGGGATGTCGGCCACCAGGCATACGCACACAAAATAATAACCGGCCGGAGAGACGGATTCACCAAATTAAGACAACTTGGCGGAATAAGCGGATTCCCGAACAGATCTGAGAGTGAATTCGATGCTTTTGGAACCGGACATTCTTCTACATCCATCTCAGCTGCTCTTGGAATAGCCTGCGCCAGAGACCATAATGGAGATGACTACAGGGTTATTGCTGTTATAGGAGACGGGGCACTCACCGGCGGACTGGCATTTGAAGGACTCAATAATGCCGGTCACTTAAAAAAGAACATGCTTGTAATACTCAATGACAACGAGATGTTTATATCCGGGAAGGTTGGCGCGCTGGGAGAATATCTCACACGCCTTCTTACATTTGAACCTATTTACAAGATTGAAGAGAAGTTAAAGAAGATACTTCAGAAACATCCGAAATGGGGTGAGGAAATAATAAAGATCGCAAGAAGGTCCAAAGTCATACTGACACCCGGCATGTTTTTTGAAGAACTCGGTTTTGAATACTTCGGTCCGGTTGACGGTCATGATCTGGACGGGCTTATACATATACTTGATAAGGTCAAGAACATGAACGGACCCGTTCTTCTTCATGTGATAACAAAAAAAGGCAAAGGATATAAACCGGCTGAAAACAATCCGGAATACTTTCACGGCACAAGCCCTTTTGACATCGAAACCGGTGAACCTTCTATGAACGGTGATTATATCCCTAAATACCAGGATGTATTCGGTGATACAATTGTAGAACTTGCCAAAAAAGACAAGGATATAATCGCAATAACAGCGGCCATGACCAGTGGAACAGGACTTTCCAAGTTCAAAGAAAGATTTCCCAAAAGGTTTTACGACGTCGGTATAGCTGAACAGCATGCCCTTACATTTGCCGCAGGCGCCGCAACACAGGGGCTCAAACCTGTATGCGCCATATATTCCACCTTCCTCCAGAGAGCATATGATCAGATAATACACGATATTGCACTGCAGGGATTACCTGTTATTCTTGCTATAGACAGGGCCGGGCTTGTAGGAGAAGACGGTCCGACTCATCACGGTATATTCGACCTTTCTTTTATCTCAGCCATCCCTAATATGGTTGTTGCTGCCCCTTCTGATGAGATTGAACTAAGGAACCTGTTGTACTCCGCGACAAAATGGAACAAACCTACAGCCATAAGATATCCCAGGGGAAATATCGAGGGTAAGGAACCGGCTACCGGATATATTGATCTGGAAATCGGAAAAGGCCGTGTTCTGAGAGAAGGCAGCGATATGACTATTATGGCAATAGGTACCCCGGTGAACAGCGCACTTCATGCTGCAAAGATGCTCAGCGATAAAGGTATCCAGGCCGGCGTAATAGACCTGAGGTTTGCGAAACCTCTGGACACTGAGCTTATCATAGAAAAGGCGGAATCAACAGGAGTCGTACTTACTGTTGAGGAAAATATTATTGAAGGCGGTGTAGGTGAAAGGGTATTACGCATTATCGGTGACAGGGCCGCTACAGCTATTATTGCTATCCCGGATTCGTTTATTTCATGCGGTACTATCAAGGAACTGCACCATAAACTGGGCCTTGATCCTGAAGGGATCTGCAATACGGCACAGGAACTGCTTACACGGGCAAGAAGATCCTGAATTTCAATCTCTTTAAGATGGAGCTTTTAGATCCTCAAACTGCAAATATCGGGTACAAAAAACGGGGATATTTTTCTATAATATATACTGTATATGGGCCGTTTGATCTTTTATATAAAGCCACATGAACCGTCAGGCAAATGACTTTTATGTTTCAAGGGGAGCTTTGAAACTAAAAAGCGTTATCAAAAAAATACAGCTTGACGCAAAAAACAAAGTGGTTCTGGATGTAGGTTCCTCACACGGCGGTTTTGTTCAGATGATGCTTATTACAGGTGCAAGGAAAATATATGCTGTTGATGTTGGGAAAGGCCTGCTTGACTGGAAACTGCGCAAGCTCTCAGAAGTGACAGTAATGGAAGATACCAATGCCAAGGACCTTAAACCGGATTCCTTTGAAGAGGCTCCGCATATAGGACTTGTAGATGTTTCTTTTATATCTCTCAGAAAAATCCTGCCTGTCATGTTCAGAATTGTACAGGAAAAGATCATCGCGCTGATAAAACCCCAGTTTGAAGCCAGCTATACTGAAACATCCAGAGGTAAAGGCATAATAACTGATCCTGCTATACATGCCAGGGTCATAGATGAAGTGAGGACTTCGGTAAAAGATGATAATTGGGATTTTATGGGTTCTTACTTTGCTGATGTAAAAGGCCGGAAAGGAAACCAGGAGTTTTTTTTATACTATGAAAGAGTACAATCCTAAAATAATAGAAGAGAAATGGCAGAAAAAATGGGAAGAAGAACAATTATTTAAAACTTCAACGAGTATTTCGGATAAAAAAAATAAATTTTATCTCCTCGAGATGTTCCCGTATCCTTCGGGCAAGCTCCATATGGGCCATGTAAGTAATTATGCAATAGGTGACACTTATGCGAGGTTTTTAAGGAGAAACGGTTATGAGATAATTTATCCTATGGGATATGATGCCATGGGACTGCCGGCGGAAAATGCTGCTATACAGGGTCATTTAGATCCGGCATCTTTCACCAGGAATTGTATTGATGAAATGATCAGACAGCAGAAACGCCTCGGGTTGAGTTATGACTGGGACAGGATGATCAGTACTGCCGAGCCGGAATACTATGGCTGGAACCAATGGATATTCCTGAAACTGTTCGAGAAAGGACTTGCATATAGAAAAAAAGGCGCTATAAACTGGTGTCCCTCATGCAATACGACACTTGCAAATGAACAGGTCGAGGGAGGAAAATGCTGGCGGTGTTCATCCGATGTCGAAGTAAAAGTTAAAGAACAATGGTATTTCAAAATAACCGAATACGCTGATGATCTTCTGGATGCTATCGATACTCTCGAAGGCTGGCCCGAAGCCGTTAAGACTCAACAGAAAAACTGGATAGGAAAATCAGAAGGGGCTGTTGTAGATTTTAAGATAGAAGGATCCGATTACAACTTACCGGTTTTTACAACGCGGCCGGATACTCTTTTCGGCGCGACATTTCTCCTTATGGCTCCACAGCATCCTGATATAATGGAAATCGCAAAAGGTGATAGAGACAAGATAAAGAGCTTTATCGATAAAACTGTCACTACATCCATCAGAGAGAAGGACCTTAAGGAGAAAGAAGGAATCTATCTCGGAGTAAATGCTATCAACCCTATTAACGGCAAAGCTGTTCCCGTGTATGCCGCGAACTTTGTATTCATGGAGTACGGCACCGGTGCTATAATGTCCGTACCTGCACATGACCAGCGGGATTTTGAGTTTGCAAAAAAATACGGACTCGATATTATCGAAGTGATAAGAGGGCGAGACATAAAATATTCCGGCGAATGTGCTTACGAGGAAGAAGGTGCTCTTGTAAATTCAGGAGAATTTGACGGAGTAGATTCAAACGAATCAAAAAAACTTATAACGGAATATCTTGAAGAGAAAGGATTGGGTAAGCACTCTATACAGTATAAACTCCGCGATTGGCTCATTTCACGGCAAAGGTATTGGGGTACTCCGATACCTGTTATATATTGTCCTTCCTGCGGCATGCTGCCCCTGAGAGAAAAGGATCTTCCCCTGGCCCTGCCGGTTGATGTCGAGTTTACGGGAATGGGAAATCCCCTTGAAACCAGTAAAAGTTTCAAATATGTAAAGTGCCATAAGTGCGGTGGGTCTGCAGTAAGAGAGACTGATACCATGGATACTTTTGTCGATAGTTCCTGGTATTTTTTAAGGTATATAAGTCCACGGGAAGATAAGCTTCCATTCATTACAGAAGATGTAAACAACTGGCTTCCCGTTGATCAGTATATAGGAGGAATAGAACATGCAGTTCTTCATCTTTTATATTCCAGATTTTTCACCAGGGCACTTTACGATATAGGTCTTGTTTCATTCAAAGAACCGTTTAAAAACCTCTTATGCCAGGGGATGGTCATTAAAGACGGTGCAAAAATGAGTAAATCGAAAGGCAATGCGGTAGACGCGGATGAGATAAACTCTCAATACGGCGCCGATACGGCAAGGCTGTTCATACTGTTCTCATCACCACCCGAAAAGGATCTGGAATGGTCTGATGAGGGAATAAAAGGCTCTTTCAGGTTTCTTAAGAAACTATGGACTCTGGCACTCCAGGAAAAAGAATATAAACCGCTGCCTGGTACCGCTGAATGTAATGCGGAATTCAATTTTATATTACATAAGACGATAAAAGAAGTCACTCACGATATTGCCAAGGAATTCCACTTTAATACAGCGATAGCCCGTATAATGGAACTTATGAATGAACTGAAAAGATACAACCCCGGTTCACCTGAAAGGCGTACCGGTATAAATACCATTATCAATCTGCTTGGACCTTTCGCTCCTCATATCTCCAATGAGTTATGGGAAATCCTGGGGCATAGCAGTTTGCTCGACAGTGAGCAATGGCCGGTTTATGATGAGACCATCCTGTCGGACAGTACCCGCAGCATAGAAGTCCCTGTCACTGTTAACGGTAAACTGCGTTCCAAGATAAGTATCTCTCCTGAAACCGAAGAAAAAGAAGTACTTCAACTGGCACATAAAGACGAGAGGGTATTGCAATTTACAGAGAACAGAGAAATAATAAAAGAAATATATATTACTAATAAAATAGTTAATATTGTAGTAAAATAAGAGGTAAAACAATGAAAACATTTATAAAAATCAACAGAGTAATCGTAATGCTGGCCGCTGCAGGTTTTTTTTCCGGATGCGGGGTATATAATCCTATTGAAGTAGTTCCTGACCATATCAGGACCCTCAATATAAAAACATTTAGAAACGAGACGCAACAGATAGAGCTTACTTCTGCGCTCACAGAAAAAGTTACTGATGAATTTGTCAGAGAAGGCAGGCTGACGGTCGTCAATACAAAAGAATCCGATTCATCACTTGAAGGTACGATCATCAATTATTCCAAGGCACCTCTGGGATACGATGAGAATTTTGTAGCTCAGCAGTATATGATAACTTTAATCGTGAATATCAGGTTCTATGATCATATAAATGGTGTCAGACTGTGGGAAGATATAAGAGAAGATCATACAGGCGGTATTGAAACATCCGTAACTTATGATGTAAGGCCTGATGCCCCGTTTATCGAAACCGAGGAAGAAGCCCGGCAGAGATTACTCGAAGATACCGCAAAAAAGATACTTCACAGGACAATATACGGATGGGAGTAGACTATACGGAAATCATCTCGGGCAAGCTCAAACCTGTGTATATTCTCACGGGCGATGATACTTATACCAAAGATATCTTTGAAAAAAAACTTCTTAGTCTGCTCTCGGACACACATGGAAGCTGTCACAGCGAAACCCTAGACGGAAAAGAAAGTGATTATTCCAGTATTATTTCCATTGCATCAAGCGGAAGCCTGCTTTCAAAGACCGGCTTTATTGTTATAAAAAGAGGGGATTCATTGATGACATCGGAAGCGTTCAGGGATTTTCTGACCGATTATTACAAGAAAGACGATCCCCCGAACATATTAGTCATCGAATGTGAAAAAAGCGGAC
The DNA here is from genome assembly GCA_043813605.1 of Elusimicrobiota bacterium. Classification (GTDB taxonomy): domain Bacteria; phylum CG03; class SLGR01; order SLGR01; family JBDRKX01; genus JBDRKX01. The sequence goes on along the minus strand of JBDRKX010000032.1, from coordinate 30,466 downwards.
GTTTCAGGAAAATCGCTCCCATAAAGATCGATACTCCCTACGAGAACAGACTGCCGGGATGGATAAAACAGAGCATCTCACGGCAAAACAGACGCATCTCGGATGATGCCGCCAATCTGCTTGCATTCTATTGCGGCAGGAATCTTCACAATATAACCAAGGAGATTGAGAAACTCCTTACTGCTTATCCCGAAAAAAACCTGTACGGAATAGAAGAAGTGAAAGCCGTGGCAGGTTCGTATAGAAAAGAAGATATATTCGCATTCCTTAATGCATTAGAAGACCATAACGAAAAAACAGCGCTGCGTCTGCTTAATGAAATGCTTAATTTTGGGACTGAACCGCTGCAGATCACCGGTATGCTGAAATGGAAACTTCAACAGATGATCATTGCCAGAACACATATTGAAAAAGGTCTTTCTGAAAGAGATATCATAAGCAGGATGAATCTATCTCCTTACCTGTACAGGGGGTTGAATGAAAGGTTGAAAAAATTTACCCTCATCGATCTTATCGAGAGTTATAACCGGCTTCATGAAATGGACTGCCAGCTTAAAACGGTATCGGCAGACAAAAATCTGCTTATTGAGAATTTTACTTTCCGATTCCTGAATGGTTGATCTTCTTTGAAATACGGCTCTTGAGCCTTGATGCTTTTTTCTTATGGATGGCCCCTTTAACAGCCGCTTTGTCTATGTAGCCGGATGCTTCTGAAAGCAGTTTTTTTGCTTCTTCGATTTTCCCATTGTCGAGTGCATCTTTTATCTTACGGATAAAGTTTTTCGCTCTTGAACGTAATGCTTTATTACGGAGATAACGCTCTCTGTTTTTTCCATCCGACTTTATTGTCTGTGTATGCCTGCCTGTAGGTAATTTTGTCATTATTTAGATAACTCCTTCTTATGATAAAAGAAAGCGGTTTTATACCGCGATTCGATTTCCAGTAGAATATATATATATTAATTTTATAAAAATGTCAAAAAATATGGGTTCTTTTTATATATAAAATTAACTTGAAAATAAATCATGATTATGATATTCTGAATTAAAGTCAAGAGGCATTTGAACGATTACGGAGGCAGTCGCATTTGAATTTTAGTTATATAATACTGTTGTTTTTTGTCATTTCAGGTTGTGCTACCCTGCAGCAGAAAAGGATTGATTATGTTTCTTCCCACCCTGAACTCAACAGCGAACACAAGAGAGCTATTCTGAACGGAGATGTCCTTAGCGGTATGACAATGGAAATGGTCAGGACTCCATGGGGATCTCCGGAGAACATAATAAGAGAAGTCAAAAATAAAAAGAACATTATACACTGGCACTACCTGATAACTTCCGGAGTAAATGATAACAGATACGAAGTGACTTTTGTTAAAGGCTTTGTAAATAAAGTAAGGTTTCTAGGCAGGAAAAACCTGCCGGAGAAAATGAAACGCCGCCGGCCGGTATACCATTGATTACATGTTGCTTTAAGATACCCTATCCCAGCAGGAGTCTATAAAGATGAAAGGATAGCAATCGAAACATCCAGGTATCACTATATCCGCTTTTCCCAACACATCGGAAGAACCCGCGCCAACGCTCTTCATGTTGCCGTTTATCGCCCCCGCTATGGCATCTTCAAATACGACACAAAAAACCGGCACCAAAGCCAGTTCGGACGCGGCTAATATAAACACTTCCGGATCAGGTTTGACACGTGATACTTTCCTGCCGTCAACAACTGCGTCAAAATAGCCTTCCATGTCTATCTGCTTAAGAATAGTGAGTGCATTCTTGCTGGCCGAACCGACTGCAATTTTAATACCCTCGGCCTTTAGTCCCTCAAGAAAGTATATAACACCGGGCAGTATTTCGGACGGTGTCACCCTTGATATATATTCCAGATACCAGCTATTCATATTATTAATATATCAAGCAGTTTCTTTGATACATTTTATTAAAATACATAATAGTTTTCATATGCTATCCGGATATTTGCAAAAAATTATTAAATTTGCTATAAGAGGTGACTATGTGGCATGATTATGCCACATTTTTTATAGACAGGATATGATTTATGAAAAGTATAACACAGAGATTAACTGATATCGTAAAACCTTTTCTCGAAGAAGGTGGATATGATTTTATTGACCTCAGATATGGGAAAAGAGGCAGCGGCTGGTATCTTCAGATATTTACCGATAAATCCGGCGGCATAACAGTCGATGACTGCAAGAACATCTCGAGGGAAATAGGATATGAACTGGACAGGCATCCCGACCTGATCCGCCATTCGTATTCACTTGAAGTATCCTCCCCCGGACTCGACAGACCGCTCATAACACTGGCAGATTTCGGCAGGCATCTAAACGAAGAGATAGTTTTAAGTCTTTTTTCACCGGTGACCGGTAGTAAAAAGCACACTGCCCGGATCATATCGGCGGATACAAAAGGAGTAGAAATCGAGATCCGGGACGGCAGCCGCGAATCCGTAGAATACGATAATATTGTTAAAGCGAATATAGAGGTAAAAATATAATGGAATCAAATTTAAAGGCAATACTCGAACAAATAGAGCAGGAAAAAGGTATTTCCAGTGAAGAACTCATTGCAATGATTGAGAGCGCATTGACATCCGCCTTCAAAAAACACGGTGAATCTGACGGAATGGACTATATAGCTACGGTAGACAAGAAAACCGGGGCAATAAAGGTTTATGCACAAAAAACTGTTGTAACCAAGGTTAAAGACAAATCGAAGGAGATCGATAAAATATCTGCGATGAAAATAGATCCTGCTGTAAAGACCGGTGAAAGTGTCAATATCGAAGTACCAGCGGATATGTACGGCAGGATAGCGGCTCAGACGGCTAAACAAATCATCATCCAGAAGATGAGAGAAAATGAACGCGACAACATATACCGCGAATACCACGGAAAAGAAGGCACTCTCCTTACCGGAACTGTATACAGGTTCACTAACAATGCCTGTATAGTTGAAATAGGAAAAACTGAAGCTATTCTTCCTGAGAGAGAACAGATCAGGCATCAGAAACTGACCAGGGGTGACAGTATCAAGGTTTATATAGTCGAAGTCCTGAAATCATCCCGCGGTCCCAGGATACTCGTTTCAAGAACCCACCCGGGTCTTGTAGAATGTCTTTTCCGGCTTGAAGTACCGGAAATCTCTGAAGGCGTAGTCGAAATAAAGAAGATCGTCCGTGATCCCGGAGTGCGCTGCAAAGTAGCTGTACAGAGTCATAATCCCCGTGTTGATCCTATCGGGGCGTGTGTCGGAATAAATGGTGTCCGTGTCCAATCGGTCATCAACGAACTTTCCGGCGAACGTATGGATCTGATAAAGTATTCTGACGATATAAATGATTATCTTGCAAATTCCCTGAGTCCCGCCAAGACCGAAAAGATCACTATCATAGATGAAGAGAATAGAGAGGCCCGGATCATAGTATCAGACGATATGCTTTCACTTGCCATAGGCAAAAGCGGCCAGAATGTCCGTCTCGCAGCACGATTGACAAACTGGCATATTGATATACAGTCTGCATCCCAGATCAGGGAATTACAGACAAAAAAAGAAACCGCACCCGGAAAACAGGTAAAACCACAACCGGAATTTAAATTAAACGCAATTCCCGGTGTAGGCAGCAAAACCGTGAAGATACTTGAAGAGAACGGTTTCGAAACAGTTGATAAGATCAAAAAAGGTGGAATAGAGGTAATAAGTGCATTACCGGGTATAGGTAAGAAAACTGCCGAAAAAATCATTAAAAGTATAAACGAGGTATAAATGGCGAATAAAATAAGAATATACAAGCTGGCAAAAGACCTGGAACTTGATTCCAAGGAGATCATTAAAGAAGCCCATAAACTCGGGATAGAAGTCAAGTCGCATGCATCTACTGTTACCGACGAAGAAGCCGCACTGATAACCGAAAGCTTCAAAGAACTCAAGAAGGATTCTACCCAGCAGGTGGAAACTGTCCCGGAAACTAAAAAAGAGAAAACAGAGTCAGTAGAAACTCAGGATGTTCCGCCCGCGGAAACACAGAAAAAAGAAGCAGACCCTGTTGATGAAATATCCAAAGAAAAAGAAGATTCCTATCAGGCAACCCGGGACAAGTTTGAAGGGGATCTCGAAGAAATTGAAAGAAATGATATCAGGCCGAGACACCCGATAGTAACCGTTATGGGACATGTCGACCACGGAAAAACACAGCTCCTTGATACAATAAGGCATACCAATGTCATTGCCCGCGAAAGCGGTGGAATCACCCAGCATATCGGAGCTTCCAAAGTTGACATCAAGGGTAAAGGCTCAATAGTCTTTATTGACACTCCGGGTCATGAAGCCTTTACCGCAATGAGAGCAAGGGGAGCACAGATAACGGATATAGTAATACTGGTTGTAGCCGGAGATGATGGAGTAATGCCTCAGACAATAGAAGCTATCAATCACGCAAAAGCCGCAGGTGTTCCTGTTATTGTTGCCATAAATAAAATGGATCTGCCCGATTACGATTCGGAAAGAGTTCTTACACAGCTTTCCCGTCATGACATTCTGACAGAAGCATGGGGAGGAGATGTAATATCCGTACAGGTATCTGCCAAAGAAAATAAAAATATTGACGAACTTCTGGATATGGTGATCCTGCAGACTGAGATGCTGGAACTGAAGGCACCTTATGACGGGCCGGCTAAAGGTATTATAATAGAAGCCGAACTTGATAAAAGAGTCGGGCCTACCGCCACGCTTATCGTAACGGAAGGCATACTGAACACCGGTGATTCATTTATATGCGGGACTTCTCCGGGTAAGATAAAAGCACTCATAGATGATTCAGGCAATAGAATCGATAAAGCAGAGCCCTCGACCCCGGTAAGAATACTGGGATTTGAAGACGTGCCGCAAACAGCCGATATCTTTCACGTGGTAATCGACAGGGCAATGGCAAGGGATATAGCCAAGAAACGCAGATTGCTCTTAGGTAAAGAGGATATATATCCGCCTAAAAAAGTAACGCTTGAAGACCTGCGCCGGCAACTGCTCGGACAGGAGAACAAAGAATTGAGGATAATCCTGAAAACTGATGTTGCAGGATCCCTTGAAGCAATAAGGGAAACCTTACTGAAGTTCAATCATGAAGAGGTCAGTCTTAATATCATCCACAGCGGAGTAGGTATTGTAACGAAAAAAGACATCATGCTGGCTTCGGCGTCAAATGCAATAATAGTCGGGTTCAATATCAGTGCTCCGGAATCAATAAAAAAAGAAGCAGAGAATGAAGGCATACAGTTGAGGACTTACCGGATAATATACGAGATTATCGATGATATCAAGAAATCACTTGAAGGGATGCTTGTGCCTGAAGAAAACGAGATAAATATCGGACAAGCGGAAATAAAAAAAATATACGTCATATCAGGCGTTGGTACAATTGCCGGCTGTTCCGTTGTAACCGGACTTATAAAGAGGAAAGCCCCGGTCAGAGTCCTGCGTGACTCTAAAATAGTATATGTGGGCAACCTGGCGGCACTGAAAAGATTCAAGAACGACGCATCGGAAGTCAACCAGGGATATGAATGCGGAATCAATGTTGAAGGCTTTAATGATATTAAAGTCGGAGATATCATTGAGAGCTTTGAGATAGAACAGACGAAAAGGACCATTGACGGATCCCTGTAATCCGATCATATGTTTGTAGGCAGTGAACTTATTGAGATATTCCTTCCCGGTGTAAGGAGTCTGAAAGAAAAAAGAAAATACCTTAACAGCATTAAAGACAAGCTGAAAAGAAACCTTAATCTATCTGTTTCCGAAGTAGGCTGTCAAGACCTGCTGCAGCATTCTGAACTGGGATTATGTACCGTATGCCAAGACAAAAAATCCATAGAAAATATATTGCAGAAAGCCGGACTTGTCCTTGCAAGGTACCCTCAGCTGGATATAATTATAAGAGGTGTTGAGATTGAAAAAAAGCAGAAGGACAGATAAATTATCCAGTCTTGTAAAAAAGGCTCTTAGCGAAATAATCTCAAATGAGATCTCTGATCCGGACATGGGTATCATAACCATAACGGACGTGGAAGTGTCTATTGATCTCAGTATTGCAAAGGTTTTCTTCTCGGTTATAGGCGGGAAGCGGGATATACAGAAGCAGAAGAACATTATCCTGCACATGAATAAATTCCTACGGCGCAGGTTAGCGGAAAAAATCAACCTGAGATATACACCAAGAATCCGGATGACACATGATGATACTCCTGAAAAAGCGCATAAACTTGAAATGAAATTCCGGGAGATCGAGGAACAGCGCTGTGAACTATAACCTGGATATACCTGCTGATGATGCTGAGATCATATCACGGATAATCCTCGAATTAAGAAAGGCCGGCAGCGTCTTTATCACAATGCACGCCCGTCCGGACGGTGATGCCATCGGCGCTGCCATGGCCATGTATTATACCCTTGAAAACCTGGGCATAGACACCGAAATCGTAGCACCGGATCCTTGTCCTCTGGTTTATCGTTTCCTCAGAGATACGGATATAATAAAGACATCATACCCGTCCGCTAAGAAAGATGTGGGCATCGTGCTCGACTGCTCAGATGAGAAACGACTGGAAAATATCCCTGACATACTCGATTACGCTGACGTGACAATCAATATAGACCATCATATGCATAATCCTGAATTCGGGTCAATCAACTACATCAGGCCGGGTTGTTCGTCCACATGCGAAATGATATTTAATATCATTTCGCGCATGAATATAGATCTTGACTATGAAACAGCACTCTGCATTTATGTCGGTATTATCACGGATACAAATAAATTCCAGGAAGACAACACGACTCCACGAGCACACATAATAGCCGCAGAACTCATTGAAAAATTCATTTCTCCGGTAAAAGTAACTTCCCTAATATACGGCAACAATAATCTCAATACATTTCACCTGCTGTCCATGGCAATAGACTCACTGAAGCTTTCGCCGTCAGGCAGAATAGGGTATATAACAGTGTCAAATGAAATGCTGAAAACTACCGGTACTTCTAACGAAGACCTCGAAGGCCTCATAAATTATGCAAGGAATATCCGCGGGGTGGAAGTAGGCGTCCTTTTCAGGAATATCCCTGACAAGAACGGAGTCAAGGTATCCTTCCGCTCTAAAGGACACATAGATGTCAGTAAAGTAGCAGGCTATTTCGGCGGCGGGGGACATCACAACGCTGCCGGGTGTCTTGTAGAGGGAGATTTCGATGAAGTCAGGCTGAAAATTCTGGGGGCAGTGGAAAAGGATCTGAACAAGCACCATGGACGGAGTCGTAAACGTAAATAAACCACGCGGCTTGACATCTTTCAGAACCGTGGAGATCCTGAAAAAACTCTCATCATCAAGAAAAGCGGGTCATGCAGGGACACTTGATCCGGAAGCCAGCGGGGTGCTGATAGTACTGCTGGGAGAAGCCTGCAAGGTATCCGGCATCTTCCTGGGACAGGACAAGACATACAGTGCAACTGTAGTTCTGGGCTATACATCGACAACATGGGATGCTGCAGGAGAACTAAGAAAATCAGTCGATGTGTTCCCGGAAACGAGCCGGGTAAATGATGTGATCGAATCGTTCAAAGGGGAATATACACATCTGGTACCGGAGTACTCAGCAAAAAAATCACATGGAAAAACATTTTACAAAATAAAAAGATCCGGAGGAAAACCTCCTGAAAGAAGACAGACAACCTTGATCCACGACATTCGACTCAAAAAATACACTCATCCCGAAATAACACTGACCGTCAACTCTTCAGCCGGCACTTATATACGCTCATTAGCCGTTGATATCGGGCAGAAACTGAACACGGGGGCTTATCTTAAAGAACTTGTAAGGACTTCTGTCGGCAGTTTTACTGTAGATAAAGCGGTACAACCGGATACTGAAAAATGGGAAAAAGGATATACGGGACTCAGTGATACTATGATGAAGTTTCCGCATATCGTTATCAACTCAAATGCTGCAAAACGGATCACTAACGGCATATGCTTTACTTCAGGTGATATTATGGAGAAATCCGGTGATACGGAAGTTCCTGCTCTCGCTGTCTTTTCTCCAGAGGGAAAACTGCTCTCTCTATCCCGTAAACAGCCTGATGGCGAATATAGTCTTTTAAGAGTCTTTAATTATGATAGTAATTGACGATATCGGAAAAATCGATCTTGAAACTCCCAATGCTGTTACTATAGGTATATTCGACGGTTTTCATCTGGGACACCAGAAAATAGCCGCCAAAACAGTTTCGGTTGCTGAAACACATAATATAGGAACTGTTCTTGTAACATTCGAACAGCAGACCGATACTCCCCGTTATCTTACCACAATGGATGAAAAACTCGTTTTTTTTGAAAAAAGGGGGTTCGATAAAACTGTTATTCTCAGAGCGCAAGGCAACTGGAAAAAGTGGGATCCCGAGACATTCATCAAAGGATTTCTGATCAATAAGCTCAATACCCGTTTTGTTATTGTAGGTTCTGATTTCAGATTTGGCAAGAACAGGATAGGCGATGTCGGTATACTGAAAGAGTATGCTGATACCTATGATCTTATTTCCGTCGACCTTGAACAACTCCACGATTTAAAAATATCATCTACAGAAATACGGCAGTTGATACAAGCCGGTGATGTGGAAACCGCCTCGAAACTGTTGGGCAAACCCTATTTTTTCACCGGAGATACCATATCAGGAAAAGGCATAGGTACAAAGTTGGGATTTCCTACTGTAAATTTTAATATCCCTCCCGGCAAACTGCTGCCTGTAGGGATCTTCAGCGCTTTTGTAATCCTAAAAAACCGGGGAAAAGCGGTAAGATCTGCCTGCTTTATCGGAGATATAAGCATCGATAATAAGCGATCGGCAGTACGGCGCAGTATCGAGGTCCATATGCTGGATTATATGAAAGGTTATGAAAATCAAGTTTCCCGGGTAGAACTGGTCAAGAAGATACGCGAGCCGCTCAAATTTGATGACATGGAACAGCTCAGGCGTCAGATCGCTGATGACATACACAAAATAAGCCTCTCATGAGTTTATATATCCTCTTAAAAAGACGATTAAACAGGGTTGACATAGGACTTCCATACATGTAAACTATTATGATTATGTCCGAAGATAACAAAAAGAATCGCATACTGATAATAGGCGGGGGAAGAAGAGGATTGGCTCTGATCGAAATATTAAGCGAATTTTCTAACATCTATATTATGGCGGTTGTCGACAAGAACCCCAATGCTTCCGGTATCAAACTGGCCCAGAGACTGGGAATAAAGACAGATTCAGAATGGAGCAAATTCCTTGATGAAAAGGACCAGCCCGCCGCCATACTCAATCTTACCGACAATCCTGCTGTTTTAGATGATATCCGGGAAAAAGTCAGGGACAAGGGAATCGAGATAATGGGCGACATCACTTCGGATCTTTTAAGCAATATGCTCATGGAGAGGCAGGTGCAGATAGAGCTCCACAGGGTATCACAGAAGATGACGACTGAAATGGGTCTTGACGAACTTATGATCCTTATGCTGTCATCATGCGTCAAGAGCACCGGAGCAGACGGCGGGATTATAATACTCTTCAACGAATCCACATGGCGCTGGGAAATCAAGTCCAACTGGGGTATTAAAGAAGAACTCCTGGGCCCGCTTCTGTCTGAAGTTTCCGAGCATTTACCCGACTGGACCGAAAAAGACGATAATATCATACTCGAATACAAAGACAGCGATGTTCCTGATACGATAAAAAACAACGTATGTGCTCCGTTGCTATCGCGTGGAAATATCATCGGTGCAATTATAATAATCAGATACGATAAAGGATCAGATTTTTCCGTAACGTCAAAGAGGCTTCTGTCCACTTTTGCCAACCAGTCGGCAGTAGCGATTGAAAATACTCTGCTGTATAAGAAAACGCAGAAACTCTCACTGACAGACGGGCTGACAGGTCTCTATAACCACAGGCATTTTCAGGAGCAGATGCAGGTAGAGCTCAGCAGGGCACAAAGGTATGATCTGAGTTTCTCATTGATAATGATGGATGTGGATAATTTCAAGGATATCAATGACACCTACGGACACCCTGTCGGGGATGAGATCCTGATTAAAGTCGGTAAGCATTTAAAAAAAGTACTACGGGAATCCGATATGATCGCCCGTTACGGCGGAGACGAGTTCGTAGTTCTACTGCCGGAAACGCCTAAAGAAGGAGCAACGATTGTCGGCGAAAGAATACGCAGCGGGCTTATAGATAATAAGATAGGCGGAGATATAGTTGTTTGCGCCAGCATAGGGATATCGGCATATCCGGATGACGGTGTCTACAGTCAGGACATAATAAGTAAAGCAGATAATGCCCTGTATAAAGCTAAGCAGGACGGCAGAAACAGGACATATGCTGCATAGATAAGAAGGAGGCATAGATTGTCTATAACAAAAGAAAAAAAAGTCGAGGTTATTAAGGATTACCAGAGGAAAGAAAACGATACAGGTTCGCCTGAAGTCCAGGTTGCGATCCTAACCGAAAGGATCAGTAAACTTACCGATCACATGAATATTCATAAGAAGGACTTTCACTCGAGATACGGACTCTTGAAACTGGTATCCAGAAGAAGGAAACTGCTGAAATATATCAAGAGAAGGGATGAAGCCAAGTACAGTGAAATCATCAAGAGATTAAAACTGAGGAAGTAATTAGGTATTATAATGAAATTTATGCAAAAACAAATCGAATTAAACGGAAAACAGCTTATTATAGAAACGGGAGAGATGGCGAAACAGGCTGCAGGCGCTGTAAAGGTTACTTATGGAGAAACCGTGATACTTGCAGCATGTTGTTACGAAAAAAAGGCGGAGGACCCGGGCTTTTTTCCTCTGACTGTTGATTACAGGGAAAGGACATACGCAGCCGGCAAGATACCCGGCGGATTTTTTAAACGGGAGGGCCGTCCGCATGAAAAAGAAGTCATAACTTCAAGACTTATTGACAGGCCTATAAGGCCACTTTTCCCTGCCGGGTACTATGACGAAATAATGATAATGATAACCGTGCTCTCGGCAGACCTGGAAAATGATCCCGACATACCGGCAATAATAGGAGCCAGCTGCGCCACAGCACTTTCTCCGGTTCCTTTTGAAGGCCCCATAGGTGCCGTTCGGATCGGCAGGATAAACGGAGAATTCATTGTAAATCCCACATTCGAGCAACTTGAAAGCAGTGATCTTGAACTGATAGTGGCGGGCACTAAAAGCGGAATAACGATGCTTGAAGGCCAGTCCGACAGCACGACCGAGGAAACATTGCTTGATGCCATTGAATTCGCAAAACCCTTGATCGACAGGGTAATAGATCTCCAGTCGGCAATCGTAGAAAGTGTCGGTTCCGAAAAACTCGAATTCGAAGCGCCCACTGTTCCGGAAGAGCTGAAAGAAGAAGTAAAGAAGAAAGCTGCAGACGGTATAAACGAGATACTGGGCAGCGCCCTGTCAAAAGCCGATCGATCAGCCGGACTCAAGAAACTGCAAGAGGAGATCATAAAGGAACTTGCTCCGGATGATGAAACCGGAGAAAAGACCAAGAACATAAAAACAGCAATGGGTAAACTCAACAAAGAACTCCTCAGGGCCTTCCTGAAAGAAAAAGGCACCAGGGTAGATGGAAGGAAACCGGACGATTTGCGGCCTATAGACTGCAAAATCGGTATTCTGCCGAGAACTCACGGTTCAGGGATGTTCACAAAGGGCGAAACTCAGGCTTTGGCAGTCATGACACTCGGGACTAAACATGACCAGCAGATAATGGACGTACTTGAAGGGGAATACAAGAAACGTTTTATGCTCCACTATAACTTCCCGCCGTATTCTGTAGGAGAAGTCAGACCTAACCGGGGCCCGGGAAGAAGAGAAATAGGACATGGTCTTCTGGCTGAAAAAGCGCTTTCTCCTGTTATCCCTGACAAGGAAGATTTTCCTTATACTCTCAGGCTCGTTTCCGACATACTGGAATCAAACGGATCTTCTTCCATGGCCACAGTCTGTGCAGGAACTTTAGCCATGATGGATGCAGGTGTTCCAATAAAAAATCCCGTAGCTGGTGTAGGGTTGGGTATAATAGACGGTATTATCCTCACAGACATTATGGGAGATGAAGACCATGCCGGGGATATGGACTTCAAGGTAGCAGGCACAAGGCAGGGAATAACCGCTATACAGATGGATATCAAGATCAGCAGTATCAGTATGGAAATACTGGAAAAAGCTCTTGCGCAGGCAAAAATTGCCCGGATGAAGACCCTAGATGAAATAGAAAAAGCAATATCAAAACCAAGAGAAGAGATCTCTAAATATGCTCCCCAAATAGTGACTGTCACTATAGATCCGGCCAAAATAGGAGCTCTCATAGGACCGGGAGGGAAGAATGTCAAAGCCATACAGGAAGAGACTGAGGCTGTTATTGAAATAGATGATGATGGAACAGTTGCTATAAGCTCAATATCCAAAGAGAAGATGGATAGAGCCGTTATGCTTGTAAAAGCTTACACTGATGAAGTAGAAGAAGGCAAAATATATACTGGCACCGTAAAAAATGTTGTAGATTTCGGCGCCTTCGTTGAAGTTATTCCGGGAAAAGAAGGGCTGGTTCACATATCTGAACTTGCCCCGTACCGGGTAGCAAAGGTAACTGATGTTGTGAATGTAGGCGATACTGTCCGTGTTAAATGCATATTGATAGATGAAAGAGGCAGGATCAAACTCAGCAGAACAAAAGCGCTTGAACCTGATGAACTGGAAAAAGAGAAAAACAACGATTAAGAGAATAACTTATGACGACATCAAAGAAAAAAAACAAAAGTAAATTAGCGGATATTGTCGATACGGTATACAGTTTAATGGTCAAAGAAGATCTGGATGAACTGACCTGGGAAGAAGATGAAGGATGTCATCTGAAAATAAAAAGGCAGGGCAGCAGCAGCGTCCCTGTCCATGATCTGATCAATCATCAGAAAATAATCAGAAAAAAAGATGTAGAGAAGGAGGAAGAGATCGACACTTCTCTCTACATCAGGTCTCCTATGAATGGTGTCTTTTATTCCGCTCCTTCGCCGGGGTCTCCGCCGTTTGTCAAGAAAAACAGCCAGGTCAATGTAGGCGAAACCGTATGTATCATAGAAGCTATGAAACTGATGAACGAGGTGCAGGTCGAACACAATTGCAAGATACTGGAAATCATGGTCGAAACCGGAATGCCTGTTAAAGTCGGGCAGGCACTTTTCAAGATCGAGAATCAATAATGTCTATTAATGACAATATCGGAAAATTAAGGGAACGTATCCGCAACTTTCTCCAGGTCAATGACAAAGTAAATACGGTTGAGCTGAAACTGCATCTTGAATGTCCCGAAACCGACCTGCTTTTAGCCCTGGGAGGTCTTGTTACTGAAGGCCTTGTTGATATTGAAAGAGATGGCTGGAATATCATTGTAAAAAGAACCGGCGGTGGGCAGTGAGCACGCACTATCGCTTTATAAAAAGATGCGCTGATTTTTCGACATGCCGAAAATAAAAAAACAAATTTCAGATTCAACAAAAAGAAAAGATATTACCGGGATATTCCTTGTCGCATTTTCAATGATCCTCTTTATATCATTCATCTCCGGAGGCGACAAAAAATATGTCGGTGCAGTCGGTTCTTTATTATCAGTCAGTCTGACAGATTTCCTTGGATATGTCTGTTATCTCATACCTCTCATACTATTATGGTGGGCAGTAACAGAATTTAAGCACAAAATATTCCAGTTAAGATACTCCATGTGTGCAGGATTCCTTCTTGCTACTGCAGGAGCGACAATACTCCTGCATGTTATATTTGGAGAGAAAGCAGGAGGCATCCTCGGTGATTTTTCAACTGACGTTATCATACGCAGCGTTTTCGGGCACGCAGGAGCATATATATTATCCGGAGCCATGCTTCTTATATCCTTTATCCTAATGGCTGATATATCAATTAAGAACAGCCTTGCCGCTTTTTCAAAGATCATATCCGCCATAGCGAGATCCTTGCTGAAGCGGAAAACGAAAACGGCCAAACCGGATGTTGTCCCCAAACCGGCTAAAGAGGTTAAAGACACAAAGAAAATATTTTCAAAGACCTGTATAAAACCGAAAAAAGACGAATCAGGAAAAAAGAAGGATAAACAAAAACAGATTAAACCGGAACCTAAGGATGTACCGCAGGTTGACAGGTCATCCCTTCAACTTGCTTCAGGTGGAACTGTTCTATATTCCATTCCATTGGAACTCCTTGCAGAACCGCCTGTTACAAAACAGAAACTCGACGAAGAGGCGGAGCGCGGCAACAAGCTTATTGAAGTTCTTTCAAATTTTGAGATTTCTGCTGAAATATCTCATATAAATATCGGCCCTGCAATAACAAGATATGAAATAGTACTGCCTCCTGACATAAAGCTTTCAAGAATACGAAACCTCGAATCCAATATCGCGATGGCTCTCGAAGCAAAAACCGTAAGGTTATTAACACCGATACCCGGTAAAGCCGCCGTGGGGGTTGAAGTACCCGCTCTAGAACAGGAAACTGTCTATTTAAGAGACATCCTTTCATCCGAAGAATACACTTCTTTGGATACCAATCTGCCTTATTGCCTGGGTAAAACTGTAGATGGGACATCGGAAGTTGCGGACCTTTCTCAGATGCCTCATCTTCTTCTTGCCGGTGCAACGGGCTCAGGAAAAAGCGTTGCAATACACGGCCTTATCAACAGTATTCTGTTTAAATCATCTCCTGATGAAGTCAGGTTTCTCTTCATCGATCCAAAACGTGTAGAACTTCCGGTATACAACGGGATACCCCACCTTGACTGCGACGTAGTAACAGATTCGGCCAAGGCTGTTAAACTCCTTAATGCGGTTACTATGGAGATGGATTCCAGATATGATATACTTGCAGCTAATAATGTTCTTGATCTCGCCTCATATAATTCAAAGGCAGAAAAAAACGAAGATATGGAGAAAATGCCCCATATTGTTGTTGTAATAGACGAATTAGCCGATCTGATGGTCCTGGCCAGAGACAAAGTCGAATTGGCCATAGTCAGGATAGCGCAGATGGCAAGAGCTGTCGGTATACATCTTGTCCTTGCTACTCAGCGGCCGTCTGTAGATGTTATAACAGGAATAATTAAAGCCAATCTCCCTGCCAGGATCGCTTTCAATGTTCTGAGCGGGGTAGATTCCCGCACTATACTTGACAGCAACGGCGCTGAAAAACTTCTGGGCAAAGGAGATATGCTATACCTCTCTACAGAGCGCCCTCAGCCTGAAAGGCTCCAGGGATGTTTTGTAGCCAGGAATGAAGTAGAGCGAGTTGTAGAATATCTCAGGAACACTGACTTCAAACCCAGGACAGGCCTCAATCTTGAAGGACACATACAGAAGAAGCGCTCCGAAAGTTCATTTGAGGATGATATTTATCCTGAAGCACTTGAGATGGTTGCAAAGCTCCAGAAGGCATCTATTTCTCTTCTACAAAGGCGTCTCAGAATAGGATACAACCGGGCTGCCCGTATTATCGACAAGATGGAAGATAGCGGTATCATATCTGAAGATAACGGTACAAAAGGCAGGGAAGTACTCGTCAGTGAAGATTACTTTGATGATAAAACAGATTAACCTTGCAGTCTTTATCTTTTCTGTTATTCTTTACTGTTTAAAACCGGTACCGGGGATATGTTCCGATAAAGGTCTCAGTACTGATACATCCGCTGCATTATCTTCTATTGAAAAGCTGGCTGCCGCTTTTGATGCCAGCATAAAGGGAATTGAGACAATATCTTTCAGTTTTCATCAAAATACATACCTGGCAGGGAGTACGCACACGGTCAAGGCAGAGGTATTTTTCAAAAAACCCGACATGCTTAAAGTAAAATATACTAAACCGCAAAAACAGGAAATATATTTCTTTCACGGCAAGCTTTATACTTATATACCCTCTATAAAACAGGCTACTGTACAGGAGTGTACCGATTTTTCATCTTTACTGGGTGTGACTGTTTCTATGTTGTTCTCTCCCGATTCATTCGAGATACTGAAAAATAAGTTTGAGCTCAGTATAGCCGACAACTCCGCCGGCATGATACTGGAAGCCGTACCCCATGACAGAAAGGATTTCAACCGCATGGTCATACAATTCTATGAAATAACTTATTTTCCCGCTAAGACTGTTGTTACGGCGGAACATATCAGGTCAGTCACCGTTTTCGACAATTATGTTTCGAATCCTCAATTCAATGAAGATTACTTTAATTTTAAGCCGGCGACAGACGTCAATGTCATATATATTGATTGACTACTATTTATATGAATAAACTGAGAAAAATCAGAAAAGACAAAGGCATATCACTGGAACAGGTCGCGAGGGAGACCAAGGTGCCTTTAGATAAACTAAAGGCTATTGAAGAAGACGATTTCAGCCAATTCGAAGCAAGGTTTTATGCAGCAGGTTTTCTGAAGATATATGCAGAATATCTCGGTATCGACGACGAGGATATACAGGCGGATCTTTCCTTATTACCGAATATCGGGCCTATTACCCAATTGCCGAAAACATATTACGCACCCTCAAAAACAGGAAGATCAACGTTAATAACAGTATTAACAGCAGCAGTTCTTATAGTAATATCCGGATTTCTGCTGAAAGGCAAAGCGGCAGAATTCTTACTAAAATTCTATTCCAGTCATGATTCTGTCGCTGTCTATCCGGATACAGCACCTTATACATATGACCCTGTCGTAATCAAAAGTATTACAATAGAACCTACATGGGTAAGGATCACGGCTGACGGGGAGATCATCCACGAAGGCATCATAGCCGGCGGAAAAGAAAACATATGGCAGGCAACCAGCAGGTTGAAGATCCGTGTGGGGAATGCAAATGGCCTTCAATTATACTATAAGAACATTTTGACAGAAGAATATGATTCTATAGATATGAGCGAGGGCAATACAAAAGGAGTATGTGAAATGGAGTTTTTTAATGAATCTGGCTAATAAACTCACTTTTTTCAGGATACTGTTGATAATCCCTTTTGCATGTTTCCTTCTGCAGAGTTCTCAATTTTTCCATATTGCCGCTCTTCTGGTATTTACGGCTGCTTCATTAACAGACTACCTGGATGGATGGGCCGCGAGAAAACGCAGGGAAGTTTCTTCACTCGGAAAATTTCTCGATCCGCTTGCCGATAAACTGCTGATCATATGTGCATTTACGATATTTATAAAACTGGATGAGATCTCAATCAGTTCATGGCCGGTAATATTGATTATATCAAGGGAATTTATTATAAATGGATTGCGAACGTTTGCCGCGGTAAACAACAGGATTATTGCCGCATCCATATCAGGGAAGATCAAAACCGTAGTTCAGACCATATGCGTCTATCTGATTCTTCTTATACTGATCACAGGTATATTAACCAGAGCAGCAAATTATCTGGCCATAATAGCAGCTTTGGCTGCTGTATGGAGCGGGATCCTGTACCTGCCGGCAAATAGAAGTCTTTTTAAAGAAAATCAGGAGGCAATATGAACTGGATAATAAGATTTATAGCTACAGGTTTTTTCCTGGGAGAAAAACTCCCAGCCCCGGGTACGGTAGGCACCATACTGGCCGCTGTCGTATATTTTTTGTTCATACCGGTCACTTCGTACCCGTTTTACTGGACTCTGCTCGTCATAATGACTTTTATCGGAGTACTGACAGCCGGTAGAACCGAAGAGATGATGAATGAAATAGACCCGCCACAGGTAGTTATCGATGAAATAGTCGGATTCCTGGTAGCAATGGCTTTTCTTCCGAAATCCGCGGGACTTGTTATACTCGGCTTTATTATATTCAGGATATTCGATATCATGAAGATATATCCCATGAACAAGCTCCAGATCGTAGCGGGCGGACTTGGAATAATGCTGGACGACCTTTATGCGGGCCTGATCACGAATCTGATTCTACGGATAATCTATTATATCATATAGCGATAAACAGGTGCTCTGCGCTATAAAACCGTAAGGCGCCTGCAATGCTGAAATATCAGCAGGAGGAAATATGGAAGAGAACAAAAAAGATACAGCTCTTGACAGAGCAGTCGGGCAGATAGAAAAAAAATTCGGCAAAGGTACAATTATGAAACTGGGGGATGATAAATATCGTCAGAAAGTAGCAGTGATACCTACCGGCGCCCTTACACTCGATATTGCATTAGGAGTAGGGGGAATACCAAAAGGAAGGGTAATAGAAATATACGGTCCTGAAGCATCAGGAAAAACGACTCTCTCCCTGCAGCTTGTAGCCAACTGCCAGGCTCAAGGCGGCAATGCCGCGTACATCGATGCCGAACATGCCCTTGATCCTTCATATTCAAGGAAAATCGGCGTAGATATAGACAACCTCCTTATTTCTCAGCCTGATTACGGGGAACAGGCAATGGAAATAGTCGATACCCTTGTCAGGAGTGGAGCAGTCGATATAATCGTAATCGACAGTGTCGCGGCCCTTGTGCCAAAAGCCGAACTTGAAGGCAGTATGGGCGACACGCATGTAGGCCTTCAGGCCAGACTTATGTCCCAGGCATTAAGAAAACTTACTGCGACTATTTCCAAATCGATAACAACGACGGTATTCGTCAACCAGTTAAGAGAAAAGATCGGCGTCATGTTCGGCAGCCCTGAAATTACCCCGGGCGGCAGGGCGCTTAAATTCTATGCTTCTGTAAGACTGGATATAAGGAGGATCGGCTCGATCAAATCAGGTGAAGACGCGATAGGAAACAGAATACGTGTAAAAGTTGCAAAAAACAAGGTTGCGCCGCCGTTTAGAAAAGCCGAATTTGACATAATATATGGTGAAGGTATTTCACGGGAAGGCTGTCTTATCGATATAGCGCTCCAGGAAAAGATCATAGAAAAAAGCGGCACATGGTATTCCTACAAGAACGAACAGCTCGGACAGGGAAGGATAAATACGATCGACTATTTAAAAAAACATCCTGATTTTGCCTCCAAGATCGAAAACCGCATACGGGCTATGCTCTTACCCGATACGCCGGTAAAAGAACCTGAAGAAGAGGCAGAAGATAAATGACACTTGAGACACTGACAGTCGGTTATTTATCATCAAACTGTTATATCCTATATACCGACAACGCAGTTATAATAGATCCCGGAGCTGAATCTGAAAGAATAATCCGGACTATAGATAAACTGTCTGTTCCCGTAAGCCACATAATATACACTCATGCCCACTGGGATCATATAGGTGCCGGCTATGATGTTAAATCACATACTGGCGCTGAAGTGCTTCTTGGGAAAAGGGATCTGGACATATTCCATCATTTCAGATCGAAGATGGAGATAAAACTCGGTGCAGAGGTCAGACCCGCTGAACCCGACCGCCTTGTTGAAGACGGGGATATTATTAAAAGCGGATCCATGGAATTGAAGATCATGGAGACTCCGGGACATACACCCGGAGGCATATCAATAAATACAAACGGTATGCTTTTTTCCGGAGACGTTATCTTCTATAACTCAATAGGGCGGACTGACCTGCCGGGCGGCAGTATGGACGAACTCAAAGACAGCATATTGAACAAGATATATAAACTTGACGACAATGTAGAGATATTTCCCGGACACGGCTCTACTACTACCATCGGCAGGGAAAAGCAAGAAAACCCGTTCATCAGATCCGGTACACTATAGAAAAAATGACAGAGGAAGATCTCCTGCAAAAATTCCTCAATTACCTTCATGTGGAAAAAGGACATTCGTCCAACACACTGGAAGCATACAAAAGAGATATATCCGATTACCTTGATTATCTGAAAAAGAAGGGCATTATTGCTGAAAAAGCCCTGCGCAGCCATATCATGGATTATCTCCTCTTTAAAAGAAACATACTTTCACTCGCTTCTATTGCCAGGCTCCTGGCATCCATCAAGAGCCTTTACAGGTTTATGATGCTTGATGATATGGTTGACGAAAGCCCCGCAGACGGCATAGACTCTCCCAAGATACCGGAAAAACTGCCGGCGGTACTTACAGTCGATGAAGTAAACCTGCTTATTGATTCAGCCCGGAAACCCTCTAACAGGCTGCTTCTTGAACTTCTTTATGTCACAGGCATCAGGGTTTCCGAACTGACCGGCCTGAAATGTGAAGATATAGATTTTGATGGAGGATGGATAAGGATTTTCGGCAAGGGAGGCAAGGAAAGGTTCCTGCCTGCCGGGGAAAGCATACTCAGACTTCTTAAGAAACATATTGATACAAGCAACTACAAACCCGGTAATTTTTTGTTCTCAAAAGCAAAAAACAGGCCGCTCACAAGAGAAGCTGTCTGGAAGATCGTCAAAAAACATTCATTAGAGACCGGGATAAATAAGAACATAACCCCGCATACATTGCGCCACACTTTCGCTACACACCTGCTGGAAAACGGTGCGGACCTGAGAACCATACAGGAACTGCTGGGACATTCTAATATAGATACGACACAGATATATACGCATGTAAACAGAAAAAGTATAAAGGATATGCACAGAAAGTATCACCCGAGGGGATGAAATTTATGGACAGTTTTGTATATATCTACAGGTGCACCGGTTACAACAAAAAAAATATTAAGGAAATAATCTCTGACTATTTCAAGGATAAGGATTTATCGGGAATTTTTTCAGGGAAAAAAATCCTCATCAAACCCAACATGCTCCAGGCTCACCGGCCGGAAGAGAACGTTACTACGCATCCTCTGGTAGTAGAAGCTGTTGCTGAATATATCAAAGAACATGGCGGTAAATGCCTTATAGGTGACAGCCCGTCCGGCCGGGGTAAAGAGAACGCCATGCATGCCGCGGAAAAGAGCGGTTTTCTGGCTGTCTGTGAAAGGCAGAATATCGATTTTGATTTTTTTGACGGACAGAGACTGATAAAACACGAAATTAAAGATGGGAAGGTATATAAACATATCTTCCTCCCGGAAAGTTATTCTTCATATGACATCGTTATGAACATCCCCAAACTGAAAACTCATGCATTTACGACATTCACTCTCGGCATTAAGAACATGTTCGGCATGGTCGTCGGCAATTCAAAAGCCGACACGCACCGCAGGGCGCCTGACCCGAAGCATTTTGCGGATGCCATCTGCGATATCTATTCAGCTGTTGTTCCGGATTATACTATACTTGACGCCATTGAAGGAATGGATGGACAAGGGCCTGTAACAGGAAAAACGAAGAAGCTTAACAGGATCTTCATAAGTGATGACGCCAACGCATTGGATTCAGCTGTTATCAGCATGTGCGGGTTCAATCCCCATAAATCCATAATAAACAAGAAAGCAGCAGAGAGGGGACTGGGCCTTATCGAACCTAAAGCTGTCAAAAACTGCTATGAAGGAACTGATGAGGAATTCAAGAGATTCAAGATCCCGGCTATACCTGCCATTGTAACAAGAATTCCCAGTTGGCTGGTCAAAATACTGTCTCTTTTCCTCTCAAGGAAACCTGTGATAAATATCAGTAAATGCAGTACCTGCGGTAACTGCATAGATATCTGTCCCGCAGAAGCAATAAGTTATTGCGGTAAATACCCGGCTTTTGATCTAAAAAAATGCATAAGGTGTTTCTGCTGTATAGAAAGATGCGAGAATGGTGCTATCTCCGAGAAAAGTAATCGGATAACAAAACTGCTATCGTAATATTTTGATATATTTGTTACTATAATAGGAAAATTGTACTTAAGAAAAGGAGATCAATATGATCAAGAAACTCATTCTATTGTCGGCTGCATTTGCTATCATGCTGTCATGCAATTATGTTGCCGCCCGGGAAAATATGGCGGATACCGGTAAAGATGATATATCCACCGGAGAAGAAGAGACCTCGGATGTCCCTAAGGGAGATTTTATCTTCATAGAAGGCGATGTCCAGATCAAGGAAAAGGGATCTGATAAATGGGTCCCTGTCACTGAAGAAACCAAGCTTTCAGACGGAACACAGGTAAAAGTCTCAGATAACTCATTTACCGAGATCGATCTCGGCGGCGGAAAGAAGGTAGAGCTTAATGAAGAAAGCATGTCTGGTATCTCCGAACAGGATAATAATACGACACTTGAGCTGTTTTACGGCTCACTCATGGCAAAAGCTAAAAAACTTTCTAAAGGCGAAAAGCTTGAAGTTAAAACTCCGGTTTCAGTAGCCGCTGTCAGGGGGACTGAATTTGCGGTTATACATGAAGATGAAAGCGAAGCCGAAGTCGAAGTATATGACGGGGAAGTCTCATTCAGCAAAATTGCAGATGATGGAACTGCAGAAGAGGGCATAAGCGTAGGCAAGGACAATTGGGCTAAAGCCGGTAAAGACCTCAAGACCAGGGTCATGGGCGAAATAACCGAAAAAAGAGAGTTGCGCTGGAAACATTTCAGGTTAAAAAAAGAGATGTTCCTTAATTTGAGAGCAGTCAAGAAAAACGACATAATGATATTCAGTTTAAATAAAAAGATACGAATGATACGGGATCCCGAGAAGAGAAAATCTGCCAAAGCGAGACTTGCCAAGCTGATGCAAAGAACCGATGAGCTTAAAAAGCAGAATAACGCCGCAACAGACAGCCTGGCCGGAATTAATAAGCAGTATAGAGCTAACCGGTTGAATACGGCAGCCCGCCGCAAAATACTCATGCAGAAGAGGCGGCAGGAACAGGGGATCAAGTAAAAGTATTTAAAAGACAAACTAGGTCTGCCCGATTGTCAACAAAGATGAAAAAAACCGGAATCCAGTCATTTCTTATAACTCTGACATTTGTTTCTTTCATCATTGCTGCTGGTTGTTCAACCAGAGTAGCCCGCCTGGATGTCATTGAGACCGTTGACCTTTCCGGAAGATGGAATGATACGGATTCACGTCTTGTCGCAGAAGCTGTCATAGAGCAGTGTCTTGATTCTAAGTGGCATACCATTTTTCAAGGGAAGCATGGCAAGAATCCTGTTATAATAGTCGGGAAAATAAGTAACAAGACGATGGAACACATAAATGTCGAGACGTTTACCAAGGACCTAGAGAAAGCAATGCTCAATTCCGGCAGCATAGATATTGTTGCATCCAGTGATGAGCGTATAGAGGTGCGTGAGGAAAGAAAAGATATCCAGAAATGGGCATCACTGGATTCCATGAAGGAATCCGGCCGGGAGACAGGAGCGGATTTCATGCTCAAAGGAGTAGTGAATTCTATAATTGACGAAGAAAAAGGCGAAAAAGTCGTATTTTACCAGGCTGATCTCAGTTTGATAAACCTCAGTGATAATAGTATAATGTGGGTTGGACAGAAGAAGATAAAGAAATTCATAAAGAGACCGTTGTTCAAGTTCTGAAGAATTTCTGAAGAAAAGGAGGACTAAGAGATGAAAAGAAACTTATTAATTACAGCGGCTTTCCTGAGTGTCATTCTATACACAGGCTGTGGAAAAAAAGTTGACAGGATCTAAGTTGATAAACAGATGGATCTTTCCGGAAAATGGAACGATACTGATTCAAAACTTGTGTCAGAAGAGATGATTAAAGACTGCCTGTCCCGCCCGTGGATAGACCAGTTTCAGTTATCCTCTTCTAAAAGACCTACTGTAATCGTAGGCACGGTAGTAAATAAAACCGACGAACACATTATATCAGAAACTTTCACAAAAGATCTCGAAAGAGCATTTATAAATTCAGGAAGGGTCCAACTTGTAGCTTCCAGAGAAGAAAGGACGGAAGTGAGACAGGAACGCGTAGATATGCAGGAACATGCCTCTGCCGAAACGAGAAAACAGATGCAAAGCGAAAAAGCTTCTGATTTTATGCTTAAAGGCGTAATAAACTCGATAATAGATAAAGAAAAAAAGAAGAAAATAATATACTACCAGATCGATCTTGAATTGATAAATAATGAAACCAACCAGAAAACCTGGATAGGTGATAAAAAAATCAAAAAATATATTCATTGAACCTGCCTTCAAATTTAAAATATGCCTGTCTGGTACTCACCGCAGTGTGTTGCGGCTGTGCAACAACATACAACCAGAAGCTGTCTCCTGTAAAATCAGATATCAGGAACAGGCAATATGACAAGGCTGTATTGGCATTCAGCAAAACCGGAATACCGGAAAATGATAAGAACAGCCTGCTTTATCACCTGGAAACCGGGCTTCTGTACCATCTTGCCGGTGAGTATAAACTCAGCAACCGTTTCCTTGAGAACGCTGAATGGATATCAGACGAGCTTTATACGAAAAGTATCTCCCAGGAAACTGCCTCCCTTGTAACTTCAGATAATATCCTGCCCTACAGAGGCGAATATTTTGAATATCTTTTTACAAATTATTACAAACTGCTGAACTACATATATCTCGGGAATCTGGAAGATGCCCTTGTCGAAGTACGCAGAATAAACCACAAGCTCAGTCTTTTCAAAAAGGATGACGCCTTCATGCACTACATGACTGCTATCCTTTATCAGTATAACATGCAGGATTCGGATGCTTTTATAGAATACATGAAAGCTTATAAGGCATACCGAAATGACTATCCCGATCTTTACGGGACTCCTTATCCTCGACAGCTCACAAAGGATATCGCCGTATTCGCGCATGAGAGCAGGTTTCCCAGGGTCTCGGAATTCCCCCCTGAAGTTTTGTCGGCTTTTACTCCGCCGGCTGAATACGGCACCGTGGTCTTCATTCTTGAAACCGGTTTTATCCCGGCAAAACAAGAAGTCAGGATGGATGCTTCCATACCACAGGATTACAAAAAAAAATATAAGAATGAACTGAAGGATACATATTTTCTCACGGTATCTGTCCCGCATTATCTGCCTGAAACTGAAAGCATCCAGAGCGCTGCTGTAGAGATAAACGGCCAAATATACAGCATGGACCTTGTAGAAGACCTCGGATCGCTTGCAAGAAAGTCTCTCGAAGACAAGCATGACAAAATAATCGCTAAAGCTATTGCCAGAGCTGTAACGAAATATATCACGTACAGGGCGGTTAAAGGGAAAGGGACAAAGGACGACAATTCCGATAACCTTCGCAAAATTCTCGGAGCCACCGTAAATATCTTCGGTGCAGCCACGGAGCATGCGGATACACGCTCATGGCTGACACTCCCTAACAGGATATTTTTTACTCGGGCGTATCTAGATCCGGGGAAATACAGTTTCCGCATGAGTATGGATCACCCGGTCACATCGGAAACAGAGACTTTTGATATTAAAAAAGGGGAATTGAAGTTTATTGTACTAAGGCAGTGATCAATCTGAGAGCTTCCCGGGATTTATTATAAGATTAGAGTCAAATTCCTTTTTTATCCTGCTTACAAGGCTGATATATGAAGGATCTACATATTTTTTCCAGTATCTCCGTTTTAAGAGGCCGATACCGTGTTCACCGGATATTTTGCCGCCAAGTATATCAGTTTTCCTGAAAACATCCGACCGGAGTTCTTCTACGGTGTTTTCCGGAACTATATTACCGGCTTCCCCGCGTGCGTTGTAACTGACATGCATATTACCGTCCCCGAGGTGTCCGAAAACCGTCAGTTCATACCCGTATCTGTCCGACAATAGGTAGAGCTCTTTAAGAAGCTCGTTCACTCTGCTGACTGGTATAACGATATCTTCTTCACATACAGGACGCGCTGCATTAATGAGGGCATCGTGTATTGAACTCCTGATCTTCCATATTTTTTCCTGTTCGATCTTCGAATCAGCTACAAGCACTTCATCGGCACCGCTGTTCATGCACATTTCTCCCGCCTTTATGACCGCTTTTTCAAGTTCTTCTTTATCTTGAGAATCGAACCTCAGGAGCAATTGATGATATCTTCCGTACTGTGCTTCAATTTCGAGATATTTTCTACAGTATCCAAGCGTAGCCGAATCCATCAATTCCATCATCGTCGGATTTAATCCTTTGCAGTATATTTCTCCCGCGGTTTCCGATATTCTGTATATATCACTGAATAACGCTATTATCCATGCAGTGACTGCGGGCCGGGCAATAAGCCGGAATGTAAGTTCCGTAAAAAAACCAAGCGTGCCTTCGCTCCCGCACATGAGCTGTATAAGTGTGTGATCCGTAGAATTCTTGACTACTTTTCCTCCGGCGCACAATACTTCATTATTGCCATTGACCGCTCTCATACCGCATATATAATTCCTTGTCGTCCCGTACCGGACTGTATTTGCGCCGCCGGTTGAATTTGATACATTACCGCCAAGCGTACAGGAATCCATTGAAGCAGGATTCACCGGATAGAACAACCCGTTTTCTTCGGCTTGGGATTGAAAAACACCGTTAATAACACCCGGCTGCAGAACAGCCATCCTGTTTTGTGTATCTATGTCTGTGATATTGTTCATAAGTTCAAAAGAGACAACAGCACCTCCTTCGGAGGCCAGGGCGCCGCCGGTAAGGCCCGTCCCTCCGCCCCGGGCAACTACAGGGAATAATTCCATATTGGCGAGTTTAATGATCTCCCGCACCTGTTTTTCGTTTGAGGGCCGTACTACATATTCCGGCGGGAAATAGAGTACCCTTGATTCATCCCTTGCATAGGAATCCATGTCTTCAGGTGAATCCAGTATATTGTCCTTACCGACTATATCAGTAAGCATTCCTTCAGTTTTCACTGTGATTTTTCTATACATATCAATATAATACCATAACTGTATCGGGCAATTCAAGTTGCAGAAAACGGGTTATACGGCCAATTATAATATTCAATTCTAATCGGACCCTTTGTATCTGTCGCTCATTATTTCATGCGGCAGGCCCGGCTGTGATCATATTCCCGGGATTCTTGATTAGAGGAGCCGAATACTGTATGCTTTTTTCTATGATACACCTTGATGGACAGTTTCAGAAACTGGACAATCTCCTGTCGTTCTACCAGAGACCCATACCCCGTAATCTTGCTGAAGAAAAAACATTTTTTCTCAATGATCCCGGCAGGTTCACCGGCATTTCTAAAAAAATATACGGTACTGTTAAAAATACTGACATTCTATTCGCTGATGATCTGCTTTCAACAGCAAACGACGATGACTGCAGAGAGACGGTTGAAGCTGTCTCAATAGTAAGTGCTCTTGAATATGGGATCAGCGCGGCCTGTACACTGCTCGAAGAAGATGCGCCTCTTGTCAAGCTGCATTTCAGTGAAAAAGTATATTCTGATGATTTCGCGTACATAAAGCCTGAAATTGAATTGACATTAAAAAAAATATACAATAAATTCATCTCTGAATAATGGAAAAGAAACGTAATTCATATTATTATGCAGCCGAACTTTTTCAAGCCGCTGATTTGTTTGACGGCATAGAAAACGATTATGTATTAGCGCTTGTAAAAGATTTCAACTCATGGCTTGTTAAACAAGATGATTTCACCGGGCTAAGACTGGATCTTCCTGAAGCATACCGTGAATCACAGAAAACTATATGGATCGATACGACGCAGGATAATCTGCCTGTGACAAGAGAATCAAGCAGTATTACCCAAAGCGTTATAGTTGTTAATACCAGGGAATGGTACTCTGATTCTGTTGCCTACTATAGTTTCCTTAAAGACAGCACTGAGCGATTAAAATGAAGACCGGCATACTTCAAGTCTACAGCGGTGACGGCAAAGGAAAGACTACTGCTGCAATAGGCCAGGCCGTAAGAGCGCATGCATCAGGCTTGAAAGTACTTGTCCTGTTCTTTAATAAGAAAGACTCCCCCGGAACAGGCGAGAACAATGTTCTGAAAAAGATCGGCATCAGCACTTTTTATTTTGCCGAGAATTTCACTCTTGGAGAAACTGCTGATCCTGACGCATCGGGATTACGCAAAGCCACATTAAAAGGACTTTACCACGCACAAGAGGCGCTTTCTTCAGAAAAATACGATATGGTTATACTTGACGAGATACTCGTTTCGCTTAAACTGGGGTTTATATCGGAAACCGAACTGCTTCAGCTAATAGAAAAAAAGGGGGCTGGTACTGAACTCATTTTTACAGGGAGGGGTCTTACTGATACGATAAAAGACAGGGCAGATCTCGTAACGGAAATGAAAAAAATAAAACATCCTTATGATAACGGCATGAATTGGAGACAGGGTATAGAAAGATGAAAAAATCTTTTTTATTATCCTTTTTTCTTGTTTTCTTCATGCAATTCACTTTAACTGCCGAACCCGCTGAACAGGAAACTCCAGCTTCTTCCGGTCTTGAGGATTCTGGAAAAGAAGAGATTACTGCCGCTCTTATACTGGAAAACACCATACAGCTGTACTCTGATCTCAGGTCATATAAGGCCACCGCTGAGATCATTATGACGCTTACTTCCCTTGGAATTGATAATAAAGATTCCTATACTTCTGATATCACTGTAAAAAGACCCGACAAATACCTTATCCGCAGCATGAATGATATAGGAGGTAAAACAATTGTAAGCAACGGCAGAAAAACATGGAATTATGCATCATTCATAAACAAGTATACCGAAAAAGATACATCTGACAAATTGAACGATATACTTAAAACTAATCTGAAAAATATAGAAACTCTGGGTACTGAGCAATTCCTTATTTTTCTGTTTCTGGGGGGGGAGCTATTGACTGTCGTAGATAAAGGCACCGCCCGGTTCTACGGAGAAGAGTTCATGGACGATAGGCACCTGTATATAATAGATATAGACTATATGGGATCGATATTGAGGCTATGGATAGATTCGGCGACTTATTATATCCGTAAGATATACCTGGATGCCACATCCATAATAAAACAGCAGCAAGCCGACATGGGGCTGGAAACGGCAGAAATACACATGGAATACACGGAAAACCACAGGCATATTGAGATCGATTCATATATTCAAGATGAAGAATTCGAATTCGAACCTCCCTCTGATTCGGAAAAAAGCGATCAGCTCTTTGAAACTTCGGGTAAGTCGCCGGAATACCCTTACCTGGGAAGAAAATTCACTGATTTTGAACTGCAAGCAGTTAACATGAAGAAAACAACTATTTTTTCCAAAAATTCCGGCAATATTATATTACTGCTGTTCATTGATATAAACAGTGATAAATCTTTATCTGCTGTTACTGACCTGTCGAAGATCTCCGAAGAATACAGGGATAAGGGAGTCAAGGTATTTGCCGTAGCGGCAATAGATGAAGAACGCCAGTTAAAATCGTTTACCCGGAAAAACAGGATAACATACCCGGTAATGGCGGATCCTGCCGGGAGTGTCACATCTTCATACGGTGTCGACTCATATCCGACACTTTTCCTGATCGATGAATCAGGTACCATAAAACAGATTTACACGGATTATTTCAGCGGATTCAGTGACAGGCTGGAAGACGATCTCTCCTATATGCTCGGTATTAAAGACGAGGATACTATATCACATTTAGACAAGACCAAGGGGCTATATAAACTATGGGAGATCCCGATGAAAGCCACAAGCCTTTCTACAAGATACGGACTGGCAGCCACAGATTCTGCCGGTGAGATCTTTTTTATTTCAGATTCAGGGAGCATAAGCATGATAGCAGAACAGAATAAAGTCATAAAAAAGATCGTATCAATTGAGAAAACAGATGAATCACCCCCCGCATATGCCGGGTACAGGAAATATTCCAGTGACCTTATCGTATTCACAAAGAGCGGAGAAACACTCTGGAAACTATCAGCGATACCGGGCATTAATGATATTGCGACAGGAGACATCAATGGTGACGGTGAATCTGAGATCATACTTGGATTGAGCGGAATAAACGGGATCCTGGCTCTCACAAGAACCGGAGAAACTATCTGGAAAAGTACGGCAGTAATCAGTGTTTCGGTCATAGATATATGTTTTTCCCCGAACATAAAAGACAGAAAAATATGTACTGTTTCGAACGACGGCCAAATACACATAATAGATAATCAGGGAAGACTTGCCGAGACAATACCTGCACATATGTTTGCCTCATATATCAAATGTATCGCAAACTCAAGCACCGGCGGCAGATTTATAATATCCGGAAGCAGCAGGGACAACGAGATACTGAAAATGACTGATTTCAACGGAGATGTCAAATGGGAAGTCATACTTGGAGATGCCGATATATCAAAGGTTGAAGATATATCTGTTCATCCGTTTAAGGATATTATAGCTGTAAGCACTGTCGACGGGCAGATATTTGTTTTTGACGGTATCGGCAACATGATAGCCTATACGAAAGAAGACACAATACATGTGAATATAGGCTGGCTCGCGACAAGATCCGGTGAAACGAATCTTATCTCTGCGGGTGTGACATCCGGGATAAAATGC
>JBDRKX010000031.1:0-38364 GCA_043813605.1 Elusimicrobiota bacterium | reverse complement strand
CAGCCGTATCCCATAAAGGCGCAATGGGGCTTACGCAGCTTATGCCGGCTACTGCATATCTTTTGAATGTCGAAGAACCATTTAACGCAGGTAAAAATATTGCCGGGGGCGCAAAACATCTACGGGGCCTTATGAATATGCACGGCAATACAAAAAAAGCTCTCGCATATTATTATGCGGGCAATCTCTGGCTGGCTCGCCCGGGAATCGAAAAAACTTACATAGAGAAAGTTTTAAATAAATACAGGGAATTTAAAAGAATAAGCGTATCGCTTTGCGAAATCGGGACAAAAGAAAGCGGAATATAACAAAAAATAAGGAGAAATAATTTTATGTCAGAACAGAGAATGCAACATTCATTGCAGGCCACCAACCTATCAGATATATTAGAAAGAGTACTGGACAAGGGGATCGTTATAGCCGGAGATATCAGGATCCAGATTGCTGATATTGATCTGCTGACTATAAAAATAAGACTTATGGTCGCATCTGTTGATAAAGCGCTGGAGATGGGAATCGACTGGTGGCAGAGGGACACCTTTCTTTCTTCAAAAGCAGAAGATGCTCAGGGACAGGATAGGATCAGTAAGCTTGAAGCAGAAGTTAAGGAATTGAAAAGCAAAGCATAGAAAGCAGGAGAATTATAATATGCGAACGTTAATATATGCGCCGGTTATACATACAAGCGCTGACCTCGGTTCATTGGCAAAAGATATAAGTAAAAGAGGCATAGCGGATCTGGGTGAAGAGTTCTGGAACAGGCACATGGATACAATTGATAAATTTTGGAATTCCATATCAGATTATTTTAGTTCCATCGATGTGGCAGAGATGAAATTATATCAGGACGGAATGGTGGCTGATGGAGATATCGCAAAAAAGATAGTTGAAGATGGAATAAGTTCAGGAAGCAAAAATTATCAATTAGACGCAGACCTTATTAAACGCGGCGCTATTCTGGTTAGAACTGAAGATTTTAAACTGCTTAAAAAAGAACTGGAAAGTATGCGTACCATAACCAGGGCAAAAACAATTATTCAGAAAATAGCAGGGTTTATAAGATATAAATTGATAAAAAACAGGTTATTAGCTGAACGTGATAAATTCATTGCCAAAAGAATAGACGAAACTTTAGGGCATGGTGAAAAAGGCATACTTTTTCTCGGAGCATATCATAATATTAAAAAATATCTCCCAGAAAATATTCAGATTAAAGAAATTAAAGATGTAGACAAAATAAGAGAGTATCATAAATTGATCCCATTTTATAGAAGCAGAAATAAACAAAGATTTAAAGAATTAAGTGAATACCTTATCCGGCCCTGCAAAGGAGATGACACGGGAAAAAAGAAGGAGCGGGAAAATGAATAACAAGATTGAAAAGAACAGCATATTAATAGTAGACGATAATCAAGGTATTTCAAATGCATGCCTGAGGTTTCTTAGAAAGCAGAAGTATGAAACTGCAGCTGTGACGACCAGAACTGATGCTAAGGAGAAATTATCTTTGAAAAATTATGATTTGATTATTATTGATTATACAATGTGCTTTGATATGGGCGAGAATTTTATAGAAACAATCAAGACAAAATATCCTGATACAGGTTTTATGATAATGTCAGGGTGTTTCTCCTTAGTAGGTAAAAAGCAGTCTTTAGAGAGCGGAGCATGTCATTGCCTGGATAAACCTTTTGGGATTAATAAACTAAATAATGTGGTTTCAGCATATTTTCAAAGTCGTAATGAACAGGATAATTATAAGCCCTGTTTGATTTCAGAACTCACCGGATAAATTAGGGTACGTTAGAAGAAATCCTGATGTGACAAGGTATTGATTACGGCGCGAATGAATACATGTCTAAACCGTTTGATGTGAAAAAGTTTGTCGAACACATAGATAATCTATCCCGAGAGCCATAAATGAAAAGAAAAAACCGCCGGATACCCGGAGCATCAGGCGGTCTGACTGTTATTGCTGTTAAATCTTAAAAAATAAAATGGATATCGAAAAACCAATGAGCAAAAAGAAACAAAGTATATTGATAGTAGATGATGAGAAGAAGAATCTTGATCTATTGGAAGCGTTTTTGACACCGCATGGCTATGAGGTTATAAAAGCTGTTTCGGGTGAAAGCTGCCTGGATACGCTTAATAACCGGAAGGATATCGGTCTAGCGCTATTGGATGTCATGATGCCGGGAAAAGACGGTTACGCGGTCTGCAGGGAAATAAAAGAAAATGAAGAGACAAAGTTCCTGCCGGTAGTAATGGTCACTTCTCTTGGTGAAAAAGATGACAAAATCAGGAGTATTGATGCGGGAGCGGATGATTTTCTCACCAAGCCTGTAGATAAACATGAACTTTCAGCAAGAGTAAAATCTCTGCTTAGAATAAAAACCCTGCATGATGATCTCGAAAAAAGTTATGAAGATTTAAAAAGAGTTGAGCAGTTAAAAGAAGATCTGTCCAAAATGGTCGCGCACGATATGGGAAATATACTTACAGGAATAAGTGTTTCACTGGAGTTGATGGCCGATGAGGAAGATCTGAGCCCTGAGATAAGGGATGATCTTGTCCAGGCTCAGTCGAGTTCTTCGGAACTGCTCGAGTTGTCATCGAACCTGATAGATATCAGTAAAATGGAAGAAGAAAAACTCCAGCTTGAAATGGAGGGAATAGACCTCACGGACATAATATCCCAGTGCGTTGATAAACTGATTTATGTTGCCAGGCAAAACAAAATACAGATCAAACCGATTGATAAAGATAAACCGGCCGTTGTCCGGGCAGACAGGATCATTATCCGGCGTGTAATAACAAACCTTTTGAACAATGCCTTGAAATACGCGGGACAAGGCGGCACTGTCACAGTTCAAACTGTAAAAAAAGAGACAGAAGAAGGCGGATATATCGAAGTCTCCGTGGCCGATACGGGGATAGGCATCCCGGAAGAGTTTCATCAGAAGATATTTGAGAAGTACTCTCAGATAGATACTAAGCTGGAAGGGATCAGGCGCGGTAAGGGATTGGGATTGACCTTCTGTAAATTGGCGGTAGAGGCGCACGGCGGCAAAATCCGGGTAGAAAGTGAGTCTGAGAAGGGAAGCAGGTTCAGTTTTTACTTTACCCCGTTAGAGATAATGAATTACACAAGGGCCAAAAAGTAATTATGGGACATGACCTGAATTACACAAGGGACACAATCGAATTACACTTGGGACACAATCTTTAATTCTTCGAATTAAAGTTATGTCCCGGTAATTCTTGTCCCGGTAATTCTTGTCCCGGTAATTCAGTATCGTGTCCCTGAATAATTAATGAATTACACCAGGAACAAAAAAGTAATTATGGGACATGACCTGAATTTATGAATGATAATATCAAAAAAATACTTACTGTGTTATTTATTACTATAAACATTTCTACTCTGTGTTACGCTAAGGATGAAATACCGGCCTGGGTAACAAAACCACCTCAGCCTGACAAAAGAAATATATATTTTACAGGTATAAAGACCGGCGCTGAATCAATAGAAGCCGGCAGGGAAGAAGCAGTCAGAGATGTCGCTAAACAGATCGCGGCATATATCGGGATGAAAGTATCAACAAAGATGATATCGCAGAAATCAGAATTGATTACCCGGCTTGCGGATGAAATAAGATTATATGCAAAAGCGGATATTATGGGTACAACAATCAAGGAAATGTATTATGAGAAAAATAGAAAAGAAAAAATATATAATGTCTATATCCTTACTCAATACTCAATAAACGAGATCAATAAAGAGAAAAGAAGGCTCAATGAAGTGATCGAGGACTACAATGTAAAAACAGACAGACTTGCCGGAGAAATTTTAATCAGGCTTAAAAAAGAAAACATCCGCAGGATAATTATCGGTGAATTCAAGGAATTAATAAGCCAGAGTATTTTCACTTTCAGCAATATATTAAAGAACGATCTTAAAACAAAGATCGCCGCCGGCGGTATTGATATAACTGATGAGTCCGATACTGATTATCTTTTAAAAGGGAATTACAGGGCGCAGGGGGGTGATGTTATTATCAGCGTAAATATTATCAATAGAAAAACAATAAAAAATATCTTTGCAAAGCATCTTTCCGTATATAAAGACGCGCTTGAACCCGGCTGGCTCAAGATCGAAAAACCCCAAGAGACATTTTTTTCTGAATTGGAGAAAAAACCTGAAGGAACAGAAAAAACCGGAACCCTATCGATTACTACCGAACCGATGGGCGCTAAAATATACCTTGACGGCGATTACAGGGGTAAAACAAATGTCGATCTCCGCCAGTTGCCTGTAGGCCCGCATAATATCAGCCTTATTAAGGATAAACACAGGATCTACGATGAAGTCGTGACTATTTACGAAGACCGGATTTACAGGATAAATACCAGGCTTGAATCCAAGAGCGGATCATTATCTGTTAAGACCGCTCCAAAAGGCGCGGAAATTTTTATAAATGAAAAATATTCCGGACTAACACCCAAAATAATAGACAACTTGGAAATAGGAGAATATAATCTATTGCTGAAAAAAGAAGATCACAAGGATTACAAAGAGAAAATTGTGATTATTTTTGACGAAACTAATAAAAAAATTGTTTATTTAAGCGAGGCAGACGGGTCGTTAATGGTTAATTCTACTCCTGCCGGCGCAAAGGTTTATATCGATCTGGAATATACGGGTCTGGCCGAGCCTCTCTACCTGGAGAAGATCTCTTCAGGGAAACATAAGGTAAATGTGGAAATGGACGGCTATGAACCATGGAAGACCTCAATAAAAATTAACGCTTTTAAAACGGAAACAGTATCGGCAGAATTAAAAAGAATGAGTACCGGGATCGTCAAGATTTATTCCGCTCCGGGTAATGCGACAGTGTATTTAAACGGAATAGAAAAAGGTTCCACCCCTTTAACTGTAAAAGATGTGATGCCGGGAGAATATAAACTCGAGATAACAAAAGATTATGAATATAGCTGGTCAGGTGCAATTACTGTTAATTCGGGAGAAACGACGACTGTTCAAAAACAGTTGAAAAAACAGCGCTGAATATGACAGAAAAAACAGCTTTCAAAAAACAGTATCTCCGGAAAGATAAAAAATAAAATAAAAGATATTAACCGGCAACTTAATGCAGAAGGATTGTTCAAAGCTGAAGAAATTGCTGATAAGAGGGAGCTTGAGGTTATCCGGAATACACTTACAGATCTGAGTAACAGAAAAAAATATATTTTTATATCTGATTTCGGCAAAAAAATAAAAATAAACAGGCTGACTGCTGAAAAATCATATACGGTTGAAATACAGACCTTACTTGTCAAAAGAAGCCTGCATGAAGGAATGCGGGCTCATGACGGGGGACGTATATCAACAGATGAATATATACCTGCTTCATTATATGCTCTGCCGTACAGGACCCCTCCGGAAGGTTTTAGCAGTGGAAAAGAAACAGAACAGATAGTCCCGGGTTCGGAAAACATTGTAAAATGCGATGACTGCCATGGTGAAAGCGAAAGCGTTAACAACAGCAGTAAGCATTCCTGCCAGTCCTGCAAAGGATCGGGTGAGATGGTCAGGTATTCATATTACAGGACAGAATATTTTCCGAAGATATTTAATGCAGGTTTAGCTCCCTTAAAGATACCGCAGAAAAAGACAGCCGAAGGAGCAGGCAGTTATATCTTTGACGGGATTATCTATGACAGGATAAAAAATGCAGATACGGCCTGGATGAAACTGGCTGAATTCGAATGCCTTAATTCAGCTGTTAAAAAAATGCTTGATGAAATTAAAAGATATTTAAAAGAAGAAGATATAGAAATATTCAGAATCAGACTGAGAGCGCATGATAATAGATTAAGAAAAGTTGAGTATACATTTAGAAACAAAAAACAGTTTCTCCGGATCATGGGCGATAACCTGCTGTATGCGAAAAAGCTTGTTGACTGGAGGAAGGCCTTTCCTATAGGGCTGGCAGGATCTGTTATCCTGATCACCGGCTTATTTTATGCTGCCGGGGCCGGTTATTTTAAACCCAAATTAAATCAAGAGGCGGTCGGGATAGAAAACCGGGCCAATAAAAAAAATACAGCTCAACCGGGATCTGAAGTAATTGACAGGAAAATTACAGAAAAATCAAAAATAGTAACTAATACCGGAAGAGAAATGAAAACAGTAAAAGAGAATAAAGAGGAATTACTAATTGAAAAAACCATTAAAAAAAGGAAGGTTTTGTTTAATAAGGGAGTGAGCCAGTTTAAAGAAGGAGAAATTGAAAATGCGTATAATAATCTGAAGGCGGCACTTGATTTAAATAAAGAAATAAAAAATCATTCCGAAATTGCCCCTTCCACAGCGGATATGTACTTCTATTTAGGGGAAGTGTTTATGAGTTTTGAAAACTATGAAGAAGCGATAGCGGCATATGAGGTTGCGCTGATATATGATTCGAACCATGATTCGGTAAAAAAGAGCCTTGAAAGAGCCAAATCTTTAAAATCTATATATGAAAAAAAATAATATAATGAAAAAGACAGTCTTAATAGCTGACGATGAGCCGTTTATCAGGAATATATTAACACAGAAATTAAAACATGACTATAGAATCATTACTGCCGGGGACGGAATGGAAGCATTAATAATGGTAAAGAAAGAAAAACCGGATTTGATCATATTGGATGTTGATATGCCTAAAAAGAATGGGCACGAAGTTGCCTGGGAATTAAAGAAGGGTAATGATATTACATATAGAAATATCCCTATTATTATGCTTACACATAGAGGTAAAGGCGGAGAAGTGGAAGAAGGATTCTCCACCGGAGCCGATATCTATATCCCTAAACCATTTAAGCTTGCCCGTCTTTATGATAAAATAAAAGCATTATTGAAAAAAGAGACATAGAATTTATTTAAACAACAACCTATAGAACAAATTTGGTCCCTGAAAAATCAGAAACAATGCAATATTTTACTGGTTGCCCCAGCCGAACCCCTCGAAAAACCCTCAGCCGTTCAGCCACAAAAAGCGGCTTAACACTGCTCTGACCCGAAAAAATCCACAAATGGTTCTTCAGTTATACTATTCAGGCAAATAATATTCACCTAAAGTTGACAAATGTATGATTTTTTAATTATATTTAAACTAGGAAATAAATATATATTAGTGTTATGGATAAAGGAAGACTACATAATGAACTGTTTTAAGGAGGGGTTATTATGAAAGTTAGAAAATTGTCAGGAATTATTGTTTTGTGTTTTGTTGCTGTTATTGCAGCAGGCACTGTTCAGGAAGTATTTTCAAGCGATGCTGAAATGCTCTTATTCCAGGAAATCCCAAGCGTGATAACTGCGTCGAAAAAAGCACAGAAGTTAACGGATGCCCCGGCGAATGTCCTGGTCGTCACAGCGGCGGAGATAAAGAAGAAAGGTTACAACAACCTCATTGATGTCTTCCGTGATGTTGCTTCGATAGACATAAACAGCCCCGGTATGGGTTACCAGCTGGATATGGGGATGCGCGGGGTCAATGACAGGCTCACGAACGTGAAACACTGGCAGATACTCCTGGACGGGCACGACCTCGTATGGAGGCAGTTCTTCAGGTACTATATCTCGCCCGCGTGGATCGCTCTTGACTGTATAGAGAGGATAGAGATAGTAAAGGGCCCGGGTTCCGCTCTCTGGGGAGCCAACGCCTACCTCGGGGTAATAAACATCATCACCAAGGACGCTGATACTGAAAAAAACGGTTCTTCTGTGTCGATAACGGGCGGTTCCTTCCAGACCATAAGCCAGAATGTTACGGTATCCAGGAAGATAAGCGATGACGCAAGTGTGTACGCAACAGCTTCCGGGTACAGCGAGAACATACCGCGCAAGGTCCTTGAATGGTCGGAGATCGCCGGGAAGGATATAGTGCTCAAGAACAACGAGAGCGTGTATTATAATTTCCATTCGAAGATGAAATACAAAAGCCTCAAGCTTACCACGCACCTCGACAGGGATGACTCGCACAAATCGATGAGTTCATTCAGCGTCGGCGCCGAATTCTCCAGGTTCGTATCGGACCGCGCATACGCGATACTTAGCCTGGAAAAGGAAGTATCGGATACGATGAATGCAAAAGTGTCTGCATATTACGATTACTATGCCTGGGGCAAGGGAGCCCAGTACGAGGACAATCCGTATAAAGGGGCATTCTCTGACCCGACCGGCACGGGCCATTTTATCATGCATATGATAGCCGTAGATAACGTTGGCGGATTCAAGGCCCAGCTGGATTACGAAGCGAGCGATAAGCTCTCGCTGGTATCGGGTGTCGATTACGAGTACAGGGATATAGTCAGGTGGTATTATCCCGAGGTGTTCGACTCGCTAGGACTCGGCGCGCCGAAGTTCCTAACCTGGACATATGCCGCTTACCTGCAGGGACAGTATGAGGTCTCTGACATGGTAGATGTCACGGTCGGGGGCCGTTACGACAACGATTCCGATTACGGCGGCGTAACCAACCCGCGCGTAGCTGTCGTGCTCGAGCCGATTGAGAATACCTATGTGAAGCTCCTGTACGGGCAGGCGTACAAGGCGCCCTCGCTCCACGAGCTGTATTATTTCAGGAAGAACGCTTATTACGGCAACCCGTCGGTGACTCCCGAAACCAATACGACGAGCGAGATACAGGTGATGTCCAAAATATCGGAGCGCATATCCGGCTCGATAAACTACTTCTACATCGATATGCAGGATATCATCGTCTACAAGAGCAAGGCCAAAGGCACCGCGCTGACGGGCGCCGAATCGTTCCCCGTTTCGCAGCGGCCGACAACCGCATATTATCAGCAGGAGAACGTGGCAAGTCTCATATCGAGCGGCGTTGAAGCCGAGCTGACGCTCACCCCGGTAGACAACCTCAGGATAGCACTAAACGGTACTGTGAGGAATCCGATAGATGCCGATACCGAAGAAAGGCTCGATTACACGACCGAGGTCGGGGTAGGCGGCTGGATAGACTACAAGATAAGCGATAAGGCGTCCGTCGGAGTGACCACGCGCTATGTCGGCGACAAACAGCTCCCGGCAAGGGTCACAAACGAACCTTCAGCACCGTGGCAGAGGACGACCGACACGACGCTCGAAGCGCCGGCATATACCTCGACCAACCTGATATTCAACTTCAATGATATTATAGAGAGCATGAGTCTGACGCTCAAGGTTGAGAACATATTCGACCAGGAATACTACGACGCTAACAGGGAGTTCCTCTACGGCCAGCCCGGCAGAGGTATCTATCTTACAACAGGATACAGATTCTAAAAAAACATAGATATAGATTTCTATCATAATAGATATAGAGCTCTACCATAAAGAAACCATATGATACCATATGAAATAAAAAGGATACTATGTCTGATATCTCTTCTTGTGTCAGCACAGGTAACCCTTAATGCAGAACAGGTAAAAATAGCGCTTATCAAAAGCAGGGACATACTGCCGTACACACAGGCTTCTGATGGATTTTTTGAAGAGATACATAAAAAGAACGTAACCATTGTCAGCAAGGGTTATATCCTTAAGGAAGGGAAAGCCAATTCTTTCATCAGCGACCTTAAAGAATTCGATCCGGATATCATCCTGTGTTTCGGTACGGAGGCTGCAAAAGAGATATCCGTATATTTTACAGACACCCCTATCGTATTCTCTCTTGTATCCAATCCTGTTAAGGAGGGGCTTATAATCTCGCTGGGCAAACGCAAACAGGAGATAACCGGTGTGACTATCGATATTCCATATGATCTGCAGTTTAATATAATCAAGGAAGCTCTACCGTCGCTAAAGAATATAGGGATAATCTATGATCCCGGAAAATCAGGTGATATAGTCAGCCAGGCAAAAGAAGATGCGGTGAGAACGGGTATGCACATAGCCGAGTTTCCGATATATGATTTGAAAGAGATATCAGTGGTCTTGGAAGATATTGAAAGCAAGGTTGATGTAATATGGTCAATACCGGATCCTACGATATACGGCAATCCCACTACTTCTCGCGCTATAATGCTCTCAACACTGAAAAAGAATATACCGTTTATAGGTTTCTCTAAATCTTTTGCAAAAGCAGGAGCGCTGATAGGGATCTACTGCGAATACGGGGATATCGGCAAACAGACGGCGGCTCTGGTCATGAAAGTAGTAGAAGGTAAATCGGCTTCCGAGATACCTGTTGAGCATCCCGAATATATCAGAATAGCTCTTAACCTCAATGTGGCGAAGATCCTCGGACTTAAGATACCCGAAAAATTCAGAGAAAAAGCTGACGAGCTGTTCTGAAAAACATCTTTAGCAACACATAAGTCATAACTTACGGCCGGCGCTGTTCAGCAGCCTGCAATATGAATCATTATCGTATTATACGCATCTAAATAAGTAAAGAAATTAAAATCGTATTGAAAGGAGCAGTATTATGAGAACAGATAAACTGACGATAAAAGTTCAGGAAGCAATAAGTAAAACATATGAAATTGCAGAAGAATACGAGCATCAGCAGGTAGATGTAGAGCACCTGCTGCTCGCCCTGCTTGAAGAAGACGAAAGTATAATAAAACCCGTGTTTGAAAAGCTGGGTGTGCCCGCAGCCATATTGAAACAACAGATAAAGGAAGAGCTTGATAAAA
Organism: Elusimicrobiota bacterium; assembly: GCA_043813605.1. Classification (GTDB taxonomy): domain Bacteria; phylum CG03; class SLGR01; order SLGR01; family JBDRKX01; genus JBDRKX01. Next base: position 27,675 of record JBDRKX010000031.1, on the reverse strand, counting down.
GGGCAAAAGTAGACGGCGCGGGACAGTTATATATGAGCCCGAGGTTTGATAAGCTGTTCAAGCGCGCAATGAAAGAAGCAGCTTCATTTAAAGATGAATATATATCACTGGAACACATCCTGCTGGCGGCAGTTGAAGAGAGGGAGGGGTATACTGCGGAGCTTGTAAAAAAACACAACATAAACAAAGAAGATATTTTAAAAGTATTGAGCGAAATACGCGGGGATAACAGGGTAGCTGACCAGAATCCGGAAGATAAGTACCAGGCGCTGAAAAAATACGCAAAAGACCTTACGGAACTTGCAAGTAAAGGGAAACTCGATCCGGTGATCGGCAGGGACAGCGAGATCAGAAGGATAATACAGGTCTTATCCAGAAGGACAAAGAATAATCCTGTCCTTATAGGTGAGCCGGGTACGGGAAAGACAGCCATTGTAGAGGGACTGGCGCGCCGTATAGAAGAAGGCGATGTGCCTGATACATTGAAGAACAAAAAAGTCATTGCACTGGATATGGGCAGCCTGCTGGCCGGCGCAAAATTCCGCGGTGAGTTTGAAGAAAGGCTCAAGGCCGTGCTGAAAGAAGTAATTAAGTCAGAGGGGAATATCATACTGTTCATTGATGAACTTCATACGGTCGTAGGCGCGGGAGCGGCTGAAGGAGCTATTGACGCGTCAAATATGCTCAAACCCGCCCTGGCAAGAGGAGAATTGAGGTGTATCGGCGCGACTACGCTGGATGAATACCGTAAGAACATTGAAAAAGACGCGGCATTGGAAAGGAGGTTCCAGCAGGTGTATGTCCAGGAACCTGATGTTGAAGATACTATAGCTATACTAAGGGGACTGAAAGAGCGTTATGAAGTGTTTCACGGCATAAAGATAAAAGATACCGCACTGGTATCGGCGGCGGTATTGTCCAACCGGTACATAACAGACAGGTTCCTTCCCGATAAGGCCATTGATCTTGTAGATGAAGCGGCGGCACGGCTGCATATAGAGATAGAGAGCATGCCTTCTGATATCGATGAAGTGGAGAGAAAGATAAGGCAGCTGGAAGTAGAAAAAACAGCATTAAAAAAAGAAAAAGACGCAGTCAGCAAGGAAAGGCTGAAAAAGATAGAAGAAGACCTGGCAAATCACAGGGAGGAAGGTACGCGGCTTAAAGCTCACTGGCAGAGAGAGAGAGAACATATTCTGAAGATAAGAGAATTGAAGGATAAAATAGAAAAGAGCAGGATCGAGCAGGAAAAAGCCGAAAGAGAAGCTGACCTCGAGCGGGCCGCGGAATTGAAATACGGTACGATCATCAACCTGAAGAAAGAAATGGATGAAGAAACCCTTAAGCTGGAAGACCTGCAGAAGGATCTCAAGATGCTCAAGGAAGAGGTTGATGAGGAAGACATAGCGGAAGTCGTGTCCAAATGGACGGGTATACCCGTGTCAAAGATGCTGCAGAGCGAAGTAGAGAAGATCATCAATATGGAAGAAAAGCTGGCGGAGAGAGTAATCGGGCAGGAGAAAGCGCTACTGATGATATCGGAGGCTGTAAGGCGTTCCCGCGCGGGATTTCAGGATGTAGACCGGCCTATAGGTTCATTTATTTTTCTCGGGCCTACGGGTGTGGGCAAAACGGAACTGGCAAGGACACTGGCGGAATTCCTTTTTGATGACGAAAAAGCCATGGTGAGGATAGACATGAGTGAATACATGGAAAAGCATTCTGTGTCCAGGCTCATCGGAGCTCCTCCGGGGTATGTCGGTTTTGAGGAAGGCGGACAGTTAACGGAATCGGTGCGCCGGCGGCCCTATTGTGTTATTCTTTTTGATGAAATAGAGAAAGCGCATGCGGATGTGTTCAACATACTGCTGCAGATACTGGATGACGGCCGTCTTACCGACGGGCAGGGTAGAACGGTCAATTTCAAGAACAGTATCATCATAATGACATCCAATATCGGCAGCCGGTACATGGCGGATAACCTGGACAGCGAAGACACCGAGAATAAGGTGTATGAAGAACTGAAAAACACTTTCCGGCCGGAATTCCTTAACCGTGTAGATGAGATAATACAGTTTCACAGTCTTACAAAAGAGAATCTCAAGGATATAGTAAAAATACAGATCAAAAAACTGACAGGATATCTTGAAGAGAAGAAAGTGAGTATTTCAATCACTCCGGCCGCAATGGAAAGGCTCGCAGAAGCGGGATACGACCCGGTTTACGGGGCGAGACCGCTCAAGCGGGCGATACAGCGTCTGATCGTAAACCCGCTTTCCAAGAAAATACTCGAAGGATACTATAAGGAGTGCGATACTGTATTGATCGATGCCGGCCATGATGAAAAGAGCGGTGAACTGGTTTTTGATAAAAAAACTGCAGAGTGCCCGAAAGACGGTAAACCGGCAAAATCTGTATAAGAAAAAATAATCTGAAAAGATTTTAAGCAGATGACGGCACTTATAGAAAAAATCCTGTAAGTTCCGATCTTTCCGGAGAACAACCAATAGAACAGACGGAAGGATTGTCAGGAACCCTTAAAAAAAGCTGATTCTTTATAGATACCAAGTCCCGGTATTGCTTATAAAATCTATCCGGAAAACAATACATATCGCTGCAAATATAAGAAAAGCAGGCGCGATGAACCAGCTTGTCCACCAGGGGGTATATGCAAGATTTGAGAAATCTTCCGGTAAAAGAAGGATGATCATTATGCCGGCAACGGCGGTAATAAGTTCGCCCCTGATCCAGTATTTCAGTGATCAGATATTCTTAATATTTGTGTTTCTTTTTATACTTCATCACCTTTTTGCAGAATTTTCCAAAGTTGCGGTCTTTCTGTCTTTTCTCAAGTTTTGACATGCTGTTGAACTCGTTTTCTTTTACCAGCCTCATATAGTTTTCATATTTAGCTTTATCCAGTTCGCCTGATCCAACAGCTTTTAATACCGCGCAGCCGGTTTCGTGTGTGTGGTTGCAGTCGGAAAACCTGCAGGTATCTGAAAGCGCGGATATATCGTCAAATACGCTCCCGATGCCATCTTCTGAATCTACCAGTCCTATCTCGCGCATACCGGGATTATCTATCACAAGACCTCCTGTTTCCAGTATAAAGAGTTCCCTGTGAGAAGTTGTGTGCTTACCTCTTTGTGTATATATGTTTATTTCGGATGTTTTCAGGATATCTTTACCCATAAGAGAGTTGATAAGAGAAGTCTTGCCTACTCCGGAAGATCCGAGGAAACAGTAAGTCATTCCTTTTTTAATGCTGTTTTTAAGGCCGGTTATGCCATTTTCAGAAACAGTACTGGTCGCAAGAACGGGGAGGTCTTCAAACCTGTTATTTACTTCGGATAATTTTGATTCCAGTTCATGTCCGGTGACCAGGTCTGTTTTATTCAATATCAAAACGAGTCTGATACCTCCTGAATCGGCAATTGTAATATACCTTTCAAACCGGTTCAGACTGTAATCCCTGTCTATTGATTCTACGATATATGCCGTATCGATGTTTGAAGCTATTATCTGTACTCCTGAGTTGCCGGCGGATTTTCTCTTAAGAACGGTTTTTCGGGGTAAAATATCATGTATAACGGCCAGGCCTTTATCCTCGAATGACACCATGACCCAGTCACCGACAACAGGGTAGTCTTCGGAGCCTGAAGCGGTAAACATCATTTTTCCCGTTATTTTTGCAAAATACTCGGCAGTTCCGGTTCTTAATATATATGCTTCTTTATGCGCGGCTGTTACCCTGGCAGGGGAACGGCCTTCAATACCGGGAGATCTGAAAAAGTCATTATACCCCAGGTCTTCAAGGGTTATTTTGCGGATATCATTGTTCATATCAGGCCAGCGGGTTTTTCAGGAGTTTGCTTATTACAGTGAGGATATAGCTATTCTCATAAGGTTTGATAATGAACCAGTCTGCCCGGATCTCCTTCGATCTGGCAAAATCGGCATCGGAATCGTTGCAGGTGAGCATTATTATCTTAACATCCTTTGTTTTCGGATGAGATCTCAGGGTGGAGCATACTTCCCATCCGTTCATGCCATCCATCATAACATCGAGTATTATCAGGCCGGGATCACCTGCGATGGCTTTGTAAATACCAGATTTGCCGTTGTCTGCAGTATCGACTTCGTAACCGTTGTTTTCAAGCAGTTTCGCTAATGGGAAGACTAATGCCGCTTCATCATCGATTATAAGTATTTTGTTCGTCATGGGTATCTAATATATTATAATATTTATTCACTGACATTTTCAAGAATATGGGTTAATAAGAGTTCTATAACCAAGAGAACATATGGCTATTTAAGGATAAAAAAAATATAATATGTTTCAGTCCGAAAACAGTAGAGAAGACGATAAACATGAAGATACTATTGATAATGCCTCCATGCGTTCCAGGCCAGCCTTTTCCGCCCGGAGTTCATTCAAGGTTATATCCGCCGCTGGGACTGGGATACCTTGCATCTGTCCTTGAAGAGAAAGGGCATTCTGTATGGATAGCCGACCTGTTCAGCCTGAAGTGGGATTATGTTTCCAGGGTGTTTGATGGAATTACTTTTGATGTCGTGGGGATCAGTTGTCTTTTTCCGAGCAGGACGAGCGTATATCTTTTATGTGATTATATCAGGAAGAAATTTCCTGATACCAGAATAGTCCTGGGCGGTCCTTTTATTACGGCAATGGCAGAAAAAATATTACCTGTTACGCGCGCCGATGCGGCAGTAGTCGGTGAAGGCGAGGTAACTTTTCCTGAAGTAGTCGATTCATTTGAAGGAAAGAAATCCATTAAAGACATAAAAGGAATAGCGTACATGGAAGAAGGAAGAATCCTTCGCACTCCATCCCGGGAGCCCATAAAAGATCTTGACGGGCTCCCTTTTCCGGCGTATCATCTTTATAACAGGAAAAGTTATCTGCGGTATCGGCAGGGGGGTGAAAGTAACAGAATGAAACCGGCAGAAGGTATAAGGTGGGGGTCTGTAATGACGACACGCTCGTGCGATTACGGGTGTAATTTCTGCGCTGTACCGGCATCCTGCGGGGATGTTTTGCGGAGAAGGTCGGGCAGGAATGTGGCCGAAGAATACGAGTTACTTGTAAAAGAATACGGCTACAGAGGGATTTTTGTGCAGGATGCATATTTCCCTTTCGGCACGGATCTTTATTATGACCTGAGTAACGAGATAATAAAACGCAATATAAAGGTATACTGGGCGTCGAATACAAGAGCTGATAATATTGATGAAGAGAATATCCGGCTGGCTAAAAAGACAGGCTGCTGTTACCTGATATTCGGTGTGGAGACAGGTTCTCCTGCACTTCTGGAAAAGATGAACAAGGGAGAAACACTGGAACATGTAGAAAATGCGATCAATCTTTGCAGTAAATACGAAATAGGCGTAGGAGCTCATATTATGGTGGGATACCCCGGAGAAAATAATAAAACTGTGGATGAGACAAAGCAGTTTCTGAAAAAAATGAAGAACAAAATAACTAATCTGAATGTTCATATCCTGACACTATTCCCCGGTACGGGAGTCTACAATACGCTGCTCTCAAACGGAGTCATCAAGGAAGAAGATTTTTTAGCGCAGACAAAAAAAAGTATTCAATTATTCCATCTCTATACATACGAACACAGATTGTCCCGTTTGAACAAATGGAAAAAACTGCTTTATTCCTGCCTGTAATTTTATTTTAGACTTGTTGTAGCGATATCGTCCGGTCAGAGCGGTTACAGCCTGTCCGTCGGCATCGGTCAATACACCCTTGAAGGTAAGGTATTTCGGGATATCCGCATTGACGGGAGACACGCTGAATCCAGAAAAAAGTACTGCAATAAGAACAACAGTTAATAATCTGAAAGTTACATTATCTTGTCAATCTTCTTTATGGGAGACCTCGCCGGTCTCGTTGTCGTACATCCATCTGCCGGGTGCAGGGTTGGGTAAACGGTTGAGGTAATAGTTATCGAGAGCATCAAGGCTCTCCGGGTATTTGCCGTAATTGGCGTAATAGGATTTAACGGCCATATCCAGCATCCGTAGGCCGTTCTGAATATTCGCGTGCCTCACCTGCCTGTATACGGGCTCCATTTTCGGATAAACAGTAGCCGGTTTCAGATCGGGATAGACGGAGTTATGCACTTGTCCCGTTCCGTTGTCATATACCCAGTTGCCTTCTAGCGGATCGGGCAGTTCACTGATATATTCCGGTACGAGTACAGACAGGGTTTCCGGCCATACGACTCTCAGGTACTGCTGGGATACGATCTGCGAGTAAAGATGTATGGTCTTGTCCAGGGTATCAAGGTTTTTCTGTATCTGCGCTACCCTGTCTTTGTGAAAAACGCGTTTCCTTATCTTTATATCAGTTGAGGCCGCCGCTATGACAACGGCTTTTTCAACATCAATAATACGGGTATTTACGAAATATGATTCAGATACTTCCGAAACGCTTCCAAGTACAATGATATCCGCATTGACTATTTTGCCTATTTTTTTTGCCGAATCGGGATCCGATAATCCGCGCATGCTGATCTCTGCCTCTTTGATGACTTTATAAAGCTGTTCTCTTTCGACTACTTCATAATATCCGCTCTGTACGAACCGGGTGATGAGCATAGCCGAAACAGTTCCGCCTATATTGTTATCTTTTGCGGATTGGTTCAGGTTAGTGAAATCCTGTACCGCTATTCTAAGTTTATTGTCTTTAGCAGGAAGAGATTGCAGCGTACTGTGTATCCTGTCGGATAATTCGATCACCTTTTTTTCGAATGCACTGTCTTTTGCTGATAGGCAATTAACGCAGACTGCGGTAATAAACAAAAATATGATTATCTTTTTTCTATTCATACTCTGCTAGACAATTGTATATTTAGTAGACTTCATTGTAAAGCTGATACTTATGAAAAAGCCGATTAATAATGAAACGCTTATATATAAATATATCTGAAATTACTTTTGTGGAAAAAAGATTCTGAAAGCCGTAGAAAACGCTCTTATGAAAGGGCGGGATAATTAAGACCACTGGGTCCGGGCGGTAACATGTCAACTCGAAAAACCTTTGGAAAGATAAACTCTATTCCCGGGGTCTTTATAATGCAGAAACCTGCCTGAATAGTGTCAGAGTATGACTTCTATGCCTCTGGAATCAAGGTATTCCTTTACCTCTCTTATCGAAAAAGTACGGAAATGGAACACGGAAGCCGCAAGAAGAATATCAGCTTTACCTTCCATAACGGCTTCATAAAAATGTTTTAGTTCTCCCGCTCCGCCGGAAGCGACAACCGGCAGATCGACAGCTTCAGCTATAGCGGACGTATAATCTATATCGTACCCGGCCAGCGTGCCGTCACCGTCCATGCTTGTGGGAAGTATAGTGCCGGCGCCGAGTTTCTGGCATTCTATTGCCCATTCGACTGCGTCTTTTCCGACCGGTTTTGTGCCGCCTGATACAACGATCTCAAAACCCGATTTCATTTCGGGATTCCTCCTGGCGTCTATTGCTATGGTAACTGTCTCTGATCCGAATCTGCCGGCGGCTTCAGAAATAAGTCCGGGATTATTTACTGCCGCGCTGTTCATGGAAACTTTTGACGCTCCTGCTTCCAGTACTTCGCTGATATCATCGATTGACCCGATACCGCCGCCGACAGTAAGGGGGATATTGATAACAGATGAAACGTTCTTTACCCACTCCAGCCTGGTCTTCCTGTTCTCCAGCGTGGCTGCTATATCGAGCATCGCAAGTTCATCAGCGCCTTCGCTTTCATAAAATTTTGCGTTCTGGACCGGATCACCGGCATCTTTAAGATTTACAAAATTCACGCCTTTTACTACCCGCCCGTCCTTCATATCCAGACAGGGCATTATCCTTATGCTTTTCATGTGCGATTCCTCCTTCTGCCGGTACTCAATTTAAACATTGTACAATAATATGCTATTTTATCCAACCAAAGAGTAAAAAAGTTTGCGCCTGTTCCGTCACTGCGGACCGCGCGTAAAACAAAGCATTATATCTGTAAATATTTAAAAATGCTTGAATATAAATGAAAAATCATTAAAATAACAAAGATAAACAGCCCGGCTGTTTATCTTTTCGATTTAAGCGTAACAGGGATTCCGGCGTATTTCTATGGATTTCCCATGAAGTATTCAGCATCAATTGCAGGTGTAGTTTCGGATAAAAAGATTCTGACTTGCTGTCAGTTTTAAGAAAGGAGAAGGATCTGACATATCAAAATAAAATTCGGAAGTTATTCAGAAAATCCTGTCTGTTGAAACATCTTCAAAGCCTGTTGATATCTGCTGCGCTTGCGGTATTATGCATCTCTCCTTCAGCAGCTGATGAAAAACCCGTATCATTCGGTATCCTTGATGCCAGCGGTCATGGCGTGTTCAATATCGGTCCGTCGCAGGGAACCGTTGAGCGTGTACATGATGAAAATCTGAAAAAGGATGTTTTAAAATTCGGCTATAATGCGCCTAAAGGTTCGGTTATAGGCGTCTGGACAAAAGGGTATCCGGCGGAACTGGGTGTCTTTTCCGTGAACGCTGTGAATATCGGCGTTAATGTGTCTGCTCCCGCTCAGTTGAAACAGGTTTCAGTTAAACTGGAGATCAAAGGAACAAAGGATGTCCAGGAAATACCTCTGCGTCTTAAATCCGGCTGGAACTCTATCCAGGAAGCTATCGACTGGGAAAAAATCGGTCTTCTGGAAGAAGTTGTTTTTGTCGTCATACCTGCCGGATCGGCGGACTCGGCTGCCGGAACGTTGGACCTGGACCTTGCGTTTGTTAAAGCTGAGGCTATGCAGATCACGGTTCCTGCTGAAACATCGTCTTCTATTAATATACTGGCAGCCGCTGAACGCGGCGTATTCAATATCGGGCAATCCGAAGGTACTGTCAGCCGCGTGTTTGACGAAACTGTAAAGAAAGATGTTCTCAAGTTTGAATACTCGGTGCCAAAAGAGAGCATGATAGGTGTCTGGACAAAGAGTTTTCCGGCTGAAATAAAGAGTGATACTGTAGATTCTGTCAAGGTAAGTGTTGAAATACCTGATCTGCACCAGGTTTACCTGGTATCGGTAAAACTGGAAATAAAAGGTTCGGTTGAAGTACAGCACATCCCGCTGCGTCTTGAACCCGGCTGGAGTACAGTCGAAGAAGTCATCGATTGGAAGACCATAGGTGAACTGAAGGAAGTCGTTTTTGTGGTCTCTCCTATGGGCGGCGCAGAGATGGTGTCCGGGACATTGAGTTTTGACCTTGATTTTATCAAACAGCCGTCTTCGGGCAAGGGCGGCAATATAGAAAAAACACCTTCTTTACAAGGGACCCCGTCTTTCAGTATCCTTGCTGCCCGCAAAAAAGGAGTGTTCAATATCGGTTCGTCACAGGGTGACGTTATCCGCATATCAGACAAGACTTCCGGTAAAGATGTTCTTGCTTTTAACTATAACGCGCCGAGAGAAACCGTTGTCGGTGTCTGGACAAAAGAGTTTCCCTCAGGGCTTGGCGCGGATACTGTAAATACAGCCAGGATAGAGATAAAAGCGCCTGATCCTGTCGAGGCGCGGAAAGTGTCGGTAAAACTGGAGATAAAGGGGACAAAGGATATCCAGAACATACCGCTCCGGCTTAAAACCGGATGGAACACCATTCAGGAACCGATTGACTGGGATATAGTCGGGGACCTTGACGAAGTCGTCTTTGTGATCACTCCTAAAGGAGAAGGTGTATCTGCAAAGGGGACATTATTTTTTAATCTTGATTTTATCAAACTGAAACCTTTAGAGATGAAAAGCGCTGCAGTAGAAACGGCGTCTTCATTCGGTATACTGGATGGCGCTGAGAGGGGGGTGTTCAATATCGGATCATCCAGAGGCGCTGTCAATATTTCATACGACGATACAACCGGTAAGGATGTCCTGCTATTCGAATATAACCTGCCCAAAGATACTGTTGTAGGCGTATGGACAAAAGATTATCCATCCGAACCGGGTGCGCAAAAAGTTAATACTGCCAGGATAAGAGTGAGAATGCCGGATTCCGGTCAATCCGGCCGGGTCGCAGTTAATCTGGAGATAAAGGGTACGGATGATGTCCAGAGTATACCTTTGCAACTTGAACAGGGCTGGAACTCGAAAGATGAAACGATTGACTGGGAAGTTGTGGGCAGCCTCAAGGAAGCGGCGTTCGTCGTTTCCCCCGAAAAGGGTGTTGAATCAGCTTCAGGGAAACTATATTTTGATCTGGAATTTATTAATAAAGCTGCAGCATTAAAAAGTATTGTGTCGAACCGGTCACTGTCTGTTTTCGGTCTTTCCGACGCTTCCCAAAAGGGAGTGTTCAATATAGGTATGGCAGAAGGTGTTATAAGCACTGCAGCCGATCAGGCTATTAAAAAAGATATTATGAGATTCGACTATACGGCGCCTAAGGGTACGCTGGTAGGTGTCTGGACAAAGGATTATCCGCCGGGTCTGAATGCCGGCGCTGCCAATGCGGTCAATGTCGGTGTCAATGTGCCGGATCCGGGACAGGTGCAGCAGGTGATGGTAACAGTAGAGATCAAGGGAGACAAAGATAAGCAGGTTATCCCGCTAAAGCTTAAATCCGGCTGGAATTCTATAAGGGAAGCTATCCACTGGAAAAAGATCGGGGATCTTGATGAGATCGTATTCGTTATTACTCCTGTCGGCGGAACAGAAGCGCCCGCTACACTGTATTTTGATATTGATTTTTTTAATTTATCGTTTATTGAGACAGCCGGCGGCAAAATATCACTGGTACTCATATTCAGTCTTTTGATGTCCCTGATCGCTGTTTTCTCAGGGAAACTTTTTTCCAGTCGGCGCGCTGTAGAGGAGACCGGGCAGATTGATGATAAGAAGCCTGTTCCTGAGAAAAAAGGTTCTTTGAAATGGGATCTATTGTACGGTACAGCCGCAGTCCTGATCGCGGGATGCGCACTGCTCATATATTCACTGGGATCATCGGTGGGGACGATGAATCCCGTCGGAGTCTGCTTCAGGTTCCTGCTTGCCGGCCTTGTCGGCGCGGTGATAGCGGAACTCCTGAAATACAGGCTCACTTCTAAACATCTTACACCGGGAGAAGTGTTTCAGAATGTCATGTTCTCGGGGCTCCTTGCCGCATCCTCAAGCAGCCAGGTGCTGCTTCAGGCTCCTGCTGACTGGGCGCAGGTGATGATGAAAAGCAATATAACGGCCTCAATAGCGTTCCTGATATATCATGCGGTAAACGCTTCTTCCCTGGCTTCAGCGCGCAAACATCTCAGGGCAATAAGCGGCGGATTGATAGTGGGAACACCGTATTTTTTCGGATGGCTGCTGCTTCTGGAGAATACGAGCCTGCTCAATGTGCTGGGTAACAGCCTGACCGGCGGTCTTCTGATAAGTTGCCCGGCAATACTGGAGTTTCTTGGCAGGCTGATAGTGGTTTTCGGGTTCAATGAAGCTGTCACAAACGGGATCAGCCTGGTTACTAGCGGAAAGCCGCTTAAAATACCTAAAGCGCATCTTGTGGTTTTCCTTGTATCCCTGGGCGTTGTCATGTCTCCTCATATTGCTGACCTCGGTTCTACTGACTCAGTTGCGGCATTACCTCTTTTATTCAGGTCTATTATCGCCGTATTGACTACGATCCTGGCTCACGGGGGACTCTGGGGAGAAGTGTATTTATTAACCGGGCTTACTCTGGACAGTACGCAGCGTATAGCGCCTACATGGGCAACTATCTCCGGCCATGTTACGACAGGCGTTAAAAAAGGCATGGTCTACAGCGGCATACTTATGACGATCTTATATGTTTTGAATATTCTTCTCGATGCGCGTACATCTCAAATGCTTATGGCCAGTCTGCCGATAGCGATAGGGGTTATCTGCGGCGCAGTGGTCTTCCCGCTTTTGAAGACCATTATAGAGACTTTTGACGGCAGCCAGGCGTTTTTTGACAGGATGCGCTACAGTTACCGGAACTGGACACTCTACATGCGCGGCGCAGTGGTCGGATTCGGGTTTGCCCATATGATCAGCCAGGGGCTTTTTCAGCAGGATATGCCAGACAGGCTTATGTTCGGTCTTATCATGGGTCTTGCCGCTTCCCTGGGCGTGAGTCTTGTAAGGGATATTATATATTCAATAAGGGGTACCGGCCGGATCCAGTCGTGGAGGCTTTATTTTATCGATTCAATGCTGGGTACATTTGTCGGGACCGCGGCGGCATTTTACCTTGATGCTTCACAGGTCCCGGTTATTATCGAGAAATTCAGGCTTTACGTAAGCGCCGGGTTTTCTCCGCAGAACTATACGACATATCCCCTGGTCAATAAATGGGGCCGTATAGATCTGGGCAGTTATTCGGGCGGTGTCAGGCTGCTCTTTACCGAAGCGCTGGCAGGCGTTATAAACTGGTCGGTGGCGGCATGGCTGTTTGCGGTCAACCGGGCATTCATGGTAGCTTTTTTTCAAAAAGACAAGGCGCCGATAAAGTTCCTGTTTTCAAAAGAAGGTTTTATTGATCTGGTAAAACATATGATACAGGTATTGCGCTGGGGATTATGGATGTCTCCTATTATATTTACTTTCCTGCGCATGATGGCTACTCCGACCTGGTATAACCAGGACGGCGCTGTACGGTCCCTGTTTGCAATTTACAATAGTCTGACTATGAACCCCGAAGCGTTCCATGCGTGGAGTCTTAAACTGTTTATATGGCTCCTGGCATTTGATTTTTTCCGTATACTCATCTGGATAGACCATATGGGACTGCGGGTAGCGACGCTCGTTAACCTGAGTTTTATAGGTATGGACAAACTTGATGATAAGATAGCGCGTTTTATCGGACCGGCTGCCGCACAGCGGTATATACCTGAAGCTATTAAAAGGTTTACCACATGGGCTCCGCTGCTCCTGCCTTTCTATCTTCCGCGCGGTCAGGCGTGGGACCATGCATGGACCACTTCGGAAGCCATGCAGAATGCGGCCAGGGGAGGCGGTATGCTGGCAGCTCTGAAATCCCTGGCGCTGCCGCAGATCCTGCTGCTTGCCGGTTCGGGTATACTTATATGTACGGGTGTGTCCTATCTTCTCCGGCTGCTCCGGAAAAGAGCAGTAAGCCGGCGGGAAAAAACTTTCGAGCTGCAGAACAGGGAATATAAAACAGTATTCATGGAAAATGGCGGCGGATACAGTGAGGCGCTGAAAAAGAGTTGTGATATATCCAGGCGTTCATATGATACTATAGATCCCTGCGGCAGGGTATTATACATCGTTGATACGGAAGAAGACCCCGGCAGTCCCAAGCGTTTCTGGCCGGTAACAGGCAATTTCCCGAAAAACAGGTTTACTGCATCCGGAATAGAAAAAACAGATAATACTATTAATGTAATAAACGAAGTAAACGGGATAAGGACGACGATCTGTATCAGTCTTCCGGATAAAGACGCCCCGGTGGAAATATGGACATTATCAGTCGAAAACCTGACTGATAAACCGCGCAGCATAAAAGTTGTTCAGTACCTGGAATGGGTGCTGAACCGCGGGCTGGATGACAGGTTCCATCCCCAGTATTCCCGGTTGTTCCCCGAAATGGAGTACATAAGCGGGTTAAACGCGGTCTTCAGCTGGCAGAAGAACACACAATTAATGGGTATCCTGGCCTCAGATGCTGTTCCTGAAGGTTTCCTGATTTCACGCATGGATTTTATCGGCCGCGCCCGCAGTATATGGACCCCGCGGATAGTAGAAACGCTGGATTTTCTGGAAGCAAGAGACACAGCCGCGTATCCGACATTCGATCCTGTGGGAAGCCTGTTGCTGGACGCCGGGGTAGATGCAGCGTCTTCCCGCTCGATGCGGTTCATGATAGGTTATGGCAGCAGCAGAGATGCGGCTGTAGAACTGATCAACAGGCACCTTCGGCCAGGCGGCGCCGGGATACCCGCATCAAAGGAGAAGAAGTCGCCGCTCATAGGACACGGCGAGATCCTTCCGGGAACGCCTCAGCCCTACTACGAATATACCGAAGGCGGCAACAAGATGCTTGTTCATACGCCGTATACTACCCGGCCGTACGATCACGGTATGTCTAATGCTCTCGGGCATTCAATAATAGTCACTAACCGCGGGCTTCACACTACAACAAGCGGTAATTCACAGCAGAACAGGATCACGCCCGAATGCTCCGATACAGTCACGCGGGAGATCCCGGGCGAGGCGATCTACCTCTACGATCCTGATAATAATGAATGGTATTCTCCGACCCATCATCCGCTGAATGATTACACAGCAGAGAACAGATCGGAATTTGGTGTGGACGGGACAGCTGTTTTCCACATGACACGCGGCAGTATATCGACTGAACTCACAGTATTTGTGCCGCCGGATGATCCGGTCGGCGTATACTTGCTGACGGTTAAAAATAAGAGTGACAAGCTGAAGCGCATGAGAATCGCTCCATATTTTCAGATAGTGCTGGCGTTACAGCCTGAAAATTCCGGCGCGCTGAAAGTAGAATATAACAAGGAAATTGACGCTGTATTCTTTGAAAATCCGCGTAATACTTTCCGGACCGGGCCGGCTTTTTCTTCAATGTCTCTCCCCCTGGATCTTGTGGAAACAAAACGCGGCAGGTTCTTCGGTAAAGAAAGAGGAACAGCGTTCCCTTATATCGTTGAAAAGGGCGAGCCGGACAGAACACAGGTCACAGACCAGAGGGTAATAGCAGGATTAATCGGCACATTGGAGATACCGGCTAATGATGAATGTACGGTTGCGATCATTCTGGGACAGACTGATATGCGGAAAGAGGCGGAAACAGTTGTAAAAAAATATAAGGATGTTGAAAAAGCCCGGCAGAGCCTTGCGGATACAAAAAAATGGTGGCTGAGCCTGATGGGAACGGTGAAAGTGGAAACCAATAATACCGAGTTCGACATGTTCCAGAACTGGCTGAAGTACCAGGCGCTTGCCGAGCGGATATGGGCCCGGCGCGGATTCTATCAGGCAAGCGGAGCGTTCGGGTTCAGAGACCAGCTCCAGGATACCGTGAACCTTGTATGGGTCGATCCTGCTCTCGCGCGCAGACAGATACTTCTGCATGCATCCCAGCAGTTTATCGAAGGCGATGTGTTCCATTGGTTTTTTACGCTTACTGACGGAAGAACGGCATTTGCATGCAGATCGCACGCTTCGGATAACCTTTTGTGGCTGGTCTGGGGCGTGGTGGAGTATATCAGGGCTACAGGTGATGAATCGATACTCGATGAGATGACGTCTTATGTGGTTTCTGAAAATCCTTTTCAGCCGCTGCCCAAAAATAAACATGGTTTAGGCGACCTGTATCACCGGTCAACCCGTGAGGATTCTGTTTACAGGCACTGTTTAAGATCCATCGATCTTGTATTTGAAAAACGCATGGGAAAACACGGATTACCGCTGATCGGAACAGGCGACTGGAATGACGGGCTGGACGAGATCGGGAGCGAGGGTAAGGGAGAGAGCGTATGGCTAGGGTTCTTCCTCCATTACATATTAAAGGATATGGTGAACATAATAGATAAAAAGGAAGGAAGCGGCCGGAAAGAATACTACCTTAAAAAGATGCAGGCTCTTGAGGCGGCACTTGAAGAGACATGGAGAGATGACCGGTATCTGAGGGCCATTCATGATGACGGTACGGAAATAGGCATAAAGGACAGCGGTGTATGGGAAATAGATGCTCTGACAGCTGCCTGGGCGGTCAAATCCGGTATAAATATGGAAAGGGCCAGAACAGTTTTTCACACGGCATTGCGTGTACTTGAGAGAGATAATGTAATACTGCTCGGCTGGCCGGCTCTCAGGGAAGACACTACACCGTATCTTGGCAGGAGCAGCAAGTATCCTGAAGGCGTGCGCGAAAACGGTATGTACTGTCACGGGGTACAATGGCTCATAAAGGCTGCCCGGCTCCTTGCCGAATACTTCGAAAATAATGGTGATACTGTCAAAGCGGATGAATACCGGGGTACAGCTTACAGGTTATGGATGAAGATAGCGGCGATCTCGCATGTAACGCCTGATGAGATCGAAATTTACGGAGGGCAGCCGAATAAACAGCCGGCTGATCTTTTGACCACATATGACCAGGGAAGGATGATATGGAACGGTTATACCGGGGCGGCAGGATGGCTGCTGCGCCAGGCTTTTGAAAGTGTGGTCGGCGCGTCACTGGTCAATAATGAACTTGTACTTCCTTCTGACCTGGATAAACCCAGGGGCGGACTGAAAATAAAGAGCGTATTCAGGGATGTTAAAACGAGTCCGTTGAAGGGCATATAGGCACATTGGCCGGGTTCTTGTTATTAAATCTATCTGTGATTATAAGTTTGCGTATCAGGTCCATGATATAAACATATGAAGAAAACAGCGTATCTATTTTTTATAAGCATTATAACCTTTACGGGTAATATTTACGGTTCGTCTACATTCTCAGGCTGGACTATTTTCAATAAATCTCAGAGCGCTCAGTTCAGGACCGTTGCGGCTGTTTCTCCGGAGTCCGGAGGCATATCCGGATTCGTGTATAATCCGGCTGTACTCGGGCAGGGAGCACAAAGAGAGATATCATTCATTTCTGAATTGGGGCCGGCTGCCGATAAATACGGCGGTATACTCTATTCGGAACCTTTAAGAAAGCTGACTTTTGCCGGCGGGATAATTTATTATGATGCCGGTAAAGTCGAGCTCAACTGGCTGGAAAACGGATCATTGATGACAAAAGATGTATCAGCATAAACGTAAAATTCGGGGCTGATTGATAACGGAAGGAAACAAGATATGCACTTAAAAGAAAAAATTGAAACAAGAAAAGCCAGAGGTGCGGTCATAGGGCTCGGATATGTGGGATTGCCGCTTCTTGTTGAATTTGCAAAAGCGGGTTATGATGCGGTAGGTATCGACCTGGATCAGAATAAGGTCAACCAGATCGGAAAAGGCATATCCTACATACAGGATGTGCCCGGTGAGGAATTGAATGAATATGTACAGTCGGGAAAACTGAGCGCCACAACGGATTATTCAGTGCTGAAGGATGCAGATATTATAAGTATCTGCGTACCTACTCCTTTAAGGAAATCAAAATCACCTGATATTTCATACATAGTTGATGCCTGCAGTAAAGTTGCTAAATACCTTACTAGGGGGCAATTGATAATCCTTGAGAGCACTACATATCCCGGTTCGACAGAAGAAGTCGTATTGCCCATACTTTTAGGAAAATTTCAAGGTGAGGAGTATACTGAGATCTGTGCGGGTAAAGTACTGTCTGAAACACAAGGGATCATGGCCGAAAGTACTGCCGGGCAGGGATCCCATAAACAGCTGGAAGGCAACGGATTGAAGATAGGAGAAGATTTTTATCTGGCATTTTCACCGGAACGTGTAGATCCGGGTAATGATAAATACAAGACAAAAAATATTCCTAAAGTGATAGGCGGTGTTACATCTCAGTGTTGTGAGCTTTCCACGCTGTTCTATAAGCAGCTTTTTCCGGAGATCGTACCTGTTTCTTCTACGCGCGCGGCTGAGATGGTAAAGCTCCTTGAGAATACGTTCCGCAGCGTGAATATCGCACTTGCAAACGAGATGAAGATGATGTGCGATGCGCTTGACCTGAATATATGGGAGATTATCGAAGCGGCAGCCACAAAACCATTTGGATTCATGCCTTTTTATCCAGGCCCGGGACTCGGAGGACATTGTATCCCTATAGACCCGCTTTATCTTATATGGAAGGCAAAACTCCATGGGATCGAACCGAAGTTTGTGGAGCTGGCGGGTGAACTGAACCAGAAAATGCCCGGTTATGTAGTTTCAGGTATGCAGAACAAGCTTAATGAGATATGCAAAAGTATTAAAGGTTCCAGGATACTTGTTGTAGGTGTGGCATATAAAAAAGACATATCTGATATGAGAGAATCGCCTGCTTTGGAGATAATAACACTGCTTAAAGAAAAGGGGGCAGATGTTTCATATTATGACCCGTATATCCCGGAGTTTGCAGGCGATGGACTTGAAATGTCTTCAATTGAATACAACGAAGAAAACCTGAAAGGTTTTGACGGTATAATAATAGCTACGGACCATTCGAACATAGATTACGGATTGATCATTAATAACTGTAAAGTACTGGTAGACACGAGAAATGCTATTGTCAGGTATAAGAACAAGAATTATGATAAGGTATCCAACAGCATTTAAGCACTGAAACGGTACCTGTTCTATCAATTCACAACAAGTCATATCGCATACTGTTTATCATAAGATAAGCGCATGAATCTGTACGGAAAGTTCAAAAAAAAGTATTATATGTATAATGAATAGTATTATATGAGATGAATTATAATATTTAATAAACTGTTCATATTATATAAGGAAACAATGTACTTAAATCATACAGCAATCATACAGCAAAGAATCTTATTTGAAGGCGAGAAATTAATGTGGAGATATCAAAAAAAGCGTAAAAGAGTATATTATCAGGTCTTTCCTGGCCGGGTCGGATATTAAAGACATAAATGATGACGATTCGTTTTTTGAAAAAAGGTATCATTGATTCAACAGGAGTACTGGAGTTTGTCAGTTTCATGGAAGAAACATTTGGTATCAAACTAAAGGATGATGATCTGATACCCGACAACTGTCTTCTTAATTCATTTGCTAACCGGGTACATCTTGAACGGTACGGTTTCCATCCGTACGTATTTGAAATAGCCGGCATGATAAGAGCGGGCATTATGTCAAGGGAAAAAGGCTTGAAAAAAATACTAGAGCCTGGCAGCAGGGAAACTATATTGCTGGCAAAAAAGAAACTTGGTATAACAGAACAAGATACAGAAGAAATATGAAATAATAAAAGACATAAAAAACCGCGGTTTAAAGCCCGTGACTGTATCGGAATTAATGGGAATAAAAAAATGAGGATAATTTATAACCACAGGACCAGGGGGAAGGGGGGTGAAGGAGTCCATATAGACGAGATAGTGAAAGCGTTTACCGTTCTCGGGAACGAAGTGGACGTATTGTCTCCTGCCGGGCTGAATGCAGTCTCAGGTACTGCTTATGAGACACCATGGCTCCACAGATTTATAAGCAGACATATGCCGGAACTGGTTTTTGAGTTTATAGAACTGGCATACAACCGCGTAGCATATAAAAAACTAAAAAAACAAATGAAACAGAAAGAGTATACGCTGATATTCGAGAGGTATGCCATATTCAACACATCAGGTATCAGGGTATCAAAAAAGACCGGGGTGCCGATAATCCTTGAAGTGAATTATACGTCATTTACACATCTATATAGAAAAAGATCTAAAATACTGGCACCTGTTGCCAACAGACTTGACAGGAAGATCCTGGAAAAAGCTGATGGCATAGTGGTCGTATCCGGGTATCTGAAAGATCATCTTATCAGGCTCGGTATCCGGCCGGAAAAGATAATAATACTTGCTAACGCGGCTGATCCGGAAAAATTCAGTAATGCGATAAGCGGCATGCGCATAAGAGACAAATATAGTCTGGGAAACGCGAAAGTAATAGGATTTATCGGCGGTTTCTATCCGTGGCACGGACTGGATATGCTGTTAAAATGTTTTTCATATATAAGAAAAGAGGTGGAAGAAACGAAATTACTTCTTATAGGTGACGGGCTGATGAGAGCCGAGCTGGAAAAAATGGCTTTGGATTCAGGTATTCAGGAAGATGTGATCTTCACCGGTAAAGTCGATCATGAAGAGCTTCCCGGCCATATTGCGGCATTTGATGTCGCCGTTATGCCCGATTCCAACGAATACGGTTCACCTATGAAAATATATGAATACATGGCGATGGCAAAACCCGTGGTCGCTCCGCGGCTGGGACCGCTCGAAGAAGGGATCAACAGTGGTGAACATGGACTGCTTTTTGATCGGGGTGATATCACCGGACTGACAGGCGCTCTTGTGATGCTGTTAAAAAATGATGAACTGCGTATGAGAATGGGAAGAGCGGGAAGGGAGAATATAATATCAGAACATAATTGGAAAAATAATGCCTGTAAGATAATAGAACTGTATAACAGGGTAAAAGGGAAGAAAAAATAATGAATATCCTTTTCATAGCGCCCAGATTGCCGTATCCTCCAATAAAGGGGGACCGGCTGAGGACATATCATTTTATCAGGGTGTTATCCAGAAAACATAAAGTTGACCTGTGTACGTTCTACGAGGATCAGAATGATCTTAAAGGGTTGGAACAGATGAAGAAACTCTGCTCGGCACAAGGACATTGCCTGTAAACGAACTGTATGCGGAAAATGACAGACAGAAACAGATGATGTTATACAGTTATAAGGCAGGTAACATGTATACGGACAACTATTATCTCCAGCAGGCTTTTTTGCGCTGAACCAGCTTTTCAGTAAAAAGAAAGGCGGTGCGACTATCCGTGTTTCCATGTTGACGGAAAGGCATGATGAGGCAAATATTGGTATATTGAAAGATTTCATGAAAGATGTGATCGAGATCATGGAGAAGTTGTAGTGTCTTAAGGAAGATCGAAAATTGATTTTTGTTTAACAATTTTTCATAATTAACATTAATTTACTAAATATTGATATCATAGGGTAAATTTCAGGAAAATAACGGATTTAGAGTTTAAAATCAATGGTAGTATTCCTTAAAAACAACTGATTATGGACGACAAATTACTAAAAGACAGGGTTGTAGTCAGAAAAAACTCTGATGCATACCGGTGTACTCTTGAAGTACTCGAGGCGCTCCGGCTTACAGGGCTGGAAGATAAGAAAATACTCATAAAACCCAATCTCGGCCGGCTTTTTGAGTCGGGAACGGGTATTGTGACAAATATAGAGGTCATCACTGCGATCATAGATCATTTCCGGTCGAACCAGTTCAATGATATATCCATAGGCGAAAGCCCGATAATAGGCCTGAAGATGGAAGATATATATAGAAAAACCGGTGTAGCGGGGCTTGCAGAAGAAAAAAACGTCAAATTGCTGGATTTCGACAAGGAAAAACCGGCAATAGTAAAAGTCCCCGGCGGCAGGATAATAGAGCAGCTGAGGGTGTATAATAAAATAGAAGAATATAATTACCTGGTTTCTGTGCCTGTCATGAAAACACATATGCATACTGTCGTTACATTGAGCCTTAAGAATATGAAAGGGTTCCTGTGGCGCCATGAAAAAGTGCGGCTTCACCAGCTGAAATTCGACGACGGGTGCGAATATACCGATTACAAGGAACTGGATGTCGCCATAGCGGACCTGTCCATGAGTCTGAAACCCGATCTCGCAATAATAGACGGGACCATCGGGCTTGAAGGCCTCGGGCCGTCCGGCGGAGAAAAGAAGAAAACGGATACAGTAGTAGGGAGCAGGAATTTTCTTTATGCGGATCTTGTCGCGGCCAGGCTCATGGGTCTTGAGAAAGACGATGTCCCTCACCTCAAGCTTGCTATGGAATTCAACAAAGACCGGATAAAAACCGATAACATAGACGTCGATCCGGTAGATTATGTAAAATTTACAGATAAATATGAACTGGCGCCCAAAGAGATCAATATAAAGTTTCCCGGAGTAGAAGTGAACGACTATCAGTCATGCAGCGCATGTTTATCGACGCTGCTTGTCTTTTTGAAGGAATATGCGAGCCATATCAGGTATTCCAACCTGCCCGGTGAAAAACTCAGGATCAGGATAGGCAAAGGCGGCGAGGAATACGATGCAGAGGATATATTGCTGGGGAACTGTACATATAAACACAAAGACAAAGGCGGCATATATATAAAAGGCTGTCCGCCCGTATCTTCGACGTTTTTCAGGATACTGAAAGAAAATGACCTGATGGAAGGTGAATTTGAAAATTACTGAATTCATAACATGCATGAAGATCGTGCTGTCTATACTGCTTATATCTCTTTCCGCCTGCGCGAGTACAGGCAAGAGCAGTATTATAGCCGATACAGGTGACCAGAAGATACTCAACCAGTATCTTTCAAGCGGTATCGAGAATTACAGGAAGAACAGGCTTATGGAAGCCAGCATCCAGTTTAACAAGTTCTTTGCTGAAATGAAGATAAACGCCCGGGTTGAATTCGATGAGATAATCGATAGGGAAGACTATAAAAAGCAGATAGTAAACGAATATATAAACAGGATCGAACCTGAACTTATCAGCAGGCAGGGGAACATACAGTCTCTATTTACGCAGGGTATGTTTCTTTTTAATGCAGGGCAGTATAGAAATTCGATAGAGTTTTTCGTTAAAGTACTGGTGCTTGATCACAGGCACAGCGAAGCGATAAAATATATAAACCTTGCAAATATCGAGATCACCAGGATCGAGAAAGAAAAAAAGATCGAAGAAGAAAGATGCAGAAAAGAAGAAGCCCGGGAAAGGGTAGAAGAATACTATAAAAACGGTATGGAATTCTATAAGAACAGATCTCCGGAAAGAGCAAGGTCAGAGTTTGAAAAGGTAATGGAGATCGACCCGGAATATAAAAAGACAAAAGACTACTATGACAAGATCAGTGCCAGGCTGTTTGATAAGGCAAAGAATTATTACAAGGAAGGGTTGTCCTTATACAGCGCCGGGGATATAAAAAAAGCGATCTCAATATGGGAAGAAGCCCTGGAACTTGCACCCAGTTACCGGGAGGTCCAGAAGGCGCTCGAAAGGGCCCGGGCACAGATAAGCAAATGAGATTAAAACAGGAATTCAGTCTGTTCGCAAGTTTACTGATAGTGAGCGTGATCATAGGTGTCAGTACGGCTTTTTTTGTATATGAAAAAGAACTTCTTTTTAATGAGATGAAGGCCAACGAAATAAATATCTTTGAGAGTTTTATGGAAATGTCCAATGAAGCCCTGACTTTGCATGATGAACTGCTGCTGTTGAATTACATTAAATCGGTTAAAGAAATAAATAAAAATATAGTATATATCGTATTCACAAGCATGGACGGGAATATGCTCTCGGCGCCATATGTCCTGAAGGAGGATGTGTTAATAAGAAAACATGAAGAAAGTCTATCCGGCGAACTCCTGCCTGTGACATATTCAGGCCTGGAAGGAGAAATATATGACATAGCGCAGAGTGTCATTATGGACGGCAGAGAGATAGGAGTGGCGCAAATAGGCTTTTCCCAGGATATGCTTAAAACTGAAATAGAGAGAACGCTGAATAAAACGCGAAAGAGAATACTCGTCATAGCTTTATTCGCGCTGGCTATCAGCATACTGGCCGCAGTACTACTTGCAAACAGGATGACACTGCCGATAAAACAAGTAATACAGGGCGCCAAGTTCATAGGTGACGGGCATCTCGACCAGAGTATTTCGGTGAACAGTAAGAATGAGTTCGGAGATATGGCGGAAGAGTTCAATAAAATGGCTCTAAAGCTGAAAGAACTGGATGATATGAAGGATAATTTTATTTCAAGTGTTTCCCATGAATTAAAATCACCGCTGTATCATATCAAGGGCCATATCGATCTTTTCCTTATGGAGAACAAAGGTGTTATTTCCACGCAAAGCGCAGAGCATTTTAATGTAATAAAGAACAATATTAAGAGGTTGTCGGATTTTATCAGTGACATACTTGAAATGGCAAAGATAAAAAGCAGGCAGCTGGTTATAAATAAAAAAGTATGCGATATTAAGAAGGTGGCAGAGGAAGTCATTCCTTTGTATATGCCTACTGCGGCGAAACATAATATATCCCTGACTGTATCAGTACCGGAAGGGATCTCCAGGGTGACATGTGATACTGAAAAGATCACACAGGTTCTTCATAATCTGCTGGGTAATGCGTTCAAGTATACGCCTGATGGCGGTAAAATAGAGATCAGAGCTGAAGAGAAGGGAGAGCATATTGAGGTGGGAGTGTGTGACAGCGGAATAGGTATTCCTGCGGATAAGGTAGAAACTGTATTTGAAAAATTCAGACAGGTCAAAGAAAACCAGGATAAAACCGGAGATATCAGAGGTACAGGTTTAGGCCTGGCCATAGTCAAGGGTATAATAGAAGCTCATGGAGAAAAGATCTGGGTGGAAAGTGAGTTAGACATTGGAAGCAGTTTTATATTCACGCTTAGCAGGAAAAAGAACGGTTCGGTTTCCGATGAATGTGACAGCCCGGCTGACCTGATAGGAGAGCCGGTAATTAATAAAAACATACTCGTTATAGACGATGAAGAGAAATTGACCGCTATACTTAAGGGTTTCTTAACGGAGGGCGGAAGCAGGGTCGCATGTATCCATAGCGGAAGGGAAGGGCTTGAGCTGGCGAAAGAGACAAGACCTGATATGATCATCCTTGATCTTATGATGCCGGGGATGGATGGATTCGAAGTTATAAGAGAATTAAAAAAGAATAAAGCGACTATGAATATTCCGATAATTGTGCTAACATCTTCTGCGAGTGAGAAGAACAGGGAGAAATGTCTGGCATTAGGCGCGTGTGAATGCCTGGATAAAGCTTCTTATGAAGATATTATAATCAGGAAGATAGAGATAAATCTTAGAAAAGGGGAGGACAATGGATAAAATAAGGATTTTAATAGTCGATGATGAAAAACAGAGCAGGGATATTATCAAAAGCGTGCTTGAACAGGCGCTCTACGAAATAGAGGAAGCCACAGACGGAGTGGAAGCCCTTGAGAAGATGCGCAAGGTACTGCCGGATCTTGTCGTGCTGGATGTAAGGATGCCGAAAATGGACGGCTACCAGGTATGCTACGAGATCCGGAGCGATATCAAGCTAATGAATGTGCCTGTCATCATGCTCACCGTTATGGGCAGTACTATTGATAAGATCACAGGTCTGCATCTTGGTATCGATGATTATGTAACAAAGCCTTTTGAGCCGGAAGAATTTCTGGTCAGGATCGATGCGGTACTTAAAAGGAAAAAATACTACGAAGAGATCTCTATGACAGACGGTCTTACCGGTCTGTATAATATACATTTTTTTAAGAAACAGCTGGATATACTCTATAACATGTCAAGGAGAAACGGGCAGGAGTTTTCTCTGGCTCTTATTGATGTCGACAAGTTCAAGTCTATAAATGATAAATACGGTCATTCGGACGGTGATTATGTGCTGAAAAGAATTGCTGAAATAATGAAAGAAGAGCTCAGGAAATCGGATATTATTACAAGGTACGGCGGTGATGAATTTACTGTAATATTCCCTCATCTTAACAGCAAGCAGGCGGAATTAGTGCTTAATAAGCTGCAGAAAAGGATTAAATCCGAATATTTTGTTTCTCCTAAAACAGGTGAAAGGATCGCTGTTACGATAAGCATGGGAACCGCAACGTGGAAGAAAGAATACAAAGAGCCCGTGCAGATATTCAACGTAGCCGATGCGGAGATGTATAAACAGAAAGAGTCTAAAAATAAGAAGTGAAAAGATGATCGGATAACAGTCGGTTATGACCGTGCCGGGTAAATATATTTGTTGCATACCGTTTTCATTATAAAAAATGTGATCATGTTTTCCACCGAAGAGATATCCTGTCCGGTATGATAATCACGGCTCCATTCGATACCGCAGATGAAATAGAAAAACTTGCAGATGCCGGCGCCGGTGAACTTTACTGCGGGCTTTATCATAATAAATGGAAAAAGTTCGGGATATACCCTAATCTGCGCCATATGGAATATGGTAACCTTGCTTCTTTTAAAGAACTGAAAAAAGCTGTGGAAATCGCCCGGAAAAGAGATATCCCGGTATACCTTTGTGTTAACGAATTCCTGCCTGAAGGCGCAGAAAATATTCTAATAGATGATATATCCGAAGCGGCAAAACTTGGTGTTTCAGGTTTTATTGCAGCGGATATCACACTTGTGCCGGTAATAAAGGATGCAGCGCCTTCGGCAAAGATCATAATGAGTTCACTCAATCCATACTTTAACAGGATGACACTCGCTTTGTTCAAGCAGTCCGGTGTAGACAGAGTCGTGCTGCCCTATAATCAATTCACACTTAAGGAAATATTACGGTTTCAGGAAAGCGCATCAGAAACAGGTATTGAAACAGAGATGTTTATAAGTCCTTCTCAATGCAGGAATATAAACGGATTCTGTCTTAACCACAAATACGGTGTCGAGAATATATACACCGGCAAATACAGGTATGCATATAGATTCGCATTAAGTGTGCTTAGACGGGGATATTCTATTTTAGGTAATTCGATAAAAAGGAAAATAGGGAAGAAGATATGGACTTCGAAGTTATTTCCAAGCATCTCCTGCAGAGAGAAATGCGAAGTGAATGTCATGAAAAAAGATGCAAGCGGGTATAGCCCCTCTGATGATACCGGAGTATTCGCTTATTCCGAGTATTACAGCAGGCCGTACTGTATTCTATGCTCTATATATCATCTTGTGCAAGCGGGGATTACTGCAGGTAAGATCGAAGGGAGGGGAAGAACCCTCGAGTATAAGTTGTCAAGGGTAAGATCCTCCAGGATGTATATTGAAAATATCGCAGGCGGCAAGATCATTCAGAAGAATTTCGAAGAAAAGGGCAGGGACATATTCATGTCTGTATTCGGAAGGGACTGCAAAGCCGTTAACTGTTATCATAAACTGATGAGCGGAGATGATGCCGTGACAATCGAGGTATGACCTGATGGAAAAAGCCCTCTTATATACCAGCGGACTGAAACTAACCGGTGTCGAAGGTATGAGCAGGATCTATATCGGAGATGAGTTCTGTGAAAGATTATTACCAACCGGTTCTGAGATAGATAAACTCCTTTCTTTATGCAAAGAAAAATCAATGGGAATTACATTAGTTACACCTTATCTTACTGATGCAGGCATTGAAAAAAGACTTGATCTATTGCAGCGCCTGCAGAAAACAACTGATAACCCGGAGATAGTGGTAAATGACTGGGGTTTTATGGAGAAACTGGCTGAAACAGGAAACAGCAGCAGACTGGTATTAGGCCGCCTGCTGATATCCCAATACCTGTCTCCTTATCATATCCGGTTTCTCCGTGAAAAGAGGCTGCACAAAAATAGAGTCCGCCGGAATTATTGTTTTTTCCCGGATAGATTCATGAACTTGCTCAAGGTAAAAAGGGTAGACCGCATTGAATTTAACAGTCTTGATCACTATCTTGCCTGCCAGCCGCAGTTGGAAGAGAACGGCATTAAAGCGCATATATATCATCCTTTTGAGTATATGACCGTATCGAGATACTGCGGTTATGCAGTAAAGGGGCCTGATGTCCATTCTATGATAACTGAAAGCTGCAGGAGGGAATGCTTTTCGTATATTGCAGTAAAGAAAAGCAGGTATTTCGGAAATAAGATCATAATAAAAGGTAATGCCCACTTTAAGAAAAGGGGAAAAGACCCTGAATCACTTCAAGTTCCTCCGCAAAGGATCGTATATAACGATTTTATGACAATTACCGAATATTGAAATTTTATCCAGCCGGTGTTATTATTAGTATTAACAAACGGTAATATCGCATACAAAGGAATCATAAGCGCGCTGAATGAGAAAAGCATATGGAAAATATTCTTGTAATTGATGATGAATGGGATGTCCTGCTTCTTGCTGAG
>JBDRKX010000030.1:0-6330 GCA_043813605.1 Elusimicrobiota bacterium | reverse complement strand
ATCAATGCGTATTGTATATGATGACTTGTTTATCGGGATATAAAATTATATAGTAATTTTTATGGAATTGATACTTATTTTTACTGGCGCTTTCATAGTCGCATTATCAGGCGCGCTGATGCCCGGTCCGCTTCTGACTGTGACTATCGCCCATTCACTGAAGAAGGGGTTTATAGCCGGTCCGCTTATAATCATCGGGCATATGATACTGGAAATATTACTGCTCCTTGTTATCATATTAGGATTCCAGAAATATCTGCTCATGCCTTTTGTGATGAAATCCGTTTTTTTTGCAGGGGCAGGAATACTGTTTGTGATGGGCGTGAACCTTATCAGGAGCAGTTCGCATCTGAGCCTGGATATAGAAGAGACAGATACAAAGGGATTGAGATTGCATCCTGTTATAGTCGGGATAATTATAAGTTTCGCTAGTCCATACTGGCTGGTATGGTGGCTTACGATAGGGCTCGGGTATGTGATCAAATCGCTGACATACGGATTGACAGGGCTGTTAGTCTTTTTTAGCGGGCATATACTGGCGGATCTTGCCTGGTATTCGTTTGTTTCTTTCAGTTTCTCCAGGGGAAAGAAAGTACTCAATGACAGTATATACCGTGTGTTCACCAGAATATGCGGGATCTTCCTTGTGCTCATTGGTATATGGTTTTTCTACAGCGGGTTCATGAAGTAGCTGCTATATAAATATACCGTATCCAGAGAGCTGAACCATATACATATTCCACATAGATTTTACAATCAGGCAAAAATATACGCAAAAATTCATGACTATTTCATATTTAAATAGTAAATATATCACATAGATCACTCATATAAATATTGACATCATTGTACCGCATAACGGGTTTGGAAGATGGTTTTTGAAATAAAATCCAAAGCAAAAGTAACGAGGAATTTAAATGAAAGATAACATATATGTAATAATGAATATGCTGGCGTTTTTTCGGGAAACTGTTCTCAGGAGATTATTTATTCCAGTATCGGCACTGAATAATTTCACAAAGAAATATTTCATTAGGAAAGTTTTTGCCAGTAAAATTGCAAGGTTAACAGAGATCTGCGTCTGTTTTATAGCGATATGCTTTTTTGTCGAGCTCAGCGGTTCTGCAGATACTATGTTAAACGTATCAAAAACGTTTAACAGATTAAAAAAAGAGATCTTAGTAAGTCAAAAAAACCGGAAGGATAATGTTGTTGATAAGAAACAGAATATATCGGTGAACCATTCGGTTAAAGACAGGTATGATTCAATAATCCTTAAAGCATCGGAAGAATTCGATCTTGATCCTTTTCTGATCAAGGCCGTGATAGAAGTAGAGAGCCAGTTCAATCATCGCGCTGTATCGAGAAGGGGCGCTAAAGGCCTGATGCAGCTCATGCCGGTTACGGCAAAAATTCTTGGTGTTGAAGACAGGTTCAACGCCGAATCCAATATATACGGCGGCGCCAGGCATATCAGGGGGCTCATCGACAGGTATAAGAGTGTTGAAAAAGCGCTCGGTTTCTATTATGCCGGCAGAAGGTATTTGAGAGATCCCGCTATCGGGACCGTGTATATAAACAAAGTAATGGACAAGTATAACCGGCTGAAAGAAATAAACTCTTCTATATGCAGGTTAACCAGAGCAAGCGATACTACTTAGTTCTGGAATGAAAATCAGATACTCACTTCTTTATCTTAAGGCGTTTTAAGAGCGAACCCAAAAATCCTGATCTGTTAACCTTTTCTATGCGGTCGATCTCAGTAGAATCGAGCCAGGTGCCGCCGCATTGACTGCATACATCCAGTGTTATGGAACGGTCTTTTTCGTAAGGGGTCTTATCCAGTTCAATATCGCATCTGGGACATTTGCCTTTTCTGGTATCCAGTTCACGGTCAAGGTCGCCGCCCAGCGCGGGAGAATCTATGATAGTCAGTTTATCGGTATTGTATTTCTCAAATTCGCCTTTATCAAACCAGACTCCCTTGCAGACAAAACACTGGTCCACTTCAAGCCCGTATGAGCCGTATGAATCCTTTGATTTATCTGATCCTTTCTGTTCGTATACTTTTATCTCTTTTTTCTGCAGTTTACCTACGCATTTTGGACATTTCATATCGTTTTACCTCCGTTTTCTGTCTATTGTATAAAAAAATGCGGATTATATCTATTATAATTCTTAACGAACGGTAAAAGTAGTGACATTCTCGGGTTAAAATGATATTATTTCATTTATGTATGGATCAACAGGAAAGCCCTTAAGATATTGGCTGCCGGTTATATCGGCTGCTGCTATTATTATATTGTCACTGTCTATAAACGCATCTGCGGTAGGAACGCTTGTCCGGCTCTCTTCTGCAACAGCCGGTGGAAGCTGGGCTGACATGGCGCACGGTGTGGTAGTGGATGGTTCGGGAAATGTATACGTTGCGGGTGAAGACGATGACAGTGACGCGCAGTATTCCCGTACCATAAAGTACGATAATGACCTTGGGTTTATAACCGAAGACTCTACTGAAGCGTATAACCGCGATTCCTACGGCATGAGTACCACTGTAGATAAAGATGGGAACATAATAGTGGCAGGTTATACTAACAGCGGTACGGATAATGACTGGTTCGTATTGAAATATAACTCGTCACTCGATACTGTGCTTGCTAAAGACGATTATGTGAACGGCGGCAGTACGGGGGAAGACGATGATGCTAATGATGTGGTAACGGACAGTTCCGGCAATATATTCGTGACAGGATGCCGGTGGGGCGGTGCCACGCCGTATCGGGACTATTATACTGTGAAATATAACAGTAATCTACTGGTACAGTCTTCGGCGACTTATAACAGGAGAGCAAACAGTAATGATATAGCTTATGGCATAGCGCTTGACAGTGATGAGAATGTGTATGTTACGGGCATAATAAATGACGGATCGGATGATAATACGATGACTGTAAAATATAACTGTAATACTATGGAAGTAGTATCTTCAGCTACATTAAGAGCGGAGCAGATACAAAATGGTACAGATTATATTGATTACGATTGCAGAATGCGGGATATAGAAATAGATGATTCGGATAATATTTTTGTTACCGGATACACAACAGATTCTGACGGGGTACGTATAAGTCTTGTTACGGTCAAGTATGACAGTAATTTTGTTGTTGTCTCGTCGGCTGTAGTAAAAGGTGTAGATGATACAATATATTATTACGGATACGGACTCGATATAGATCTCCAGGGGAATATTATTGTGGGAGGTACCCGGGATGATAACGGGACAAAAAGCTGTCTGGTAATAAAATACTCCAACGACCTGGTGCTGCTGTCTTCTGCTACATTCAGCGATACGTTCCATAAAGAGGTACTTGGAGTGACAGTGGATGATACGGGAAACATATACGCTGTCGGGTATTCAAGCTCGGTATCAGAAAACAACAACTACCTTGTGATTAAATATAACGGCCTGCCGGTTATCTCTTCCATAAGCCCCGCTACGGCGTCAAGGGGCGATACTCTCGATGTCACCGTAACAGGGCATAATTTCCTTTCGGGTCTTACCGGCCTCTTCAGTGCCGCGGGTATAACGGTCAATACTGTGAACAGAACCGGCCCCACGACTGCGGTACTCAATATAACGGTAGCGGCTGATGCGGCAACAGGCAAACGGAACCTTACTCTGACTAATACGGACGGGGCTTACTGTACCAAAACAGATGTTTTCAATATCCCTGCGCCGCCTGATCCTGAACCCGATGTGGTTGAGACTTCCGGTGAAATAATAACAGTCGGTTCCAGCGAACGGAAGGGGATAATAAACCCGGACAAAGGTGATGCTTTAACAGTTTATTTTAAAGGAACCGCGGCCGGCAGATACACATTGAAGATATTCACGCTCATAGGCGAACTCGTATATTCCGAGACCAAAGATAGCCTTGCGGGCGGTACTTTTTCATGGATACCTGAAGACATAGCTTCAGGTATATATGTGGTTCATGTGAATGGACCGGGAGTAAACATATCCAAGAAAATAGCTATCCTGAGATAATTGTTTATATTCTATCCTTTCTCTTGCTCTCTCATTATTTGAAACCTGAAAGCATCTTCTAAAAATAATTAATAAATGGACTATGATTTTGGGAGGAATATCATTGTAACGTAAATGATTATTTTTCAATTGCTTTTAATACAAAGAAAAAAAGGATAAGCAGCGATATTAAAATTATATGTATAAGCATAGTTGTCTCCATTTTTTTTCTGTTTTCTATTAAAATGATAATTCATTCGGAAGTTTATTTCAGTGATTTTTGTCACTTTGCGGTTAAAGGAATATGCAGATTTTCAGCTTCTGTTTAGCGGAGAACTCAGCTGAATTCGCCTAAAAGGCTTTGGAGATATTTGATCTTCTTCCGGCAGACCTGGGAGAAACTTCCCGGCTGGGAAGCCTGCTGAAGGCGTCTTTTATCCCAGAGCCAGTTGAACCTGTAGAAAAGTTTTTCATATTCGTCTTCTTCAAGACCCTGCCAGAATTGTTCCTTGTTCTTCTTGAGTATTTCCGGTGAACCGGGTTTCAGTTCAATTATGTTTTCAAAATAATGATCGAGCGGGAACCTGGCAGTGTATTCTTCCCATACAGACAGGTTCTTTTCTTGCGCCGTTCCAAGCTGCTTTTCCCAGAACCCGAGTATATCCTTGATGTGGTTTGCCGGTTCAAACCCTTTTTTACCGCCGTCATAGATAACGCATGCCTCCATAGCGGTCATCATCTTTTCGAACTGGGAATGCTCGAATTCAGGCGTAAGAAGCGCGTCATATTTATAGTTTTTCAGAAGATCCGTATCCGGTATGACATTCGAAAGCGGAGTTTCACTGCCCGCAAGAGCGAATTTACCTTCAAGATAGCATAATATAGTTCTTTCGTAATCAGGGTACTTCTCAAGAAAACGAGCATGCCATTTTTTAAGTACCCTGAGGGCTTCACCGCATCCGATAGTAAAGAAGATGAAGTTCTTTATAGCGTATCCCTTTGAATCCATGTACGCATCGAGATATTTGAGCGAGTTGTCAAGTGAAACTCCGGATGCTACTATATCCGCAGTATAGATCGTTGCCTGATCCGGAACGATAAATTTCCTGTAAAGGTCTTCCGCTATCTCGAATTTTCCCTCTTTCAGTATGCGCTGGCTCGATATATAGGAACTCGAGTGCCACTTGTATCCGTAAGCCTTGTTGAGCGCTGAGGAGAGCTGGAAATTCAAACCTCCGCGCAGTATATGGAAGATATTAACATTCTGCGAATTAATAGAACTGAGTTTTTCCAGGTGATTAAGTCCTTTGAGAGCGGTGGTAACGCCGTTACGCATTTTCTCGGTAAAATCGATGTTAACTATCTCGGGATAGTTCATAAGATCGCGGGTTTCCCTTGTAGAAACTGCATAAGACCTGATATCTGTTTCGGCATTGCTGCCGTTATCTATACGGTATACTGCGGCAGATTCGTCTTTATATTTTCTTATCAGTTTTTCAGACATAGATCGTTCCTTCCGAAGATTTACTGTTAATTTTTTTTCTTAAAACATACGGATTTGCTATTGTACTAACTTTTAAGTGATTATAGCAAGGATAATTGCGATGGGGAATACGGTAACAGAAAATTTTGCTATAATATATGTATATTATGGAAACCAAACTATTCTATATTAACTCAGGTATGTATCTTCCTGTTATTTTTTCTGCTGATTTTCCTGATAATTTTTCAGTTAAAAGTATTAATCCGGAGATACCGTTATGAGATTCGGGTATATCGTTTCTGTAATAGTTGCGGTCTATCTTATGATCTACAGCGCGGGTATACTGAAAGAAAAACTGCCGTCAGGTGAAAAGCTGGAAGAGTATATTGAGGCAGTTAAAGAATTCAAGGAAAGAGGAGAGTCGTTTTTAGACCTTGCCGGAAATGAACAAAACAGTATTACGGACTTAGAACAGCGGATAGATGAAGAATGGTCAATATCTCAAAAGGAAGGGATAGCCGCGGAACTGGGACTTGATCCCGCGGCAGGAACATTCGAAAATGTCCGGATATATGCGCCGGTGATGAAAAAGATAATGGATATATGCGCCGGGTATGAGGACACCGAAGACATAATGAGTGACATAAACATCGGGTATTTCAGATTCTCAAGGTTTTGCATGAAGCTGAGCGGCTACTGTTTCGGTACCGGGTTTATGATAATATTATTAGGTTTCATCTCTTGCAGGTTGAACGCATTTTCGGCAGCTTCATTACTCGGCAGGAGTGTTTTTTTTCTGACCAGGGTGACTATTTTTCTT
>JBDRKX010000029.1:0-23520 GCA_043813605.1 Elusimicrobiota bacterium | reverse complement strand
CCTGACGGGTAGACATGGCTATTTTCTCCGTACCCCGTTTCAGATTAACCAGCTGATACAACAGGATATCAAGGCTCCCGGTATATTCCATGGCATCCCAGAAAGCATTCATCCGGGGGACATAACCATGATGGTCAGCTCCCCAGATATTTACAAGGCCGGGAAACCTCGACACTTTGTCAGAATGATATGCACAATCCGATGCAAAATATGTAAGTTCTCCACCGGCTTTTATCAATACTCTGTCAAGATCGTCACCAAAGTCAGTCGACCTGAACCATAGAGCTCCCTCTTTATTATATGTAAGACCCTTCTGTTTTATTTCTTCTATCTTTTCCTTGACTTTACCTGCAGTTATCATCTCTTTTTCTGAAAAAAAGTTGTCATATTCAACAGCAAATTTGTTAAGTACCCTTATATGATCATTCAATATCATAGCTCCGGCTTTCTGTGAACACTCTTCAACCGAACTGCATATACCTTTCAGTTTTTGCCCGATATCCGCAATATAATCACCCTTATACCCGTTTTCAGGTATTTCCTCACCTTTGATACTGTTGAATATGGACTGCCCCAGCAACTCCATCTGCCTCCCTGCATCATTAACATAATATTCCCTGTATACATCAATGCCCAGACGGCTGTATATCCTGGCCAGCGTATCCCCTATAGCTGCGCCCCTGCCGTGCCCGATATGGAGCGGACCCGTAGGGTTTGAACTTACCATCTCGAATATCACACTGCCCTCTTTCTGTGAACCGCCGTAACCCTCCGGATCAGCCAGTATTTCTTTTATTTCTTTTTTCATTGCATCGGCAGTCACTTTCATATTGATAAAACCGGGGCCCACTCTCTTTGCCCATTCTATGACATCCAGTTTTTCCAGACTTGCGATGATCTCTGCCTGAGGCAGTTGAGAAACCATTGCAAGATTAGTTGAAAGATCTCCATCAACACCTGCCGGCGGCACTGATAGTCTTATAATACTCTCCTCCGCGAATGACGCCAGGCATTTACGTATATCTATTTCATACATTTAAATTCCACCTTTTGCGCATCTCCCCATAATCTTTCCAGTCTATAGAACTCCCTGACCGGTTCGAGAAAGATATTAACGATCACTGAATCATAATCAAGAAGTACCCAACCGGACGACGATTCACCTTCCACATGATCCGGCCTGGGACTGACACTTCTTTCCAGTTCCTTATGTATTGCGTCCATCTGGACCTTTGAATTTACGGAAGTTATCACAATATATTCAGTAAACGATGTGATTGAACTGACATCATATATCAGAGTTTCGGAACCTTTTTTTGAAATTATGACATCAGCAATACTTTCCGTGAGTTCCCTGCGCCCTATTCTCTCCATAGTGTTTCGAAATCGTCTCCTATAACGATGTTAATATCAACCATCCTGCTCGAATCGAGTTCCGTATTAATATTCCGGCAACCGATTATCTTGGCAACTTCCCTTGCAGGTTTAAGATCTCCGGTCCTTGAAATGATCTGCGTGTATTTTTTTGCACTTCCGAAGTTACCGTATCTCACAACATCTACATTCCTCTTCCTGAGATATTCGGTCAGATTCCTCGCAAGGCTGGCCCTTGTAGTCGCATTCCACACTTCCGCTGTTATGCGTTGTGACATCTTGAGACTTCTATTGACATCGACAGAAGGAAGACTTATCAGATGAGAATTCGTGACTACATCAAGGACCTCTCTGACTCCTTTCTTTTTCGCCGCCCAGTAGCTTTTCCCCCATTTCACCACAGGTTCACCCGGTAATGTCTGTACCCTGAAATTCTCGATATCTATACCCCGCAATTCATCAGCTATTACCACCAGATCGTATACAGAAAGATTCGTTTCAATATTCTTTGCAATAGACTTTATCAATGCCGGTATCCTGGGTATTGATGCATGTGCCTGCAGTCTTTCCATTAACGCCCTTATAAACAGATGTTGCCTTTCCTGTCTGCCTATATCTCCCATAACCTTGTCTCTGTACCTTACATATTTCAATGATTCTTCACCATTCATCCTGTTTATGCCGGTAGATATATGAATATGCAGATCCTGAGCCTCGTCATCGTAATCCAATCTGTCGTTTACCTCTACCTTAACTCCGCCCAGAGTATCAATAAAATCCACGAATGCATTGTAATCAATCTGGACATAGTAATCAATCGATATCTGGTCGTCCAGAAATTTTTCAACTTTGCGTTTGAATGTCTCTATAAGCCGATCTGTTTCCCGGCATTTCCTGAAATACCTCGAATAGAGTTCATCCAGTTTCTGTATCCTCTTCCATGTCACCTTGTACGGCACGCTTATCATAGTATCCCTCGGGATAGAAACAATATCGGTGAATCCGGTTATCGGTTCATAGCTTATAATTTTTATTACTTCTGCGAATCTTGCGTTATCTATCTCGCTTATTCCCAAAAGCAGTATATTGATACGCTCACCCCCGATCAAGCGTTTTTTAATACCGCTGGCTGCAGTAACGGCAATAAAGGAACATGCGATCACAAAGCACAAGAAAAGTATTCTAAGAGGCGTATTATTCATTGACGCAGTTTTTTCCTTTTCTTTCTTTTTTTTCATCCGGCTGTCCCGTAATATCCGTGTTCTTTGATATACGAAGTTATTTTGTCATCCATACAGTCATACGGTATTATCCCGCGTTCGAGTTTCGACCTGATCTCAGTAGATGAAATCGGACAGATACTGTTATCAAGCATGATCGCATTTTCTCTGACTTCTTCCGGAATATCAGTATTCTCTTTTCTTCTGCCTATAACGAGTGTTGTGTTTTCTATGATATCTTCCCATCTTTTCCACGAAGTAAAATTTTCAGCTTCATCCGTGCCTATTAGAAAATAGCTTTCCCGGCCATGATATTTCCTTTTGAAGATAAGAACTGTGTCTATGGAAAAACCGGGATGATCCTCATTCAGTTCGACATCAGAAACACTGTAACCGAACCGATTATCAAGCAGGCATCTGAGGAGTTCCATCCGTGCATCTGCACTTATCCCTTCTACATCCCGATGCACGGGATACCTGGCCGGTATCCATATAATCTCTTCCGGCATGATTCTTTTATATGCAGCTTCAGCTATCTGCATGTGTCCATTATGGGGAGGATCGAATAAACCGCCGTATAGAATATAACTCACTTACGTATTTGCCCGCTTCCCCTGATAAGATATTTATATGTGGTCAGCTCTTTCAAACCCATTGGACCCCTTGCGTGGAGCTTCTGGTTTGATATACCGATTTCTGCACCCAGACCCATCTGGTTCCCGTCAGTGAACCTTGTAGATGCATTTGAATATACGCATGCAGAATCCACACTCTTCATAAATTTTTGGCAGGCGGTTTCATCTTCGCTTATAATACAATCGGAATGCCCGGAGCCGTACCTCTCAATATGCTCCACTGCCGCATTCAGATCATCGACTATCTTTACAGACAGGATAAGAGCAAGGTATTCCGTATTCCAGTCCTCTTCATTTGCAGGTTCCATATCATAGATCCCGGCGGCACGCTCATCTCCTCTTATAGTTACGCCGGCCTCTTTAAGCTTTACACATATTCCTGGAAGTATTTGAGAGGCTATCTCCGAATGGACCAATAGAGTTTCAACCGCATTGCATACACCCGGCCGCTGTACTTTGGCATTTAATACAATATCTTCTGCTTTCCTGCTGTCAGCGCTTTTATCGACATATATATGACAGAGCCCTTTGCCGTGGCCTATTACAGGTATAAGACTCATCCTTGTAATTGTTTTGATCATTTCTTCGCTGCCCCTGGGTATAACGACATCGACCATACCCTTCATTGATACAAGGTATTCCACTATTTTTCTGTCACTATCATCTATGACCTGCGCAGAGCAGGGATCCAGACCGGCCTGTTCAAGAGCTTCTTTTATGTATTGACCTATGGCAAGATTAGAATTAAGCGATTCCGTACCACCTCTTAATATTACAGCATTTGACGACATTAGACATAAAGCTGATGCATCGGCTGTCACATTAGGACGTGATTCATATATTATCGCCACTACACCCAGAGGAACTCTCACTTTTTCGATAATCAATCCGTTAGGCCTTGTCCATTCTTCGATGATCTCTCCGACAGGATCCTTAAGTTCTGCCACTTCTCTTATACCGTCGGTCATCAACCGTATCCTGTCATCTGTCAGGACGAGCCTGTCAATAAGAGCATCAGGCAGATTATCCTGTCTTGCCGCCTCTATGTCTATCTCATTTCTGAATTTAATATCATCAGCCTTATTATCCAGCACATCAGCTATAAGTTTCAGGGCATCGACCTTATCGGATGCGGATACTTCCCTGAGTTTCCTGCTGGCTATTACCGCATCTTTCGCCACTTCAAAGACTTTTTTCTGTTTTTCCTTTTCAATGCTGTTATTCGTATCATTCATTTTTTCCCTCTCTGGAAAGTCTATTCAACAGTATCAGATTATCCTTATGGATAACCTCATCATAATCCTTGACCCCTAATATTTTTTTTATCTCTGAACTCCTTTTCCCCATGATCTTATTAATATCAGCAGAACAATAATTAACCAGACCCCTTGCGATTTCCCTGCCTTTATTGTCTATGCAGCTGACAGACGCCCCCGCATTGAACCTGCCCATAACTTTTTTCACTCCCACAGGAAGAATGCTTGAATTCCTTTCAACAAGTGCACTGACAGCGCCGGCATCCAGGACTATGCTTTTACCGGAGTTAAGTGAACTTGACAGATTGATCCAGCGTTTCCTGTGCGGAATGCAGGTTCTTTTTCCTGTGAACAGCGTACCCGGATTATCACCTTTAATGACTTGCGCGAGCAGGCCTGTCTTTCTGCCATTGATAAGATATGTATCAGCACTGCACAGCCTCATCACACTCTGTGCGGCTTCGACTTTTGTGATCATACCGCCCACACTTACATCCGAACCGGCACCTCCTGCTAATTGCTTTATCCCGGAAGTAACTTTATCTACTTTTTTAATCAGCTTTCCGTCATTATCAAGCAATCCGTCTACATCCGTCAGTATCAGCAGTTTATCGGCATCGACCTTTATAGTTATTATTGAAGCAAGATGATCGTTATCTCCGAATTTTATCTCATCTACGGCCACTGAATCGTTTTCATTTATTACGGGAACTACCTTCATTTTCAGAAGAGTGTTCAGCGTATTTCTGATATTGAGGTAGCTTTGCCTTTCGGTCATATCATTAGCTGTTATCAATAATTGAGCAACTGCCCTGCCCTGTTCACCGAAGGCTTTTTTGTAAATATCCATGAGATCGGTTTGGCCTATACTGGCAAGCGCCTGTTTTTCTATCAAGCTCAATCTACGCGGGTTATATTTCATCTTGCCGCAGCCTGCGCCTATGGCACCTGAAGTTATTATCATAACCTCATGACCGCTGTCCAGCAGCCCGCCTATTTCTCTGACGATCCGGCGGATATTACGTTTATCTATGGTCCCGCTGTCTTTGGTAAGTAATTTTGTGCCTAATTTGACTACTATTCTCAATTTATGGAGCCGCTAAAACACCCGGTTGAACAACTTTGAGAGATCAGACCGGAATAACGTTTATCACCTTTCTGTCTCTTCCCTTCCTTGCAAAATCGACCTTTCCGGTTATTTTGGCAAATAAAGTGTCATCTTTTCCCCTGCCGACGTTCAAACCAGGATGATATTTAGTACCGCGCTGACGCACGATTATACTGCCTGCATTTATAAGTTCTCCGCCGTAAGTTTTTATCCCGAGTCTTCTGCCCGCACTGTCTTTCTTGTTTTGAGTAGAACCTTTACCTTTTTTATGTGCCATTATTTTATCTCCTTGATAGTGATCTCTGTATATTTCTGTCTATGACCGACTTTCCTTTTATACCCTTTTCTCCGCTTTTTTTTGAAATTTATCACCTTGGGACCTTTAACCTCTGTTCCGATGATACCTGTGACTTCCGCTCCTTTTATATGCGGCGTTCCTATACCGATATCATCACCGTTACGCAAAAAAAGAACATTTTTCCACGTATAGTTTTTACCCTCTTCCAGTCCCTGGTCATTTACCAGTACTTTATCCCCTTCTTTAACTATTAACTGATTATTTCCATTATCAACTATTGCGTATTTCATAATTTCAATCCTTCTAAACCGGTCTCATCCTCTTTCACCCTTGTTGCATTGATGTCGGATACATAGATGAATATCTCACCGGTTCCATGAACTTGTGCATCCTTAAGATGCCCTCCTGTAACTTTGCCTTCTTCGTCTGCTATCGATACATGCAGATGATTGAAGTATCTGTTTTCATCACATATAAGATTGCCCGTTAAAGACACTATTTCCCTCTCCTTCTCAAAGTAATTCTCTTTATATTTTCCTTCACCGATAAAATATCCCAACTTTATCTTTTTCATCATACCGGCGGCACTTACTACAATTCCCATGGATCTTCCGGTTGATCGAAAAGCTTCGTTCAAAGCCGCGACTACATCTTCGTCCTGATAGAGCCGTACTGCCAGTATATTCCCTTTTACCTGCTTGTCCAATTATTTAAATATTATAATCCAACTGTATATTTATGTAAATATATATAAATTAGCCCGTAATGTCAAAATAGGGCCCGGAATAGCTATATACAGTCTTTCTTTTATCCCTTCAGGCTGTATATTTGTGGACCAGTTCGATGAGCTTATTGTTATCTACCGGTTTTTTCAGATAGGCTACCGCATCTATTTTTTTCGCCGCAGTTTTTATGTCTTCTTCATCCTTGGAAGATATGACCAGGATCGGAACACCCTTGATGACATCCCTGTCCTGAAATGCCGCCATAACTTTATCTCCGTCAAGTTCAGGCAGTTTAAGATCGGTTATTATAAGATCCGGTTTATTTTCAACCATATCGTTTATTATCTCAAAACCGTTTGATGCTCCGAATACACTAAACCCTTCTTTCTCCAGTATATCTGTCAAAACCTGCAGATAATCCCTGTCATCTTCAATAATTGCAATAGTTTTAATTGCCATAGTCAGCTACCTCTCGATTATAATCGCCTATACCTCTTTAACTTTGATATTATAGCAATTCTGCAGCCAATCCCGCAAGATTGCTCCTTTCGCTCTTAACCAGTGTAATATGGGAAAATATCTCCTGTCCTTTAAACTTTTCGGCCAGGTAAGTAAGCCCGTTTGAAGAAGAATCCAGATACGGATTATCTATCTGGTACGGGTCTCCGGTCAAAACCACCTTGGTATCCTTACCCGCCCGGGAAACAACGGTCTTTACTTCCTTAGGAGTAAGATTCTGAGCTTCATCTATTAGCATAAACTGTCCCGGAATACTCCTCCCCCGCAGATATGTCAATGCTTCTATTTCAATTCGGCCGGTATCAAACAGACTGTCCACTTCTTCAAGAATCTTTACTTTGCTTCCCGATTTAGAATTATCTTTATTGAAAGATTTGGTATATGAACCATGGCTTGAATGTACTAAAAACTCCAGGTTATCGTAGAAGGCGCCCATCCAGTTGTATAGTTTCTCTTCCTTCGTCCCCGGGAGATAACCAATGTCTTTGCCCATAGGCATTACAGGACGCGATATCAGCACTTTTCTGTATAATGATTCATTGAATGTAAGATGAAGCGCGCATGCCAGTGCCAGCAGGGTTTTTCCCGTGCCTGCTATGCCTAAAAGCGTTACCAGCTTGATATCATTGTTAAGGAGTGCCTCAAAGGCAAACTTTTGCTGCAGATTTATCGCACTTAATCCCCATGGTTTATATTCGTCATACTTCAGTTTTACCAGCTTTTTTTTCTGGGGGCAGTACCTCGCAAGACCGCTCTTGTTTTTATTTATCTCGGATCTCATCAGGACAAACTCATGAGGGTAAAAATCCGCTCCGATCGGTTCAAGAATTTTCTTCTCATGAAATTCATCCAGCACCTGATCCGGCACCGAGATATCCCTCCAGCCGCTGTAGAGTTCTTCAAATCTCACCTTTGCTTTTTCAAAATCCTGAACATCTAAACCAAGGACTTCTGCTTTCACCCTCATATTTATGTCCTTAGATATAAATATGACTTTTTCACCCTTCTGTTTAAGTCCTATCGCAACCGAGAGTATATCGTTATCAGCTTTATTCGACAGCGCCATGGGAATCTCACCTTTTACGGATGTTTCCACCCTGATAGTCCCGCCGAAATCGGTAGGTACACCTTCGGATATCTTTCCCTTTTCTCTCAGCTTGTCAAGAATCCTGGATACATGCCGGGCATTTCTTCCTCTTTCATCGGCATAACTTTTCATACTATCCAGCTCTTCGATCACGGCAAGAGGCAGTACAACACTGTTGTCCGAAAAATGAAAAATGCTGTCCGGATCATGGATCAATACATTGGTATCAAGAACAAAGGTTTTATTCATAATCGCTCTCCATTCAATTCACTTCTGCACATCTCATAAAAATTGCACCATGGACAGAATCTCTCGCTTTTTACCAGCGGATATTCTTCTTTTTTCTTTGGCTTATTGATATCAGGATCATCAAGTGTTTCTTTCATCTTCGTAATACTGTCATATATCTCTTTTTTGGAAGCTTCCTGTGACTTTGCCGTAATAGAAATATCTCTGCTGTTTCCCGTAATAAGGTACTCTATCCTTGCCTTTATTTTACTTTCGTCAACACCATATTTCTCCTTAATATACATACAGTATACATTGATCTGGCTCGCATGGCCGGCATCTTCCTTTCCCGTCTTCCAGTCGACCACTACCCATGTCCCGTCAGCCCTCTCATATACCAGGTCCGGAATAGCATATACAGGAGTATCAAAAATTTCAAAAGTATCCATTTCCTCGGTAATACGCAGTATGCAATCATCACTATACAATTCACTAATACTTGCCGACTTCAATATGTTCGGTACTGAAACCCTTATCTTTTCGTTTATCTTTCGAACAGTATCATCCGAAGGCTTGCCCTTATAATAGAATTCATGAAGCATATTATATTTACCGGGATTTTTTTTCCATTTCTCCCGATTGTCGCGTGAATCTATCCAGGCAGTTCTTAATGTTTTTCTCACGATCTGTTCAAGTTCGCTTTCCGAAGGGATTTCGTTATTCGGGCTTTTTTTTCTGCATACATACTCCGCCGCTTCATGAACCCCTGTACCCAGAACAAGATGAAGACCTGTCAGTTTTTTCAGTCTGTATGCCAGCCTTGACTCATCACTGGATACTTCCTCCCAGCCGTTATGAGCAAGATAATAGTTAAAATAGTATCTTCTCTTGCATTCATCAAATGCCGACTTTCTTGATGACGACCAGCTCCATTCGGGATATTCTGTTCTTTTGTATGTCATTATTAATTCCTATTAAAACTTTCAGAAATTAAGTATATCAATATATTGGTAAAAACTCAAAAACACTTATAAACATCAAAATAACTATTTTAAAAGTTTTAGCATCCCGCTTATAAGAGGCAGTTTAGCTTTAGAACCCTACAGCTCTTGCCGCTGAACCGAGCACGAATGCGGCTAATACCATAAACACCCAGCCCACTATACTGACCTTGACCGCACCGGAAGTCTTTTCAAACATAAAGACTTCTCTGACAGCCACGATCATACTGGCGATCATCCACAAATGAGCTATTATATGTACGATATAATACATTCCCGGCAACAATGCCAGAATGCGGATGATCCCGGGAGCGCTCGCAAATCCGACAACTCTCAGAAAATCCCCCTGACTTAAATATACACGGCTTCCGCGGATTATGTTAGTAGCTATAAAATATACGAGAAAAGCCCATATTATCCAGTTTACAAGTGAACCCAATGTAATTATTATGATACCTGTTAAACCGATCTTCCCCAGACTGCCTATACCGGCAGCAATACTGGAAATAATAACTATGATGACTGCTTCCGAAATGGCATCAGGGACACTCTCCACTTCCCTGTACAACTCATCCTCAAGCTTCAGAACTCTTAATATCCTGGCTATCAATTGTTTCATTTTTTACTCCCTTATAATCTATAATACAGCATATAGATCCATACTAAGCCGTAATCTTGAACTCCTCATGATGAAGTTTATAGTCACGTCTCAATTTTATCTTTTTCTTTAAAACCTTTTCAATACCGGATGTTCCTTTTTCATCAAAGACTTCCGCCACTCTTGGATGAAGGAACAGGTTTATAAATTTCCCTGGCATACCGGGTCCTTTCAGCAATAATTCTCTTTTTATCTTTATATACATGGTCGTACCGGAGAATATCATGCCGCTCCCGCCGCAGTAAGGACAATCCGAACATATTATTTTTACTATCGATTCCTTTCTTCTCTGTCTTGTCATCTCTATAAGACCGAGTCTTGTCATAGGGTATATTGTTGTCTTAGCCTTATCATCGCTCATCTCATTTTTTAGTATATTAAAGAGTCTCTCCCTGTTCTTTCTCATGTCCAGGTCGATAAAATCAATGATTATTATCCCGCCGATATCCCTGAGAAGTATCTGTTGCGCACTGACAAACGCTGCTTCCTCATTGACCTTCATCGCTGTACTTTCTCTGTTTAAACCTTTGGTAAAACTGCCTGTATTGACATCTATTGCTGTCA
This sequence comes from Elusimicrobiota bacterium, assembly GCA_043813605.1. GTDB lineage: Bacteria > CG03 > SLGR01 > SLGR01 > JBDRKX01 > JBDRKX01. The sequence goes on along the minus strand of JBDRKX010000029.1, from coordinate 12,847 downwards.
GAGCCTCTGTCTGCTCCAGTATTATGTATCCCCCGCAATCCAGGTTTATTGTCCGTTTTTTCAGGTTCTCGATCTGTATTTCCAGCTTGTGTTTTTCAAAAAGCGGCACATCTGATTCATAATACACCACCCTGCCCTTAAATTCAGGAAGAACATTATTAACATAACCGATAACCTTTTTGTATGCAGTTTTGTCATTAACAAAAAATACGACCGTACTCTCGTCAAGATATTCCCTTGCCGCATACGTAACCAGGTCTGATTCCTCGTATATCATGCAGGGTTTTTTATTCTTGAGCGCCTTCTTATAATTTTTGTGTACCGTATCCCACTTTTTTATAAGGAACTTTGCCTCCCTGATTATCATCTTTTTACTCTTCTTTTCGGCATTAGTCCTTGCGACAAAACCGGTACCCTTCGGTGCAACGGAAGAAAGAATTTCCTTCAGTATTTTTCTTGTCTCAACATCCTTTATATTCTTGGATACCCCTATCTTCGGTTCCGTAGGCATGAAGACAATAGATCTCCCGGGAAGAGATATCTTGCCTGTGACTTTGGCTCCTTTATCGTGTATCTCTTCCTTGTTGACCTGGATCATTACCGATTCGCCTTTTCTTATATCTCCCTGGTAATCCGATATCGGCAGGAACACATTCTTCCCCTTCCCTATGTCAACAAAACATGAATTGATACCCGCAACTACGTTAGTTACTATTCCCAGGTATATATTACCTACGCTCTTATTTTCTTCGACTCTTCTGATATCAAGATCGAGAAGTTTTCCGTCTTTTACGATCGCCACCCGCGTCTCATCACTATTCACATCAGCATATATTGATTTACTCACCTGTAACTCCTTTTTCATTTTCCCATAAACAATCTATTTTTTTAACCTTATAATCTCCGTTACCCAGTATCTTAACAGGATTTCTGAACCCGCCATTACGCTTATATACGTCCAGAACTATCCGGCTGTCATCTCTTTCTACAATGTTATCGATACCTTCCGGGATACTGCAACCGGGTGAATTGAACAAAACATGATATCTGAACCCTGCCACAATATCGTTTATACCGGGTTCTTCGATACCGATGATCTTCACATCCATGATTGTTATACCGTCTACCGTGTTTTCCTTAAAAGCGTCTATCTGATAATCCTCGGGTTCTCTTACAAGTTCGGCTTCTATATACTCGGCAAAACTTGAAAAACCAAGGCTCAAAGGAGGCGTGAAAGACAGCTTGGCTCTCGGATTAAACCCGCAGCTGAATCTAAACAGCCAGCCTGCCCGCCTCATACTCCTCTGTAACGCAGAAACTGTATCCAGATGACCTATAAGATTTGCCGGGTATTCTTTAGAATAGCATATTCTCGCTTTAACACCGCCTGACTGCATTAATCGTTCCTTCTCCGGCAGATTCGGGCGCCGGATGATACTGTTTCCTCTTCAACAACCTTCATACAGTTCTCATATGACCGCCTGGAACTGTCCTGGTCCGGCGCCACATGCACCATATCCCATGGCAGTCTTTCTAACTTCTCAAAATCCCTCATGTAATAGCTTTCCCAACTGCTTCCGTTTTCACTGAATGCCTCACTCCATGGTTCAAATGAAAAATGCTCCTTCCACTGATCAAAACGGGCTCCTCTCTTCCATGCACTGTATACAACATCTGCAAGATCCTCATCAGCCCTTACCATTATACTTTCTATGATGTACTGTTTCAGGTTGAAACCCTTAAAATAAGCAGGAGATTTTTTTCTCATCAGATTAAATCTTCCGAGTATTTCTTCCGGATCAACGCCTCTCGACCACTGAAACGGGGTATGCGGCTGAGGGACAAGAGGAGAAACAGTCACATTAACCCTGAGACCGCTCTGTTTCTTTACGTCCTTTATGAAAAATGCATTTTCATTAATATCCTCTATCGTCTCCCCCGGAATACCTATCATGAAATACAGCTTTATTTTATTCCAGCCATACCGGGATGCCTGCCGGGCAGCAGCAAGTATGTCTTCATTTCTGACATTCTTGTTAATTACTTTTTTTAGACGTTGCGATGCTGTCTCAGGCGCAAATGTCAATCCTCCTTTTTTCAGGCGTGAGAGTCTGTCGGATATTCCGGAAGTGAACGTTTCCGGCCTCATACTGGACATAACAACAGATACTCCAAGATCCCTGAACGCAAAATGAAGATCATCCATAACATTCAACAGATCAGAATGATCTGTTGCAGACAGAGAAGTCAGTGCAATCTCCTGATGACCCGTAGATGCGACTGCTTTTCTTGCTATCTCGACTATTTGCCGGGACGTTTTCTCCCTGTACGGACTGTAGATCACTGCAGCCTGGCAATACCTGCACCTGTGTCTGCATCCCCTGTTGATCTCTATATTTATCCGGTTATGAGGTATGTCTATAAGTGATACGGGAGGGTCTACGGGAAAATACGTGTTGTCAAGAGAAGCAAATACTGAAGGTTCGACGCTTTTATTTCTCCCGGGAACATATATTCCTCTGATCTCGGATGCTGCATCCAGAAAATCGGATTTATTACAGCATTTGGTATATTTTTCCAATAACTGGGGGAGCATGGCTTCCGCATCCCCGACACATATGATATCCAGAAACTTTGAAAGAAGAGCCGGGTTCATACAACTGGGGCCTCCGCCAAGTATTACAGGATCTTTCTCAATACGCCTTTCTCTATATGGCTCAATACCGGCCAGATCAAGCATATTTATAAAATTTGTGTATGTTAATTCGCATTGAAAGGAAAATCCTATCATATCAAAATCCCTTGCCGGCGATTTTGTCTCGAGCGAAAATAGGCCAGCGTTGTTTTTGCGCATCCATGATTCCATATCAACTGCCGGAGCAAAACACCTTTCACATGAAAATTCCGTATGCCTGTTGATAATATTACCTACAGTATGATAACCCAGGCTGCTCATACCTATTACATAATCATCTGGAAAAGCCAGCAGGAACCGGAATCCGTTATCTTTTTTTTCGTACCGGTTGAACTCAGTACCCAGGTACTTTCCGGGTTTCTGCATTTTAAGGAGTGTATTTTCCCAGTCGTTCATCATCTTCCTATGATCTCCGTCTTTCTGTTTATATTCAATATCACACCAATGAGTGTCATATAAAAGACCATGCCGGTTCCCCCGTATGAAACCAGGGGCAATTGAATTCCTATAACAGGAAGAAGTCCAAGTGTTACACCGATGTTTATTATCACCTGTACCAAAATAAGCGTAAATATGCCTCCCGCAATAAGACGGCCTCCGTAATCTTCACTCCTCTCCATTACCCTCACGCATTGCCAGAGCAGTATTCCGAGCATAAAAAGCATTGCCGCAGCACCGGCAAATCCGAGTTCTTCCCCAATAGAAGCAAAAATAAAATCTGTATGTCTTACGGGCAGAAATCCCAGCTGAGTCTGGGTCCCGCCGAAAAGTCCTTTACCCAGCATTCTGCCGGAACCGACTGCCAGAAGGGACTGACGTACATTATATCCTGCACCAAGAGGGTCCATTTCAGGCATCATAAACGATACAATTCTCTTCTTCTGATATACTCTCAGCATTTTTGAGCCTGCTATCCCTACTCCTATTGATATCCAGAAGACCGCGATCAGGAACAGAAGATATTTCTTTTTTAAAGCCCTGTTGATCTTCATGAATTCTGAAAATACTGCAGTTATCAGTACGGTTATAATGACCGGCAGCAGCAGGCTTTTGGTATTTAACAGGCTTGTCCCCTTCACATTCAGATAACTTTCGATAAAAAGAGATATTATGGTAATCAGCGCAAACGGTGCTGCAAAGATCATCCAGTTTGTATTCTGCCTTGAAATGATCAGCATAACAGCAAGTACAGGAAAAAATATCAAACTCGAACCCGCATCCGGCTGTGTAATAACAAGCCCTGCAACGACAGCAACAGATATGACACTCAATATTGTGCTGTTATATTTTTCAAGCAGCATCGCCACAAATATTATGGTTGTAAATTTTGCGAATTCAACCGGCTGAAAATGAAATATTCCGAGATCGAACCACCTGCGGCTCCCGTTGATCTCTACGCCGAAAACCAGAACAGCCACAAGCATAAGAACCGATACAACAAAGAGAATAGGGCTCAATTCCTCAAGAATCTTATATGAAAAATTCCGCATTATCAGCATAACGCATAATCCTGCAACAAAGGCGGCCGCCTGTTTTATATATAATATTCTATACTCAGGCGTATTAATGGTCGTACTTAAAACCACTATTATGCTCCATAGCCCCAGTAATACCACTGTGAATATAAGTATCTGTTCGATCTTCCGTTTCATCAGTTTACCGCCAGAAATTTCTTTTTCAGTATTTCCCTGGCTACCGGCATAGCCGCAACTGAGCCGTAACCGCCGTTTTCAACAAGTACTACTATTGCTATCTGAGGGTCGTCTACCGGCGCAAAACACACATACCATGAATTATCTTCACCGCCGGGACTTTCAGCAGTTCCGGTTTTGCTGGCAACTTCAAGCGGAAGATTAAGAAACTGTGCAGTACCGTATTTTGTTACTCTTTCCATTCCATCGATTATCTTATCAAAAATCGCTTCCGAAATATTTATTTTTTCTTCAAGCTTGGGAGTGTTTTTCAGTATTACCTTCCTGTCAGGTGAAATAACCAGCTTAAGGAGATACGGTTCATAGGACATTCCTTTCATAGCTATTGCGGATACCATCCTTAACAGTTGAAGAGGGTTTACAAGCACATATCCCTGCCCTACACTCATGTTAGCAGTGTCGCCGGGATACCAGCCGCTGCCGAAATATTCCTTTTTCCATCTGGCATCGGGAATATTACCTGATTTCTCTTTTTCAAACATGTTCTGGGCCGGTTTTCCCAAACCCATCTTTTTTGCTGTCCTGTAAATATTGTACGCGCCTGTTTTTATTCCCAGTTGATAGAAATACACATTGCATGAATTTGCTATAGCATCCAGAAGTTTCAGCTTCCCATGATGTTTATCTTTCCAGCACCTGAACACTCTTCTGTCATATCCCAGTACGATCGCGCCATCACATGTGAATTCCTGTTCGACATTCTCTTCGTCTTCCTCCAATGCAGCCAATGCAGTTATCAACTTAAAAATAGACCCCGGTGCATATTGCCCCTGTATTACTCTGTCATAAAGCGGATGCCGCGGATCTTTGAACAACTCTTCCGCTTTATCTGCTGTTAGCGGCAGCGTAAAATCTTCCGGGTCAAATCCCGGCTTAGAAAGCCAGACAAGGATCTCACCTGTTCCAGGATCCATTGCGACAACTGCTCCCTCTTTATCTCCCATTGCCTTCATGGCAGTCTCCTGAAGATCCCAATCGATCGTGAGAAGCAGATTGTTTCCTATCTTAGCATCACATGTCTTTATAACTCTCTGTTGTCTCCCGGAAACCTCAACCTCTACTTCACTGTAACCGTCTTCCCCCCTCACCATAAGATCGTATTTTTTCTCTACACCGCATTTCCCTATTTCGTCTCTTAGTCTGTAGCCGTATTTCTTCATCTCGTTAAGGCTTTTGTTGCTTATCTTGCCCAAATACCCTAAAATGTGTGAACCGTTTTTACCGAATGGATATCGCCGGCGATGTTCTATCTGTATTGAGGTATGGGGAAGATGGTGAATATTTTCTTCTATACGCGCTATTTCTTCTGACGAAAGATGCGAAATCAGTTTTACTACACTGAAAGGCAACCGGTCACCTGAACTGAATCTCTCCAGTATCTTTTCTTTATTAATGCCTGTGATTTCAGAGAGTCTACGTGAGATCGATCGTTTCTCTTCATTCAGGAGACCCTGCATTGACACATATAAGGAATACCTTGGCTGATTCCCGACCAGTTTTGTCCCATTCCTGTCAAATATCAGTCCCCTGGGGGCCTGAAGCCGATAATACTGAAGCCTGTTGTTTTCTGCTTTCATCCAGTAATAATTGCCCTCAATAAGCTGCAGATAAAAAAGCCTGAAAATAAAAATTCCCCAGAATACGACTATTGATACTTTTAGCCATGTAAACCTCCGGGAATGCTGATTCTTCCACCAGAAATAGTACTTCTTACCCGGCATCCGTTCCCTTAAGTAAAGAGTATATTAACGGTGCTATCAGGCCATTCAGTCCGGCATTCATAAACAACCTGTGTAATGATGAGGGTGGTAATCCGAATACCAGCCGTAACAGGTAAATAAATATCCCATGTACCACAAATACAATGAATGTTACAATAAACTGGAAAAGTATATTTCCGGCCGCGAATTTACCTTTTAAGCTGCCTGTGAGGAATCCCACAAGGGTTCTTATCAGTGCCCTTGATCCGATTACGCCCATATGCGCTACATCTTCGATAAGTCCTGTTATAAATCCTGTCACTTCTCCATACAGACTACCTTTGATGAGTGCCATTTCTATGGTAACTATCAAAAAAAGGTTTATTCCTGTTTCTCCCGATATTATATATCTGAGCAGTAAAATCTGGACTATGAAAGTAACTGTTAAAACTCTCAGCATTAATCTTCCTTTAAAAGCAGATATACGCTGCTTATGTCCTGCGGATAACGATAGCTCTTTGCAGTAGCAGTTTTCCCCTTTGAAAACTCCAGTGTCTTTATTCCCGTGATATCACCTATAAACAGTCCGGGCGGGAATATACCGCCTTTACCTGATGTTGTGATCTCGTCACCTTCTCTTATTTCCGCATCAGGTGACAGATAATCCATCCTGAGTTCCCATCTATCCTGGCCTTTTATTACACCGCAGTATTTTCCGTTCACTTCCGCAGCACATCTGAAATCAGATGATGTAATAAGTACGACTTTTGTGAAATCATCATATACCTCTTCTGTCCTGCCCACTACTATCCATTTAGAATCATGGACTGATAATACTGGAAGGTCTTTCTTTATACCGTGTTTCTTTCCTTTGTTAATATTGATCCCGGCAAAATATGTATCCGGAAACTGTAATAAGATTTTACCGGCTAAGAGCTTTCCCGCAGTATACTTTTCGAAATTAAGCAATTCATTAAGTCTTTGGATCTCTGTTTCACGGTATTTCATAAGTATATTCTGCGCTTCAAGTACTTTAACTTTTTCTTTGAGCTTTATGTTCTCATCGTATGCATCCAACATAATATTAATTCGTTCTGAAAATGAATTTATCTTATCGATCGGATATTCGACACCCCTTGACGCCTGGAAGAATACATGCAGCAGAATATTTTTGATAATTTTCACCGACTGCAGACCGTTCAAACAGATTATGGTCATACTGATCGCAGTTAACAGAATAAAGACATGTAATGCCGCTCTTCTATTCAATTTGTTTTTACTATTGTTCTATGGAGGGGACTAAGTTCAGTAGCGGTTATTATATAGTGATTTCCTCTGGGTCTTTTTCAGGTTTTCCATCTGCTCCAAGTATTTTCCTGTACCCATTACCACACAGTTAAGTGGTTCGTCCGCTATATGAACCGGAAGTTCAGTAGCTTCTCTTAAAAGTTCTGCTATGCCGCCGAGCAAGGCTCCCCCACCGACCAGGACAATTCCCCGGTCGACCAGATCTGCGGATAGTTCCGGAGGAGTTCGATTGAGAGTGTCTTTTATTACTTTAACCAGTTCTTTCATCGGTTCCGCTAAAGATTCCCTGATATCATCAGTTGATATTGTGATAGTCTTCGGCAGACCACTTACCAGATCCCTTCCCTTCATCTCCATTTCCTTGGATTCCGTGCCAGGATATACTGACCCTATCTTTATTTTTGCTTCTTCAGCAGACCTCTCACCGATAATCAGATTCTCCTTTTCCTTAAAATACTCGACTATAGCCTGATCAAAATCATCCCCCGCAATTCTTAAAGCATTTGTTAAAACCATTCCTCCCAGAGAAATCACAGCAACTTCTGTAGTCCCTCCGCCTATATCCACAATCATATTGCCTGCCGGTTCATGCACAGGAAGCTCCGCTCCTATAGCGGCAGCCATCGGTTCTTCTATTAAGTATACTTCTCTTGCGCCTGCGCGTTCGGCGGACTCTCTCACAGCTCTTCTTTCAACCTCTGTACACGCAGACGGTACACTTATCACTATTCTTGGATGAAGCAGACTCTTTCTGGCATGGACTTTTTTAATAAAATACCTGATCATCCTTTCTGTTGTTTCAAAATCTGCAATTACACCGTTTTTCAAAGGCCTGACTGCCGTTATGTTTGCAGGTGTCCTGCCAAGCATTCTCTTAGCATCCATGCCTACTGCCAGTATCTCATCCGTATCCTTATTGATTGCAACTACAGAAGGTTCCCTGAGTACTATTCCCCGGCCTTTTACATAAACAAGGACATTAGCTGTTCCGAGGTCGATTCCCATATCATTAGAAAATAATCCAAACAGATAATTAAACATCGATTATTTCCAAGATACAGAGCTCCGCACCATCCCCTTTTCTATTCTTTCCAAGACGCAGCAGCCTTGTATATCCTCCGTTCCTTCCGGCACTGGCAGGACCAATAACATCAAACAGTCTCTTCATACCGTCTTTAGGCAGTATTCCAGACGCATATCTTCTGTTTGAAACACTGTCTTTTCTCGACCGGGTAATAAGTCTCTCAGCCTTCTTTCTGACTTCCTTAGCAGCAGGAACAGTAGTCGTTACCCTGCCTTTTTTTATTAACTGGTATGTCAGGATCTTGATTTTTCTTTTCTGGTTAATATTCAACGCTCACCCCTTCAACTTAAAGTCAGTGCCCTTCTCTTCATTGATCTTCTTAAGTTTTTCCGTGATCTCATCTATAGATTTTTTACCGACTTTATCCAGCTTCAATATCTCGCCCTCGGTTTTCTCTATAAGCTCTCCGACAGTTTTAATATCCGCCTGTCTGAGGGAGTTCATTATCCTTGTACCGATATGCATCTCTTCTATCTGCATATTAAGGATCTCTTCCTGATCTTTTTCCCGTACAGCTTCTTCTCCGAGTTCTATCTCTTCCAGGTCGGATATTTCAAATACATCTATAGATTTCTTCAATATCTGCGCTGCATAAGCCACTGTTTCACTCGGCTTAATACTGCCATCTGTCCATATCTCCATGACAAGCTTGTCATAGTCGGTTGCTTGTCCTACCCTGGCATTTTCAACATCATAATTGACTTTCCTAACCGGGGAAAATGCAGCATCAAGAGGTATTTCGCCAATGGAAGTTACTAACTCCTGACGCCGGGAAGCAAGTGAATATCCGCGGCCCTTTTCAATAGTCGCTTCCATCGACAACTTGCCGTTCTTGTCAAGCGTAGCTATATGAGCATCAGGATTATACAGTTCAACTGATTCATTCAATACAAAATCGGCAGCCTTAACGTTACTTTTATTGCTGACATTAAGCTGAATGCGTTGTTGTTCTTCCGTATAGAGTTTGAATCTGAGCTGTTTCAGATTGAATATAATTTCCAGCACATCCTCTTTAACACCCTCCATTGCTGTGTATTCGTGCTGTACTCCGTCTATTTTTATAGCAGTAATTACCGCGCCCTCCATAGAGGCAAGAAGTATCCTTCTTAAAGAATTACCGACAGTATGTCCGTATCCCCTTTCAAAAGGCTCACATGCGAATTTACCGTAATTATCTTCTTCCACGATCCATTTTATCTTATTGGGAAGCTGGAAATCCCTGAATTTCATATTATATCCTCCTTTTTTTGATTATATGTTTATCGAATTTCATCGATCTGGGATGATCTCAAAAAAATAATCAAACCCGCCAAAAATTCCTATTTGCTATACAGCTCAACTATGAGGTTCTCTTTTACATCACCACCTACAAGGCTTATTTCATCTCTTGTCGGCTTTCTCAAAACAGTTCCCTGCAGTATAGCAGTATCTAAATTCAACCATTCCGGAAGACCTGTACTTTCAGCATCTTCCAGCGATTTTTTTATTACTTCAATTTTTTTATATTTTTCGGCAACCGATATCGTATCTCCTTCCTTAACTACTGAAGACGACACATTACATATCTTGCCATTTACTTTTATCATCTTGTGGAGTACCATCTGTCTCGCCTGCATTATCGAAGAAGCTAATCCGAGCCTCCTTACCACGTTATCAATACGGCATTCAAGTTTAATAAGAAGATTTTCACCCGTAGGGCCTTCTTCTTTTTCGGCTTTTCTGAAAAATATCCGAAACTGTTTTTCTGTCATAAAAACAGTTCTTTTCAATTCCTGTTTTTCCCTCAACTGGATACCGTATTCCGTAATCTTGCCGCGTCTCTGGCCATGCTGGCCCGGAGGATATTGCCTTTTTTCATATGAACATTTTGCCGTAAGACACCTCTGTCCTTTAAGATAGAGCTTTTTTTTCTCTCTTCTGCATAATTTACAAACGGCCCCTCTGTATACAGCCATTACTACACCCTCCTCGGCTTCGGTTGCCGGCAACCGTTATGCGGTACTGCCGTAATATCCTGTACTGACAGGATACCCAGCCCGGCCGATTCGAGACTTCTTACTGCCGTTTCCCTGGAAGATCCCGGCCCCTTGACCTTCACATTAACACTTCTCATGCCGTTGTTCTTTATAGCTGTTTTTGCCGCTTCCTGTGCAGCCAGGCCGCCCGCGTAAGCTGTTCCTTTTTTCGAACCTTTCATACCTAGAGAACCCGCGCTGGCCCATGTCAACACATTTCCGTCATCATCAGTTATCGAAACAATAGTATTGTTAAAAGTGCTTTTGACATATGCTATCCCGATATCGACTTTTGCCTTTCTTTTTTTCTTTTTCTTTGTATCAATTTGCTTTACCATATGCTGTTACCTTGTCGTTTTTTTAGATTTTGTGACTGCCCTTCTTTTACCTTTTCGGGTTCGGGCATTCGTCTTAGTTTTCTGACCTCTGAGCGGGAGCCCTTTTCTGTGCCTGACTCCCCTATAACTACCGATATTAACCAGACGCTGAATATCATCCTTAACAGATCTTCTCAGCTCTCCCTCAACTTTATAGTCATGTAGCGCTTTCTGGAGTTTATCTACTTCATCATCAGTCAGCTCATGTACTCTTTTTTCGCCGTCAACACCTGAAGATTTAATTAATTCCGAAGCGATATTATGACCCACACCAAATATATAGGTCAATCCTATTTTAACCTTTTTTTCCTTGGGTATATTTATTCCTGCTATTCTTGCCATTTATCCCTGCCTCTGCTTATGGCGGGGATTGGAACATAAGATCCTCACCACACCTTTTCTGCGTATAATCTTGCAATTCGGACAAATCGGCTTGACCGAAGCTCTAACCTTCATTTATATAAACCTCCCATTTTTCTTTACTGGATACATTTACCCGATCCTGTATATGATCCTTCCCCTTGTAGGATCATACTTGCTTATCTCAAGTCTGACCCTGTCACCCGTAAGTACCCTGATATATCTTACCCGCATCTTGCCCGAAATATGAGCAAGAAGCTCTCCGCCTTCATCAATTTTTACTTTAAACATAGTATTAGGAAGGGCTTCAATAACCACTCCTTCTACTTCAATAGTATCTTTCCCGCTAGTCATATAATTCCGTTAATTTCCTGGGCTCACCATCAGTAACTGCTACAGTATTTTCAAAATGGCAGGACAATCTGCCGTCTGCCGTTACCACAGTCCAGTTATCATCCTTCGTTTTCACCATATATGTCCCGGCATTAAGCATAGGCTCAAGCGCGAATACCATCCCCTTTTTCAGAGTCATCCCGGTGCCTTTTTTACCGTAATTAGGCACTTGCGGCGGCTCATGAAGCGAACGGCCTACACCGTGACCCACCAGACATCTTACTACACTAAAGCCTGCGTCTTCAGCAACACGCTGTATTGACCATGATATATCGTATAATTTGTTGTTAGTATACATTTTTGAAGTACCTGTTTCAAGTGCTTCGCGTGTTATATCCATTATACGGGTCTGCTCGTTGCCAAGATTGCCGACCCCCACTGTAAAGGCCATATCTGTATAAAAACCATTCCAGATCCCGCCAAGATCAACACTGAGTATATCTCCGTCAGACAGTTCCCTGTCATATGAAGGTATGCCATGGACTATTTCATCGTTAATGGATGTGCAGATAGTTGCAGGAAAAGGCGGGTCGCCGTAATTCAGAAAAGCAGGTTCGACTTTCTTTTTTCCGAACAGTTCCCTTGCCTTTTTTTCGATATCCATTGTCGTTATCCCGACAGCCGCCATCTCTTTCAGTTCTCCTGCGATCTCTGACAGAAGATGGCCTCCGGTATACATTATCTCTATTTCCGCCGGACTTTTTATGTCAATCATCAGCGGTCTGTTTGCTCAAAGAACATCTATCACTTTTATCCGGGCCGGTATTAAAAAAAATATCCTGATTCCAATCTACAGAAAATCTAATTAGCAATAACCCTGGTTATATTATCAAAAACCCGGTCGATATCTTCAGTTCCGTCTATCTCCCGCAGGAGGTTCTTCTTTTTATAGTAATCTACCAGAGGTTTTGTCTGTTCAAGATAATTCCTTATTCTGATCTTTATGGTTTCTTCAGTATCGTCTTCCCTTTTTATTATCTTTCCATCACATTTGCAGCACATATCATCTATATCATCCAAATATACATTGTATTGCGTGTTACAGCTTTCACATGACCGGCGTCCAAGTAACCTCTTTAGCACTTCTCCTTCTGGAATAGAGATATAAAGAACATAATCGAGAGTATCTATACTATCAAATTCCTCAGCCTGGCTTAATGTACGCGGAAAACCGTCGAGTATATATCCGTCAGTCATATCTCC
>JBDRKX010000028.1:0-2218 GCA_043813605.1 Elusimicrobiota bacterium | reverse complement strand
GTAATTCTAATTGTCGCCGGTCGGTATTTTTAATTGTCGTTATACACTTTTTCCTGTTCTGCTATATGGTTTACAAGAGATCCTCCTTCTGAGAGCATAATCCTTTTAGAGATAGCCCTGTAGATAGGTATAGAAACAGCTATTAGTGCTGTACAGACGATAAAGACTAACAGAGTATGAGCTAAAATGCTTCCAGTGTCTTTTTTTGTATTAGCAGGTCTTAAATACATATATTTGCTAGAATATCTGTAATAGTAACCCAATATATAGAAAAATACAACCCACCGTTATACCCCTTTAGTATACCCTAGTATACCCTAGAGTACCCTACTCTTCCCTGCCCTCCTGTATATCAAGAAGACTGTTCAGATATTCATAATCTTTTTTTTTCTCTTCTGCCCTTTCCCGGAAAAAAAGGAGGTTGTTAAGGAGTCCCTTCAGGAAACCTGCATTTTCCGGTGAGCGTAAGCCATTGAAAGAACTATTATTGAGAACATTGTTGCTGTAATCATTACTATTGTCACTATTATCAAAGCTGTCACCGGTGCTTGCGGAACCGTAGCTCTGTAATTCAAGGTTCTGGAGAAAACTCGGACTTTCTTCAGACGATGATGATGAGGAAGAGCCGTTTCCGGAAGCTCCAGGATTGAATTTTTTTAAAAGTGTACCCGGATCAGCAGTATTGCCGCTATCTGAAGGATTACCGCCGAATTTTTCCATAAGCTTTTCTATATTCTGTGTGTCACCGGGAACCTGAGCATTCTGTACCTGTTTATATAGCTTAAGCATGGGAATACTGCTGTTCTTGAACTGTGACATAAAAGATAGAAGCACTATGAGTATCATGAGGAATACCAAGAGAAACAGCATCAGCGAGAATACTCTAAATAAGCCTTTATATTTTAATATTGCATTAAGAATATCTATATTTGCCAGGTGCCGCCGGATTATGAATCTGTTAAAAAACATAAGGAAAACAAGGACAAAAGAAAAATACCGGTATTTATCGTCTATAAGGTTTGTCCCTGAATATGTGTGGTCAATAGGAACGATCCATTTGTGGTGCTTATGGTTAATTTGTAATATTTTTTTATTTGAATAATTATATTTCGAGATATGGCTTATATCAGGTATTAAATGCCAGAAACCATATGTGTATATACTCAGTATTTCAAGGGCGCCGCATTCTGTACACTGGTATATTTTCATCTCCCTGATCACCGATGTGGGTATCAGAAGTGAGGCTAACAGGAGAACGGCTGCCAGAACGAAAAATGCTGTATTCTTTCTTTGGTCAATATCCATTTGACAGTTCACCTCAACCCTGCATTATGCGCGATCGTTTTAGCAAGTTGAGCATTATTCATCGTATACAGGTGTATACCATCAACTTGCTGTCTTATAAGGTCCTCGATCTGCCTGGAGGCATAGTCAATACCTGCTTTTTCCATATCTTCCGGTTTATCACCGTATTTGTCTATCAGAGACTGCAGTTTTAACGGGACAGTGGACCCGCTCAAGCTGATTATTCTATTTAAGAGATTGGCCTTAAACACGGGCATTATCCCGGCTGAAATATGTATATCCAGGTTGTCGGCGGCAATACTGTCAAGAAATTTATCAAGGAAACTATAGAAAAAATCATTCTGAAAAAAAAGCTGGCTTATGATAAAAGAAGCGCCTTTTCTGACCTTATTCCTGAGATTTTGTATATCATCTTTCGCTGTGCCGGATTCAGGATGTATTTCCGGATAACCGGCTACTCCTATGCATAAGTCCGTGTTATCATGTATAAACTGTACCAGGTCGCCCGCATACTCGAAATCACCTGAAGGATCTTCTTTCTTCGGGTTTTTATCTGCTATATCACCCCTCAGGGCAAGGATGTTCTCAATGCCGGCGGACTGCATGTCTTTAAGTATTTTCAATATGTCTTGGGATCGGTTATCTATGCAAGTGAGATGCATAAGGGATTCCATTTTATATGTGTTCTTTATCCTGGACGAAATTTCGAGAGTGCGTAATCTTGTCCCGCCGCCTGCACCGTATGTAACGCTCAAGAAATCAGGCGCGATCTCCTTTAATTCCTCTATTGTACCGTATATTATGTCAATGTCATTCTCGGGTTTAGGCGGGAAGACCTCACATGAAAAAACTGTTTTATCCGGGGAGTATATATCACTTATTTTCATCATAAAGTTCCGATTCTATCAGTTGG
>JBDRKX010000027.1:0-9490 GCA_043813605.1 Elusimicrobiota bacterium | reverse complement strand
ATGGATTTAAGGTCAATATTGAAAAAAAGATATGATAAAAGCTGTATATACCTGTTTTTAGACTTCTATATCAGGTCTCAGTTTTTTCACAGTTTCCTTGAGTTTTTTAAGTTCTTCTTCAGATAAATTCAGTTCATTACTTTTCTGCAGCATCCTGTTATAAAAAAATTCCCTGTCATTCATTGCCCGTATCAGTTTCATGTTGTGCTCAACAACATGTATAAAATGCGGTAATTCAAAAGGTTTGAGCAGATAATCGGCAACACCCAGCTTCAATGCTTCCAACGGTATGTTTTCACTGGCGTACCCTGTTACCATTACCACATTAGTTTTATTGTCTGCCCGTATATCTCTGGTCTGCTTCAGCACTTCGATCCCGTCGATATCAGGCATGCGGCTATCGAGGATAACAAGCTCGTAATAATTGTTTTTTATCTTCGCGATTGCTTCTTTACCGGTATACACTGCTTCTACCATATAGCCGCGCGTCTTTAGAAGTTTTTTAATCGTATCTTGAAAAATCTCATCATCATCGCATAAAAGTATCTTTTCACCAGCACTCTTCTCGTTCGTTATTTCATCCAGCAACTGATTTTCTTTTTGTTCCCGTTCTTTTTTTTCCTGTTCGTTCATCTGATTATCCTCTCCTGCCGGCTAAGCCTTGCTTTCCGATTCCAGGATCGATTTCAGCTTTTCCATCTCACTTTGTGTCAATTTCAATCCCGCACTTTTTTCTACCATTTTTTTAAAAAAGAGTTCCTTTTCTTTCATCACACGCACAAGCTTCATATTCCGTTCTACACTTAACAGGAATTCCGGAAGTTCAAACGGTTTTAAAATATAATCCGTAACGCCAAGATTAAGAGCTTTTATCGGAATATCTTCGCTGGCGTGTCCGGTTATTATTATCACATTGCTTTTCATCTTTCCTATCTGTTTCTTTTTCAAATATTCCAGAACCCGTATCCCATCCATATCCGGCATACGCATATCAAGCACGATCAGTTCGTAATAATCATCATCAATTTTTTCTAATAGTTTCTTCCCGCAATCTACGGTAACGATATTGTAGCCTTTTCTCTCGAGCAGCATCTGAATTGTTCTTCTCAGTTTATCGTCATCATCACACACAAGGATTTTTTCATCCGGGGTTCCGGCAGGATTCTTTTCCAAATTGTTCTTATTCTCTTTATTTTCGTTCATGCTATAACCGGCCGCGTTCCTGTTGACCGCTTAAATGGATTGCTAACATACAATAACTGCTATTTTCGGCAATTTGATGAACATAGTCGTTCCTTCATCCAATTTTGACTTACATTCGATAATGCCTTTATGTCTGTCAATGATCGTCTTAGTTATGGAAAGACCCAGACCTGTTCCCTTACCTGCATCTTCAGTCGTGAAGAAAGGATCGAATATTCTTCCTCTGATCTCATCCGGTATACCGCATCCGTTATCAATTATATCTATTATCACATGATCGCTGTCCTGCGAAGTTTTAATGATTATTTTTCTTTCACCCACAGCCCTCTCTGATTTCCGTATAGCTTTCCGGGCATTAACCAAAACATTTGTAAAGACCTGTATAAGTTCATTTTCATTAGCCTGTACTTCTGGAATATTTTCGGAAAACTCCTTCTCAAGCTTTATCTGGTCTTTTTCTATTTCCACTTGCATCAAGTTGCAGGCTTCTTCAAGAGAAGTATTCAGATTTATTTGCTTTTGGTCAATGACAATAGTCTCTTTCCTTGCATAGTCGAGAAGATCCTTTACCATATTCTTGCACTGTCTTATAGCCCGCTGCATCAGATTCAGGCTTTCTTTTTTATTTTCATCTTCTTCGATCATTAAAAGCATTTGCGTATTTGTTAACATGGAGCCCAGCAAGTTATTGATATCATGTACCACTCCTGCCGTAACAATCCCTATGCTGGCCATCTTCTCAGCTTGAACAAGTTGTTCCTGAGTTTCTTTTAACTTTGTGTTCTTTTCTTCTAATATATCGGCGACCTGCACCATCGTGTCTGACAGGAACTCACTTTTAAACCTATCCGCCTCTTCAAGAGGAATATTCTTATTCTCCGATTTCTGTATGGCATCAATAAGATTCTTAGCTATATTGCTAAAGATATTTGACAATATGCTTATCTCATTTGTGGTCTCTACAGATGTGCTTTGTTTTACATCACAAGTAAGATCTTGATTCTCTTCAACAATTTTATCTTTTGCTAATGTTTTTTTGAGATCTTCTTTCTCATCGGTATTATTTTTATCTTCGCTATCCATTTTCCTCATAGAAACATCCAATTTACCGTTTTTATTATATTTCAATTAACAGTTTTAATGCCAAAAAAGCCGGTGCGCTTATATAAAAGTAGAACTTCTCAAAATAGAGTTCAAACCAGTACATAATAAATGATTATATTGAAGGTTTTTTTTTAAGTCAAGTATCCTCGCATATTTTGTTGTTCTATTAAATACAGTTTTGCAGATGCTCTATGTCAGACATTTGTATATTACAAAATAGTCTATTCCGGATACAGTTGGCCTGCAGCTTCCGGCGGATCGGATTTTCCGACGAACCGCGCGATAAGAACTATAGTAAGTACATAAGGTATCATCTGGATAAACTGTGTGGGTATCTTCACACCGGAAGACTGAAGCTGTATCTGCATACTCTCCGCAAAACCGAATAAAAGTGCTGCGCCTGTTGCTCCGAGTGGTGTCCACCTGCCGAATATCATAGCGGCAAGCGCTATAAAACCACGGCCGTTGGACATACCCGCCGTAAACTGACTCTGTTCCATAGCGAGCCATGCACCGCCAAGACCGGCACACGCACCGCTTGTAAGTACACCGGCATATTTCATCAACCTGACATTGATACCAAGAGTATCCGCCGCGGCTGGATGCTCTCCTACCGAGCTCAGTCTCAAACCGAATTTCGTCCGGAATAGTGTTATATGTAAAAGTATTACTATACCGGCTGTCATTAAAATTATGGGATTTATACTGCCTATCAAAGGCAGATCCACCGGACTGACCGGTATGATCCTCTCGGAATTTGATGACGAGTTAAAAACAAGTACAAGAAAGTACTTTGTTATCCCCGAAGCCAGCAGGTTGACTGCCACACCGCTTATTATCTGGTTTACCCTGTATTCGATGCAGACTATAGCATGTATCAAGGACATCAGTACGCCGCCAATAATGCCCGCGGTGATTCCGCACCATGGGTTTGACGTATAGTATGCGCCGAGCACAGAACAGAAAGCGCCGGTAAGGATAATACCTTCAAGCCCTATGTTTATTACACCGGAACGCTCGGAAAAAACACCTCCGACGGACGCAAGGATATACGGTATCGATATGCGT
Organism: Elusimicrobiota bacterium; assembly: GCA_043813605.1. GTDB lineage: Bacteria > CG03 > SLGR01 > SLGR01 > JBDRKX01 > JBDRKX01. The sequence continues at coordinate 6,115 of JBDRKX010000027.1, read as the reverse complement.
ATCATCTGTAACGCCATAAAAAACGCCGATTCAATCATCCGTTCTCCCTCCGGCTGCATATTCTTTTTGCACCGGTTTTTGTAGATGTATCTTAATAAAAAACTTTGTGATAACGGTATTCCCTATTACAACAAAGAATATCACGATAGCCTGCATTATTTCTATTAATTCTTTCGGCACTATCGAGTTTATAAGAAGTCCGCCGAATGTCATGGCACCGAAGAAAAGCGCCGATAATACCACATTAAACGGATTGTTCCGTGCCAGCAGCGCTACAGCTATGCCCATGAATCCTGCACCTCCTGACAATCCCTGTTCAAAATAGTGTTTGTAACCCATCACGAAATTTATACCGGCCATTCCGGCGAGACCGCCTGAAACCGCCATAGATGTCACAATTATCTTCCGGATGTCTATTCCGGCATAACCTGCCGCGTCTTTATTATATCCTGCTGCCCGGGTCTCAAAACCTGCCCGGCTGAGCCACAGGACATACCAGACGAAAAATACAGATACAAGAGCTATCAGCAGGGTGTAATTAACGCACGATCCCTTAAAGAACGGCAAGTGCTGTTCAATCCGGGCAATTCGCGCTCCGGCACCTATATCGGGTGTCCTGACCGTACCGGGAACAGAAAAATGAACAGAGACGATATAATTTGTCAAAGCAAGGGCTATGAAATTCATCATTATCGTTGTTATGACCTCATGCGCTCCTGTCCTTGCTTTAAGCAACCCGGGTATGGCACCCCATAACGCTCCGCCGGCGACAGCACCGGCAAAACATACAGGAAACAGAAAGAATGCCGGCAGACCTCTGAACATCCATCCCAACCAGGCACACAGTATCGCACCCATGTACATCTGTCCATCGCATCCTATATTAAAAAGACCTGCTTTAAAAGCATATGAGACCGCAAGACCTGTAAATATGAGAGGCGTAGCGTAAAAAAGCACCTGACCGATACCGTAAGGAGTACCGAATATACCCCTGAAAAGCGCCAAAAACACTTCTACAGGGTCTTCGCCCGTCAAATATACTATAAGCGCACCCGCCGCAAGAGAAGCGGATATAGCCGCCAGCGGTGACAATATTCCGACAATTATCCGTTTCTTATCCATCTCCGGCACCGGTCATCATCATCCCAAGTTCCTTTTCATCGGTTTTATCAGGAGTCGTCCATCCGGCGATCCGGCCTCCGTACATCACGGCAACCCTGTCAGAAAGAGTCAGAATCTCATTGAGATCCGATGAAACAAGAAGTATGCCTTTCCCGCGTGAAACCTCTTCCATAAGCTTTCTGTATATCTCCTGTACAACTCCGATATCTACTCCCCTCGTAGGATTAGACGCCAATATCAGCCACGGATCACGGTTTATCTCCCTGGCAACAACGAGTTTCTGCTGATTACCGCCGGAAAGAGATGCAGCCGTAATACGGATATCGTTCGGGTATACACCGTATTCAGATACTATCCTTTTAGACATATCCCGGATATTGCTGTGTTTCATGATATACCTGCCGGAAAAAGACGGTTCCCTGTGCCTGCCCAGAACCAGGTTCAGGCTGACCGGGTATTCCATAACAAGCCCGAAGCGCTGCCTGTCATCAGGTATATAAGATATCCCCATAGATGCCCTGTCAGCAGGTGACAGTCCTGTTATATCCTTTCCCGAATAGTGTATCGACCCGGATGTTATCCTCTTTAGTCCCCAAAGCGATTCCATCAATTCAGTCTGACCGCTGCCCTGGACACCTGCGATACCTACTATTTCGCCTTTTCTAACGGACAGACATATCATGTCCAGGACATGTCCGCCGCCTTCTCCCTGCAGGCAGAGGTCTTTTACTTCAAGGATATTCCGGCCAGGTTCTGTCAGAGGTTTTTCTATGTTTCCCGATACGGTTTTTCCCAGCATCATTTGAGATAGTTTTGTTTGACTTGTCTCACTTATATGCCTGACACCCACAACTTTTGCCTTTCTCATAACAGTTACCCTGTCGGCTATTCTGAATACTTCTTTCAATTTATGGGTTATAAATATGACAGTATGCCCGGATTCCCTGAGAAGAGAAAGTATTTTGAAGAATTCTTCAGATTCCTGCGGTGTAAGAACTGCCGTCGGCTCATCCAGCACAAGTATATCCGCTCCGCGGTAGAGCACTTTCAGTATCTCAACTCTCTGAGCCATACCCACAGATATATCACCAACTTTTTTAACCGGATCGACTTCAAGTCCGTAGCGTTCAGCCAGATTACTGATAATATCCATGGATTTTTTCATGCTGATAAACGGACCGGGACCGGGTTCTTTGCCGAGGATGATATTCTGGACTACAGAAAACCTGTTGATAAGCATGAAATGCTGATGAACCATACCTATGCCATGCTTTATTGCCGTATGAGGATTTTCCGAACTTATCCTGTTTCCTTTTACGAATATCTTTCCGCTGTCAGGACGTAAAAGTCCGTAAAGGATATTCATTAGAGTAGTCTTGCCGGCGCCGTTTTCACCGACAAGTGCATGTATTTCCCCCCTCATCACCCCGAGGCTTACATTATCGTTGGCAGTTATACCCGGATATTTTTTTGTTATATTACGCAGTTCTACTGCAAGAGAGGACATCTATTATTCGACTGGTATCTCTATCTGGCCGTTTATGATCTTTTCTTTGAGTTTTTCCACCTTTTCTATGATGTGTTCCGGTATCAGTTCCCTGTTATTATCATCATAAACATACCCTATACCGTTTTCGGCAAGTCCGAAGCTCTGCACCCCGCTAAAAAAGGCGCCGGCCATCGCATCTTTTATTGTTTTATACACAGCATTATCGACTCTTTTGATCATAGATGTAAGTACATGGCCGGGGGCTTCATGGAACTGATCCGAGTCGACTCCTATTGCAAGTTTATCCATGTCACGGGCAGCCTCAAAAACGCCCAGTCCCGTCGATCCGGCAGCGTGAAAGATGATATCCGCTCCGTTCACATACTGAGATCTGGCAAGTTCTTTTCCCCTTGAAGGATTTTTGAAAGCCTCGCTTGTTCCCCCGGCATACGAGACAATCACCCTGCATTCGGGAAAGACCATTTTTGCGCCCATGCGGTAACCTGCTTCAAACTTGTTAATAAGCGGGATGTCCATACCGCCTATGAAACCTATTGCTCCCCTTTTAGTAGTAAGCCCTGCGATTGCCCCGACCAGAAAAGCGCCCTCTTCTTCTCTGAACCTTAGTGCCGCCAGGTTATTAGGTATGCTGGTCTCGGCACCGATAGTATAATCTACACAGGCGAACTGCAACTGCGGGTATTCACGTGCAAGCCTTGTTATATCATCTGTAAACATGAACCCTATACCGAATATCACATCAAATCCCTTTGCCGCGAAAACACGTAACGCCGATTCCCGGTCTACGCCGGAAGCAAGTTCGATATACTCTGTATAAACTCCCAGTTCCTGTTCCGCCCTGTTGAGACCCAGGTACGCAGCATCATTAAAAGACTTATCACCTCGGCCGCCGATATCAAAGACAAGTCCAACCCTGTATTTTTCTATACTTTCATCTCTTTTCTGAGTACTGCAGCCTACCTGAAACAGAACCAAGAACATCATAATATATATACGATTTTTCATCATTGTCCCCCTTATAATAGCAGGTTCATGGCACCTGATATAGACTTAACGTCAAGAAACTGTCCTTCCAGCGATATATAAAAGAGTTCATGTACCGTTATTTTTATGCCTGTCAGCATTGAAACGCCGCTGTTCTCTGAAATATAAGAGGTACCAGTCATATTTTCGCTGTAATTGTCTTCTACAGTATAGAACTCCGCGCCCGCATACGGTGTCAGAAATCCTATCTGTCTGGCACATATAAGAGCGAGACCGGCTCCAAACATCCTGTGTTCTATATCGATATCATAGCTCTGGTATCTCTTGTAAGTTGCCAATCCGTGCGAAATGGTAAGATTCCATCTCCAGGCCGGGAATACTACCAGATCTCCCCAGATATTACCCGATATACTGCCGCGTATTTCATACCCGTATTCCGACGTAGTTCTTCCAGCCAGTTCCGATCCGCCGGTTCCCAAAGACAGCCCGTAGTCCATACCCTTTGCTGTATGTACTGTAATCCCGGTGAAACAGTTGCTGAAACTGACTCTTTCGTTATATCCAAAGACCGTCGGCCTTGAATAATTCTCGTAAAACGCGTATATCCTTGCGGAAGGAGATAACAGTTCTGCTATGTGCGGGTTCAGGGAATGGGCAAACAAATATGCAGGCATCTGGATAATAAATATTGAAAATATGAATATGAAAGGTCTGAACAGCAAGATAATATTAATCCATCCTGACAATATAGGACTTCTTGTTCCGGGACATAAAAAAAATTACCGGCAGCGACCTACTCTTCCAATCCGTCTCCAGACCAGTACCATCGGCGCTGGTGGGCTTAACTTCCGTGTTCGGAATGGGAACGGGTGTTTCTCCACCGCTATCACCACCGGCAAATCTGTTTTCATCTGTAAGCAAAAGGAACTATGATTTAATTCCTGAAACTTACTATTAAAATTTTTCAAATACCTTATAACTTCTGATGATACGATCAAGCCTCACGGCTGATTAGTACGGGTCTGCTGCCGAATTCCATATCATCCGCATCTGTCCGGAATAGCAAGCTATCCCGATCTTCAGCAGAATCAATTTCCTTCAGTTCCTTATACAGGACACTCATTGCTGAGCTTACACATCCCGCCTATTAAACCTGTCGTCTTCAGGTTGCCTTTAGTGAAGGACCTGGCACCGAAGCGCCATTTCCTCCAAGGGATATCTAATCTTGAGGTAGGCTTCCCACTTATATGCTTTCAGCGGTTATCCTTTCCGGACTTAGCTACCCAGCTATGCTCCTGACGGAACAACTGGTGCACCAGAGGTTCGTTCAACCCGGTCCTCTCGTACTAGGGTCAACTCCTCTCAGATATCCTACGCCTGCAGCAGATAGGGACCGCCCTGTCTCACGACGGACTGAACCCAGCTCGCGTACCGCTTTAATGGGCGAACAGCCCAACCCTTGGGACCGACTACAGCCCCAGGATGCGATGAGCCGACATCGAGGTGCCAAACCTCCCCGTCGATGTGAACTCTTGGGGGAGATAAGCCTGTTATCCCCGGGGTAACTTTTGTCCGTTGATTACCGGCCATTCCACTCTGCACCGGTAGGTCACTAAGCCCGACTTTCGTCCCTGCTCGAGATGTATCTCTCGCAGTCAAGCTCCCTTATGCCTTTGCACTCCACGAATGATTTCCAACCATTCTGAGGGAACCTTTGGGCGCCTCCGTTACATTTTAGGAGGCGACCGCCCCAGTCAAACTGCCCACCTGACACTGTCCCTAGACCCGATTCAGGGCCCAAAGTTAGAACTTCGATAACCACAGGGTGGTATCCCACCGTTGGCTCCACCAAGGCTAGCGCCCTGGCTTCGCAGCCTCCCACCTATGCTGTACAGTGGCCACCAAAATCCAATGTCAGGCTACAGTAAAGCTCCACGGGGTCTTTCTGTCCAGTCGCGGGTAACCTGCATCTTCACAGGTAATTCAATTTCACCGGGTCCCTCGTTGAGACAGCGCCCAAGTCGTTACGCCATTCGTGCAGGTCGGAACTTACCCGACAAGGAATTTCGCTACCTTAGGACCGTTATAGTTACGGCCGCCGTTTACTGGGGCTTCGGTTCAAAGCTTCTCTTGAAACAAGTTTCAAAATGACCTCTCTCCTTAACCTTCCAGCACTGGGCAGGCGTCAGTCCCTATACATCGTCTTGCGACTTAGCAGAGACCTGTGTTTTTAGTAAACAGTCGCCTGGGCCGCTTCACTGCGGCTTCTTTCAGCTTCACACGTAAGTATGTCGCTTACTAAAAGCACCCCTTCTTCCGAAGTTACGGGGCCATTTTGCCTAGTTCCTTAACGAGGGTTATATCGAGCGCCTTAGGATATTCTCCCCATCTACCTGTGTCGGTTTACGGTACGGTCGCCCGTCTGATTCGTGCCAAAGGTTTTTCTAGGCAGCGTGGTATCGGCCAGTTCGCCCGCTCCGTGGATTGGGCTCCCCAACA
>JBDRKX010000026.1:0-9888 GCA_043813605.1 Elusimicrobiota bacterium | reverse complement strand
AGGTTAAATGGGACACTTTTCGGACATAGCCTTTTGTCGCATCGTCGAACATGGTTTTCTATGTCAGGAGTTCTGAATTTCCTTTCATCTGTTGCTTGAATACATAATATAAATTCTTTTTCCCAGTCTTGTGAATTTCGTTCTTTAATTTCACAGGGAAGGTTTCTTCATAGAGCATTTTCCACAATGCCATTCCAAGTACCATGGATATCTGAATCGAACTGCGAAAAGCAGTTATTCTAAGCTAAAAACTGATTTTGAGCTACTGTCAAGCATAGAGTCTAAATTAGCGCTATCCGGTACAAAAATTAATTCAATCTTAATCTTTAATGGAATTCCTCTTTTGGGAATTCCCATCTTTGCTTTTATCATAGTTGGTGGAGATTAGATAAAAGCATGAAGGGAGAAGTTTATTATGAGAAAACAAAAGAATATGCGCATATTTTTATTGATTATGTTTGCTGTAATTCTTTTTAAGGATTCTGTTTTCGCCGCGTATGGCGGAGAGATCCAGTCTTCACTCGATAAAGTTATAGGCTGGGTAACAACGGTATTAGGTGTCGCTGCCGTTACCTTCGGCCTGGTGTGGACCGGTATTAAGATGTCAATGGGGGATGAACATGCCTGGCAGAACGGATTAAAGATTATAGGCGGGGGTATTTTAATATTCCTGGCAAAACCCCTGGTAGACCTGCTTATAAGCCTGGTTAAATAAAATTGGATCCTGTTTATACTCATAAAGCCATATCGAATGATTTATTGTTCCTGGGCAGGAAACCTTCCGATTTACTGGCCATCTTTTTTACAGGCTTCGTGTTTTACGCTGTTACCCGCCTGTTATTACCCGCATGTTTATATCTTTTACTTGGCTGGTGGCTTTCCAGTAAAGTAAGATACAGGCCTGTATATTCTTTCCGGAACCGGTTTCTTTATCTTGTATCGCCGAAATTGCTGGCTGTTACAGCGGAAGATATTCCTTCCTACAGGAGTCTTTTTGATGATAAAGGTTAAACCTACACCGGTAAAAAGTATATTCAAGCATTCGAATCTGCCGCCGTTACATAATCTCTTGAATATGTGGGCTATTGAAGATAACACATTAATCGGCCTGGATTTGCAGATGTCCTGTATATATGAAATTACGCCGCCCGACCTTAATGCTGTGCCTGAAGCCAGTGTTAATCAGTTTTTTCTTGCGGTAAAAAACACTCTTCACTCGTTACCCGACAATACAACCATACAGTTTGTACTCCATAACCGTTATGATATTAGTTCCTGTCTTGATTCCTATAAAGATATTTCCCAGGCCGATAATGATTTATCAGAATTAATCATAAACTCCAAGATAGACCATTTCAACAGCCTGCTGCTAAATAATAGAAGCATCCATATGTTCATTACTGTGCATCCGGATGAGCTCAGCGTGTCTCAGTTTAATACAGGATTTATCAAAATCATTAACAAAAATTATAAGAAGGTTACTCAACCGGTTCACGATAATTTAATTAAGAAATTAAAAAGCGTTTCAAATACGATTACAGAAGGATTCTCGGGCGCGGGTATATCCGCAAAGCTGCTGTCTGAGAGGGATATGCTTGAATATGTTTACGGGTATCTCAATCCCAGCAGATCCTCGTTTATTGATATCCGAGAGATTAATCCGGAACAGACTCTGCGGTCCCAGGTCTGTTATAATGCGTGCGAGTCCAATATCGATAACGTGTACCTGGACGGATATCATTACAGGAGCATTAATATGCTTATCAGGCCTGAAACCGCTCATTATACGATGGTCTATAACCTGTATTCCAGCCTGCTTCCCGACTATGATTTAGTCTTTACTGTAACTTCTGCCAGCCAGGAGAAACTCTTTAAAAACCTCAGTTTCAACAGTACAGTCGCAAAGAATATTTCCAGTTTCTCGATGTTCAAACGCAATTATGAGGCGGAAGCCAAGACTTCTGAAGCAGAGGATCTTATTGAAAAGACTAAAACCGCGCATCAGAAGCTGTTCCTCTATTCTTTTTCATGTATTTTGCGGGACAGGTCGCTTGAGGGTCTAACTACAAGAACCAACAGCGTTGTCCAGGCATTTCGCGAGTTCGGCCAGGCGGAGGGAATTATTGACGATATGAACCACCTGCCGAATTTTCTGACAGTCTTCCCGGGACATACTCATCTTAATTTCAGAAAACATATCTTCCAGTCAGACGCAATTATCCAGATGCTGCCTCTTTCTCTGCCCTGGAAAGGGTGTGATATGCCGAAGTTGCTGTTTCAGACAAAAGAGAATTCATTATTGCCGCTGGATCTGTTCGAACCGTCATTGAATGTGAAGCACTCGATAATTATAGGGACCAGCGGTTCAGGTAAGAGTTTCACGACCAATTACCTGTTGACTAATTTCCTTGTTGAATCGGATAAGAATCACGTGGTTATTATCGATGTCGGCGGATCTTACAGGAAACTCGCCTCGATGTTTGACGGGCAGTACCTTGAAGTCGAGCTGTCCGAGCGGTTTGCCTTCAATCCGTTCCCGATTAAAAGCGATGCTGTTATAGATGCTTCTGACGATATTTTTGAGGTTGATGCCGATGTTATTACTTTTCTCACACAGCTTATTCAGAAGATGCTTAAGAGGCCTGATTTAAACGGTAACGAGCAGAAGATCATTGCCCGGGCGATTACAAATGCCTATAAATACTCCAAATCAGACCCCCCTATTTTAAGTTCTCTTCACTATCAGCTCATGAAATACTCCGATGGTGACGAAGAGGACAGGAAGATAGCCCTTAATTTCGGGAAGAATCTCGATGTATGGGTAAACGGAATATACGGCAAAATGCTTAACCGGAAAGAGTCCGTTATTATTAATTCCAGGCTTGTTGTTTTTGATCTTCAGAAGCTTAAGGACCAGCCGGAGCTCCAGAGTGTCATATTTTTTGTTATAAGGAACGTTATTTACTCGAAGTTAAAGGATATTTCGCTTAGAAAATATATCGTTATAGACGAAGGATGGCAGTTCTTTTCGGATCCCATAGGAGCGCTGCTTATTATAGACCTGTACAGGACAGCAAGGAAGTTCAACGGGGCGGTTATGTCTATTTCCCAGAATCCCGTGGATTTCCTGAAATCCGCTGCTGCCGACTCGATAATATCCAATTCCCCTATTAAATATATCCTGAGGCTGCAGTCCGATCATGATACGCTTCCCAAGTTTCTTTTAAATGAAAAACAAATAGAACAAATCAGGAATCTTTCAACGGTGAGAGGCAGATACAGCGAAGTTTTCCTGGAATTCGGCGGCAGGAGTACCGTGTTGAGAATTCAGCCCTCAAAAGTCGATTACTGGGTCTGTACTACTGACCCGGACGATTTTAACAGGGAGCAGGAGCTCAAACAGGAATATCCCGATCTGTCCCAGGTGGAGATTATAAAGATGCTTGCGGAATATAAAGATGGTGAAGGAGACTGATACGGGTATATGCCGGCATATCAGGCTGGAGGTTGTGTTGTGAAGAGAATTTTTTTAACGGGATCGATGATTGTATTTTCTTGTTCGTATTCTTTTGCGTTTCTCGGCGCTATTCAGGATACGGCTCATAATGCCAAAGTAGTCGCATATCAGGCATTTATGAAAGCCAAAATCGTTAAACAGATCCAGATACTGACGAAGAATTATAAAGACAGCAGGGATTTCTATGATTACATGAAAAGAATCAGCGGCCATTCCGGCGGTATTCCGGGATACATGAAGGATGAGATAACAGAAAGCATGAGACGATCCGATGAGGATATTTACTGGCAGTTCCGGAATGATATCCAGACAGCGCCTGATGATAAGAGATACATATACAACTACATAAAAGGCGCTGACAAGGCGGCTTCTGACAGGATCCGCGAGGCAGGCAAGAGTATCGAGAATAAAATTCATTATCTGGAGACAGTACATAAGAGAGGGAAAAAGAGAGATGAGGATATTGAAGATTTCAGTGATAAAGCCTCAAAAGACAAATTGGATGAGAATAAAAGAAAGGAACTGGATATAATTCATAAGGCCTTATCTCTTGAGACGCTGTCGTCTATTGACAGGAATATCAGGCAGCTCTTAAAAATGAATGTTGAGCAGGAGCAGGAAAGATACCAGTCCAGGGAGGACGAAATAGTTGAGAGAATGAAGTTTTATGAGTCTATTGACAATATGATAAGTCAATATAGAACGCAGAAACCCAAGAAGGATGCTTATAAAGTCCTGAAAGAGACTCCCATGATCGAGAGGTAATATCCATGGATACTTTCTCTTTAGCTGAGTTCCAGGTGCTTGCTATTCCGGATATGATGTACACATATGCTTATATTTCCAAACTTATAGCCATAACACTTATTCCCCTGCTGATTATCCTTAATGAATCTCATTCTGTTATTGAGGCGACAAAAGGCACAAGTAGTTCAACGCCGGCACATGGATTCGTAAGGATCATCCTCATAATCATCGGTCTGTTTACTTTCAGGCATATTTTCCTGAAGATCGTCGCTCTTTTCGAGGCCATTGCCATGTCCCTGTTTGATACCACGGACTGGTGGGTATTCAGGGAAAAACTCGCCGCTTCGGGAGAGCAGTTCTCGACTTCGCTGTTTAAGATCAGCATGCAGAATGCTATTGCTGTTTCCGCGATAATGCTTGCCAGTATCGTTGAAATCATACTGAATGTCGTCAGGTTTGTACTGCTTTCTATTCTGTATGTGCTGGGACCCCTGGCATTGGTATCCGGTATTTATATCAAAACAGCCCGTCTTTTAGGGGGATGGTTCACCAATCTCGTTCAGATATCTTTCTGGATCGTAATGTTGAGGATCGTTCAGGCGGTAATGCTTTCACTGGATGTAACTTACACTATTACCCACGGTTCAAAAAGCGAGTATATAATGGTCTCTGCTGTCCTGATCATACTGATAGTGTCAATTCCCGCCCTTACGGCAAGGATTTTGTCAGGACAGAACCTGGGGCTCCTGGGAAGCGCTGCAGTAGGCTTGGCCGCCGCGGGAGTTATAAAGTACGGCACAGGGGCAGCCAGGACTGTTGTAAGCGGTACTAAGGGCGCTTATGCGGGTACTGCCGGGGTTCTTGCCGGAGGAAAGATAATTGCCAGGACAATTAAGCAGGATGGCATAGGCAAAGCTTCGCACAGGGGAATTAAAAGCATGGGCCGCGCCATACATAGGAAGATGACGGAAAAACCCAGGCGGTAATATGAGCAAAAAGGTTTCAGCTGATACTGGGGAACTAAAAACAGGTAAACCGGATAAAAGGAAGTATTTCGAAGTGTTCGGAGATACTGTTAATATTCTTAATATATTCAAGAAGCTCAGCCTGCTGCTGGTTTTCCTGGTAATTTTCCAGACTGTTATCATTGTAAGGCTGATCAATAAGGCGCCGCTTGTCATAAGGGTTGATTCTCTGGGTAAAGCCGAGGCGTTTGATAACGCTGAATCCGAGATCCGGATCACCAAACCGGAGATATCCAATTTTGTCCATCATTTCCTGAAGTATTTTCTGGAGAACAATTTTTATACTTATGATGACGATTTCACTGCGGCTTTCAAGATGATGAGCCGCAAATCGCAGCAGGAGCTTAATACATACCTGTCGGCAAATTCTATCGTAGAGAATATTAAGTCTAACCAGCTTAAATCCAAACTGAATATCACTGAAATACATATTGTTAATGATTCCCGGGAGTATATAAACCTGCAAGTTAAAGGCGCAAGGGAGATCACTTCTTACAGCGACAGTAAATATTTCAGGGAGATAATCTTTGAGAACGAAATATCGTTAATGAAAGTCGATAGAACCGAGAGTACTCCATGGGGACTGCTTGTTGACTCCTGGAGCGAATCGAGGTTCAAGGAATAATGAGGATAGTTCTGCTTTACTGGGTCTTTTTCGCTGTCATTCTGTTTGCTTTTTTCATACCTGTAAATGATTCCGGTTACTGTGAGCCATTCGAGGGTATCGTGTATTCGTCATCGCTGCCGGGTTACTGCGTTCCGGAGAGTCTTGTTCATACTACGCTCTATAGAAATACAGATATCGCGGATCTGCCGGGGTATTCGTTTTTTACGAAACTTTCTCTTCCGCATAAGTTTATCGGCAGACTGAAGCCGGCAGATGAAGCTGATTTTGTGATAACAGGAAAAGATACAGATAAGAAGGTAAAGACATCTCCGGGATCTACTGCAAAAAAGGTTATAAAACCCGAAACCGGGCCGACCCCCATAAAAAGAGAAATTGTTAAGAAGAAGACCAAAGAGATAGTCTTTAATTATCATATACTGAAGAATGTTGTCAAAGATTCCGATAAATCCTACTTTTTTTCAAATATCAGTGATTCTGATAAACAGGTAACATTATCGGTTTATTCAGTAACTCCCTGGAGAAACAAATATATACTGGATTTCAGGATAAATAATATGCAGGATAAGTATTTTTTTATTTCCAATATCTCTGTTTATGATATGAAAGATAATTTCATATCAGCGGAGTTTTTTTATGAGCCGCTTATTGCTTCTGAAAAGACTTTATCGGGTTTTATACTGCTCCCGGATGATGCGGGGAAAGAATTAAAGATAAGTGTGTTTGAAAGCGGCGGTTTGAACCGGATATTTACTGCTAATTTCATTATTCCGTAGCTGAGCCTGATACAGGCATATTATTATCTACAGAAAGGGGTTTTATGAGTAAAATGATTAGAAACTTGTTTTTTTGCTGTATATGCGTAATCATCCTGCACAGCCCTGTCTTGTGTGCCGAGCCCCCTGCCGGGACCGGGAAATTCCTGCACACAGGCTTTAATTTTGACTGTGTCCTGATTACGGCAATTTTTTCATTTAATACGATCTCGCCTGTAATAGCGAAGACAGAGTATGATATTTCTTTTAACGGTAAGACTGTTCTGCCGAGAAACACGAAGATTATCGGTACCGCGCAGGTTGTAAAGACCATAGACCGTGTAAATGTAAGGTTTGAGACCATTGTATTCCCTGACGGGAGTGAGATATCTTTTTCCGGGGTCGCTTTATGGCCGGACGGCTCAGGCGGCATCAGGGGTAAAGTCAGGAAACATAAAGCGAAACTCCCTGCAAAGATCCTCCTGAGAACGGCATCGGCAGGTGTGGGCTACGCTACCCGGTCCGCTTTGGCAGAAGACATTACAGAGAGCATAACCAAAGATGCTGAACAGGAAATGGCGGAGAAAGTCGATTACAGCATTTCCATAGATAAAGGCACTCCCATACTTGTATTTATTGATAAGAGGCTTGAATTCTAAAGGCATGTCCGGCCTGATTCTCCCCTATCTGAACCTGCCTCCCGCACAAAAATTCTTTATATTCCTCCTGCTCTTCATATTCACGTATCACTTTTTCGTTTTCTTTATATGGAGGCCATCAAAAAAGAAGCTGCTCTTCTGGCAGGTTATAGTATATATAGCCGGATTATGGGGTATTTTTCTTCTGAAATTCATTAATTACCGCTATTATCAGCTGTTATTTGAATCTAAATACTCCCACAGGGTCTATTATTATCTTATCCGGCCCTGTATTCATTCTGCTACTGCGGTTCTTGCCGCATGCGCTATAAGTATAATTATAGTTAGACTCTTCTTTAAGCAGCAGTTAGTTAAAAAGAAAAAGCTGGTTCACGGCCCCCTGTTCAATAATCCTGATGCGCCCCGGGATGAAGGATTCCCTGCAGGAAAATACACAAGAAAAGTTCTGCCCGGCCAGATAAGCGAATTTGCGTCAGGCGGAAACAGGGATATCCTTATACCTTTTGACAGTCTTTCCCGGACATCAACGATTATCGGAGATATGGGAAGCGGGAAATCCAGGCTTATGTATATATTCCAGGATGCCATAAGGAAATACTATCCCGATATACCTATTTTAATACATGATCCCAAGGGAGAATGGCTCAGAACGTACTATAATCCGGAAACAGACGTGATTTTCGCGCCGTATGACAAAAGATCATGCGCCTGGCAGTTATGGGAAGATTTCAACAGGTATCCTGAATTGCGGTTTTCTGTGATATCTACTGCCGTAGAGTCGCATCATTCCGGGAATCATGACGTTTTCTGGTCGCACAGCGCCACCGCGCTCTTGAAGGACGCGTCGCATCTGGACACGATCGAAGATGCCAGGACGTATCTTTATGCTGAAAAAGAAAGAAATGAGACGGATAATACTTTCAGGAGCATATTTACCACTTCCCTGATCGCTTTCAGGGACATGGTTGCTGTGGAACTCTCGGCGCGGCGCAGAGGCCGGCCGGCGCTATCTATTGACGATTTTCTGCATTTTCCGGGAAGAATATTCCTTCTGAACAATCCTGCCTGCGCGGCTGAGCAGCACGGGGCCCTGACCTTACTGCTTTCAGCGTTCCTTTTAAGGGCTATCTCCCTTCCTGATGTGGCTGCCGGAGAACTGAGAGCCGCGGCTATTATTGATGAGACGCTTACATTCAGGCTGCCCGCGGCCGTTGAATTGCCTGTATACAGCCAGTGCCGCTCAAAAGGCCTGGCGATCATAGCAAGCGCCCAGAGACTGCCTTCCGGAAAGGAACATGGCGCCTGGGCGAGCCACTCCGCCAACATATTCGGCATGAAAGTATCGGATCTGGCTACAAGAAAGGCCCTTTCAGAGAGAATCGGGATAATGAGATACAATGAACCTCAAAAATCCGTAAGTTCCGGAGATAAATCGGTTTCTACTACTAAAAGCCATATACAGAGAGGCCATGCTGCCCTGGCTCCGGAGGATTTCGGGAAACTCAATAGCAGGGAATTTATCCTGTTTCACGATTATGGCGTTTCCCCCGGTATAGTCAGTAATGTATCAAAAGAACAGAGGGATATAAAACCATTTATCTATAATGACAGGCAGGACGTTTCGGATTTCATGAGCATATTATAACAGGGCTTGACATTGCTGGCTTAATGTTATATAATTATATATATCCATAATTAAGTATATATATCATTATGGATGCATATAGCAAAGGAGGCGAGTATGATAAAAAGATTAGCAGAGAGTATTTTTCTAATGTTAGTGGTTTGTGTTGTTTCCGGCCCCCTTATAACCGGATGCGCTACTATCAGTAATTTTACCGGGCCGAAGCTGGATTATATTCCGGTTAAAAGCATGCCGGCAAAAGATATGTCAAACCCTGTGGAATTATTCCGGTATTCTCCGGAAACTGATTATTATGCCGCGTGCAGGCTCAATAAATACCGCCCTTCTGTCAAGTCAGAGTATCTTTATAAGATGCTGGAGGGTGAAAAGATTCCAAATATGGAAGAATACGATGTTCTGGGAGAATTCAAATATGCCATCATCGGCAGAGAAGAAGACTATCTGACACAGGGCAATATTGATCAGCTTTACAGCAAAACGCGCGAAGTCGGCGGAGATGCCATATTAATTACGTCTTTCAGAAAGACTAAACTGGCAGATGAACTATTTCCTAAAGGGCCATATACGGTCTTCGGCCGTATTATATCCTTTAAGAAACAGATGGAGTGATTATGAGGCCGCATAAAAAGAAGTATCAGCTTTGGGGCAAGCCTTTTGAAAAGGTATTGGAAGAGATCCGGGTCCGGCAGAAAGAACTTGAAGAGAAAGACCTGCGGGACGAAATAAAAAGGAGGAGGCATCGTTTAAAAGGCGCATAAAAGCCCGATATCAAAGAGAGGAGATATAATAACAGTTGTCAAGTAAAATAGACGATAAAAATATTGTAAAAGAATCAGAGGTTTTCAATAACACCTCCATTTTGTATAATAGGTTCCTGGGAACAAGATGGTTTCGTAAAACCCATTGTGGCATTGA
>JBDRKX010000025.1:0-10083 GCA_043813605.1 Elusimicrobiota bacterium | reverse complement strand
CTGATTCATTATCTTTCTTGCTTCAATACCCAGTTCAGTTTCTTTTTCCACGGCATTCCGGAAGATGTCACCTGTTGATATATGAGGTACATTAAGATGTTCAGAAAGCTTGTCTGCCTGTGTCCCTTTTCCAGCACCTACTATACCCAGCATTACGAGTTTCATATCCATTACTTGATATTAAAATATCGCCCCTTGAGTTTGCCCTTTTTCATAAAACCTTCGTATTGCCTCATCATCAGATGTGATTCAAGCTGTCCCATAGTATCAAGAGCCACACCTACAACTATAAGCAGTGCTGTCCCTCCAAAATAGAACGGAGCATTAAACCACTGCTGAAAATACGACGGCATAATAGCAATAAGCACTATAAACACCGCTCCTACAAATGTTATCCTCGTAAGAACCTTGTCAATATAATCCGCTGTGGGTTTCCCAGGCCTTATACCTGGTATGAATCCACCCCATTTTTTCATGTTCTCTGCAATATCCCTGGGGTTGAATGTAATAGCAGTATAGAAATAACAGAAGAATACTATGAGCCCCGCATAGAGTATTGTCCTTGCCCAGAAACCGGGTCTCAGGTACTGGCTGATTGTTGAAAAAACAGGCGAATCCGGAAAAAACTGTGCAAGCTGAAGCGGTAAAAGTAATACTGCCATTGAGAATATCACAGCTATAACGCCTGATTGATCGACTTTAAGGGGGAGATAAGTGCTCTGCCCGCCGTACATCTTTCTACCGACAACTCTTTTTGCATACTGAACAGGTATCTTGCGCTGACCCTGTTCGACAAAAACGACACACATAGTGATCGCGACCATTAAAGCTAATATAAATAGAGCGCTGAAAAGTGCAAGTTCTTCAACACGTATCATCCTGAAAAGATTGTTCGTTGCCGCAGGCAGCCTGGCCACTATACCGGTAAATATTATCAGTGATATACCATTGCCTACACCGTCTTCGGATATTCTTTCTCCAAGCCACATTATCAGTATTGTTCCTGTCATAAGAGTTATAACAGTTACAATCTGGAATTTCAGTCCCGGATTCTGCACAACTTTTACTCCGCCCGTTTCCATCGACTGCATCCAGAATGTCAGTCCGAATGCCTGAACAGCTGCAATCGCAACTGCTGCATAACGAGTTATCTGAGTGATCTTTTTCCTTCCGGCTTCTCCCTCTTTCTGAAGTTTTTCAAGATAAGGGATAGTGGTCCTTAAAAGACTCATTATTATTGATGCATTGATGTAAGGCATTATCCCGAGCGCAAATATTGACAGCCTTCCAAGCGCACCGCCGGAAAACATATCCAGAAATCCGAACAGAGATCCCGCCTGGGCTTCAAAGAAAGATTTAAGAGCTCTTACATCTACACCGGGCACAGGCAGTGTGGTTCCCAGCCTGTATACAGCCAGCACCCCTATTGTAAACAGGATCTTCTTCTTGAGATCAGCGATCTTGAAAATGTTCCCGAAACCTTTAAGCATCTATTTCTCCGCCGGCCTCTTCTATTTTCTTTCTCGCTGTTTCAGAGAAACTGCAACCCGCTATCTTGATCTTTTTCTTCAGTTCACCGTTTCCGAGTATTTTGACCGCATATTTTCCTTTGATCAGCCCGGTTTCTTTAAGTTTTTGAGGATTAACCAGGTCACCGCTCGAAAATTTTTCCTGCAACTGACTGATATTGACAATCTCAAAATTCTTTGCGAACATGACGTTTGTGAAACCTCTTTTGGGAAGTCTCCGGACAAGAGGCATCTGGCCGCCTTCAAATCCGACTTTTTTCGAAACTCCTGCCCTGTGGCCGCTTCCGCCGTGTCCTCTACCGCAACTTCTTCCCTTGCCTGAAGCGGATCCCCGACCCTTACGGACCTTTTTGGCATTCGTACCTTTTTTCTGTCTTATTGACGTAAGATTCGCACAATCAGTCACAGTTTGGTGACCTCCTTACCTCTTGATTCTGCTATCTCTTCCTTTGTCCTGATCCTTGAGAGACCTTCTATAGTCGCATATACTACATTGAGAGGATTCCTTGATCTCAGACATTTTGCAAATATGTTCTTAACGCCTACGGCTGTCAACACATCCCTGGCAGGTCCCCCGGCAATAATACCCGTACCGGGTCCGGCAGGTTTCAGGAGTATTTCCGCCGCACCGCATTTACCTAATATTGAATGGGGAATCGTAAAATCGTCAGTCAGTGCTACCTGCTGCATATTTTCCTTTGCGTAACCTAGACTCTTTTCGATCGATGCCCTGACATCATTTGCCTTACCTATAGCACACCCTATCCTGCCATTTCCGTCACCTACGACTGTAAGTGTGGAAAAACCGAATCTCTTACCGCCTTTAACCACTTTGGCAACACGCTTGATATTTACTACCCTCTCAATCAGTTCCTGAACTTGTTCTTCCATTAGAATTCCAATCCCCCTTCTCTTGCACCATCTGCCAGTTCTTTGACCGCTCCATGATACTTATAGCGCTTTCGGTCAAAAACCACTTTTTGTATCTTTCTATCAAGAGCTATCTTAGCAATAACTTTACCTATTTCTCTTGCCCTTTCCTTAGGGTTTGCAAATTTTTTCTTTTTCATTTCCTCATTAAGAGATGATATACCGGCTATTACATTACCATTATCATCATCTACCAACTGTGCATAGATATTCCTGTTGGACCTGAAAACAGTCAATCTAGGCCGCTCTTTTGTTCCGTGAACTCTCTTCATTTCCCTGAACCTGTAAAGCCGCCGCCTATAGCGGTTTTCCCGGCTTTTTTCTTTATTACTTCACCTTCATATCTTATACCGGCACCTTTATACGGCTCAGGCGACTGTAAGTCCCTTAGTTCAGCAGCTACTTCACCTACCTTCTGTTTGTCGATCCCGGTAATCTCAATTATGTTCTTTGCGACATTTACTTCTATACCTTCAGGCAGATGGAAATCCACAGGATGCGAAAAACCCAATTCAAGGATAATGCTCTTTCCCTGTACATTGGCTTTTTTTCCTCTGCCTATTATCTCGAGTCTTTTTTTAAAGCCGTCTTTTACACCTATCACCATATTGTTGATCAATGTCCTGCTAAGACCGTGTAATCCCCTTAATTTGACAGTATCCGTGTCAATCCCGACCATCAGCCGGCCGGCATTATTTGTGAGCGTTATCCCATCATGCAGTTTATGTGTCAACTTTTTTCCCGAAGATTCTACGGTTATATCCTGACCGGATATATCGACATTTACACCATCAGGGATATTTATTGGCATTTTTCCGATTCTACTCATCTGATTTTCACCATATGTGCAATAACACCTCTCCTCCAAGGTTGTTCTTTCTGCATTCCTTATCAGTCAGCAGCCCCCTTGATGTAGATATTATTGCCCGCCCAAGACCTTCCAGCACCCTGGGTATTTCATCAACTCCTGCGTATATCCTGCTTCCCAGATGTGAGATCCTTTTAATATCCCGTATCACGGACCCTCCTGTATTGGTATATTTCAAGTATATGCGGAGCACCCCCTGCTTATTATCTTCTATGACTTCGTAATTGACTATATAACCTTCATCTTTCAATAGCCTTGCAATTTCCTGAAGTATCTTGGAAGAAGGTATATCAACTTCGTCCTTTTTTCTCATAAGAGCGTTTTTTATACGACAAATCATATCCGCTATTGGATCTGTTATCACCATGATGACTTTACAACTCCCGGGATATTTCCCACACATGCCAGTTTTCTGAAACAAAGACGGCATATACCGAAATCTCTCATATACGCTCGGCTCCGGCCGCACAAATTGCAGCGATTATATTTTCTCACTTTGTATTTAGGTTCCCTCTTCTGTTTAACTATCCATGATTTTTTTGCCATACTGTCTCCATTTAGCTTTCGGCGAACGGGAAGCCCATCATTTCCAGCACCTTTATCGACTTCTCCTTGTCTTTTTTATCTGTAACGACCGTAATGCTTAATCCCTTCATACTCTTGACTTTATCCATATCCACTTCAGGGAAAATCGACTCTTCCACGATCCCTATAGTAAGGTTACCGAACCTGTCAAAACTCCTATTAAGACCGCTGAAATCTCTTATTCTGGGAATCGCTATGCGAAGAAGCCGCTCCAGGAATTCATACATAATCCTTCCTCTCAATACGACCTTGCAGCCTATCGGCATTCCCTTTCTCAGTGTAAAATTAGATATAGCTTTCCTTGCTTTAGTGACTACAGGTTTCTGCCCTGTTATAACAGTCATCTCCGCAAGAGCTTCTTCAAGTATATTCTTGTCGTCTTTTGCCTGCCTGATCCCCATGTTCACTATGACTTTTTCAATCTGAGGTATCATGTGAAAATTGCTGATCTTGAAATGCTCTTTTACAGCAGGCATTACCTCATCAGTATATTTTTTATATAGTGGTGTCGGTATCTTTCTATACATCAGATTAACATTTCCCCGCATTTTTTGCATACTCTTACTTTTTCACCATCTTCCAGCTTATCAAACCTGATCCTTGTAGGCTGGGAACACTTGGAACATACGATCTGCAGATTTGATATATGAACAGCAGCTTCCTTTTCCATAACACCGCCCGGATTAGACTGTGAAGCCCGCGCATGCTTTTTGATGATGTTTATCTTTGAAACAAGGACACGTTTGGTCTTTTCAAATACTTTTATCACTTCACCCTGTTTACCTTTGTCTTTACCTGCTGTTACTATCACATTATCTTTTTTCTTTATCTTTAACACTTCTTTATACCACCTCTGGTGCAAGCGAGATTATCTTAATAAATTGTTTTTCTCTTAATTCCATGGCGATGGGTCCAAATACCCTTGTTCCCTTCGGCTGTTGTTTTTCATCTATTATAACGGCGGCGTTGTCGTCAAAACGGACTACCGTACCGTCTTTCCTCTTTACAGGATATTTTGTCCTTACTATTACAGCTTTGACAACTTCTCCCATTTTAACACCGCCGGCAGGTATTGCATCTTTAACAACACCTACAATAATATCCCCTATTCTTGCATACCTTTTTCTTGAACCGCCGAGGACCTTTATACACAGAAGTTTCCTTGCGCCGGAATTATCTACTACCTTCACAAGTGTCTCGGTCTGGATCATTTTACAACCTTTACTACCCGCCACTTCTTCAGTTTGCTTATAGGCCTTGTCTCTTCTATTATGACAAAATCACCCGTTTTTGATATCCCGTTTTCATCATGCGCATAGAATTTTTTCCTCTTTTTCGTCACCTTACTGTAAATGGGATTCCTTACCAGCCTGGTAACATCGATTATCCTCATTTTCTGGACTTTGTCACTGACAACCGTCCCCTGCAGCCTTTTCCTGTTTGTTTTTCTTGTATTATTCTGATTCATTTTTCTTTTCGTTTATAACGACCTGTATCCTGGCTATATCCCTCTTAATAGTCCTTAATTCCAGAGGATTATTCAACGTCCCCGATGCATGCTGAAACCTGAGCTCCATATGCTTTTTCCTTATATCTCCAAGCTTGCTCTCAAGCTCTTTGACAGTATCTTTCCTGAGATCTTTTGCTTTCTGCATTATAGATATTCACCTCTCACAACAAATTTGCACTTTACAGGCAATTTGGCAGAAGCAAGTAGCATCGCTTTCTTTGCGTTAATCCTGTCAAGTCCTTCCAGTTCAAATAATATCCTTCCCGGTTTTACAACAGCTACATAATGTTCAATATCACCTTTCCCCTTCCCCATTCTGGTCTCTGCAGGCTGTTTAGTAACAGGAAGATCAGGAAAAATCCTTATCCATACTTTTCCACCGCGTTTCATATATCGCGTTATAGCAACCCTGGCTGCTTCGATCTGTCTCTCGGTTATCCATGACGGTTCCACTGCTTTAAGCCCGTATTCTCCGAAACTGACCGTGCTTCCCCTGACAGCTTTGCCCTTCATACTTCCCCTATGTTTCTTCCTGTATTTTACCCTTTTAGGCCTAAGCATTGTCGACCTCTTTGGATTCTTCCGTTACTTCGCCGTTACATACCCAGACTTTTATCCCTATGTTACCATATGTAGTCTTTGCCTCACAGAAACCATAGTCTATGTCTGCCCTCAGAGTCTGCAGCGGTATCCTGCCTTTCTTAAGCCATTCTGTACGAGCTATTTCCGCTCCGTTCAACCTTCCGCTGACCGCTATTTTAATACCGTCTACACCTTCTTCCATGGCCCGGGAAACCGCCCTCTTTAAAATATTTCTAAACCTCATCTTCTTCAGAAGCGCAGCAGAGATGCTTTCTGCTATAAGGTACGCATTTATATTCGGTTTCTTTATCTGCTCAATATTGATAACAGTTCTTTTTCCCGTAAGGTCATCTATCTCATCTTTAATATTCTCTACTTCCGAACCGCCCCGGCCGATTATAATGCCAGGTTTGTCTGTATGAATCGTTACTCTGATCGTTTCCCCCATCCTTTCGATGACAATCTTGGCTATCCCTGCATTACTTGCCCGTTTTCTGATATATCTTCTTATCATCTCGTCTTCAGCAATCAGAATCGGCATTTCTTTAGGATTGAACCATCGTGAATCCCATGTCTTGTTAACTCCAAGCCTGAAAACTATTGGATGTACCTTTTGTCCCATTATTTCTCCTGTTATTTACCCGACTTCTATCTCTATGTGAGCTGTCGGTTTTCTTAAAATATCCGCTCTTCCCATTGCCCTCGGACGTAATCTTTTTAATACGGGGCCCTGACCTACCCATGCTTTGACCACTCTTACCCTATCCAGGCTGTCCCGCGCGTCGGCATTTGCCACAGCCGACTGAAGCGTTTTTCTGACAGGTGATACTGCCCGCCTGTTTATGAAATTGAGTATCGTATATGCCTCGGCTACTTTTTTGCCCCTTATCTTATCCAGCACAAGTCCTATTTTCCTGGGACTCATCCTTATATATTTTGACTTTGCATTTCCGTTCATTTTTTCTTCATCGTGTCTTCAATCTCTTTTGCATGTCCCGAGCCATGGCCTTTGAACCATCTTGTGGGAGAAAATTCCCCAAGACGGTGTCCGACCATATCTTCCGTAACGAATACGTTAATGAACTTTTTCCCGTTATGTACAGGTATGGTTAATCCCACAAAATCCGGTATGATCATTGAACACCTCGAATAAGTAGGGGCAGTCTTTTTCTGACCGCTTTTTTTTGCCCTGTTTACTTTTTTTGTGAGCCTTTCTTCGACGTAAGGGCCCTTTTTTGAAGACCTTCCCATTATTTCTTTCTCCTTCGTACTATCATCTTATCCGAAGATTTATTCTTGTTCCTTGTCCTGACCCCTTTACATTTCTTGCCCCATGGAGTTGAAGGGATATTTCCGCCCTTGCTTTTTCCTCTTCCACCGCCGTGGGGGTGATCGACTGCATTCATCGCAGTACCTCGCACATGCGGCCGGCGGCCTCTGTGCCTGTTAGCCCCGGCAAAACCCAAATTTATTTTCTCATGATCCGCATTTCCTACGGAACCGATTGTAGCATAACATTCAGATAAGATGCGCCTGACCTCACCTGACGGAAATCTCACTAATGCGGATTTATCTTCTTGTGCCATGAGTACCGCTTCAGACCCGGCACTCCTGACCATTGTACCACCCTGTCCACGGTTCAATTCAACGTTATGAATAAAAGAACCTTCCGGAATAGTCCTCATAGGTTTTGCGTTTCCCACGTTCAAAGGAGCATCTTCCCCGCTCTTCACTGTATCATCCACTTTTAATCCCACAGGATGGATTATATAAGCCTTCTTGCCATCCGCATACTGTATCAATGCAATGTTTGCAGAACGGTTCGGGTCATATTCGATAGCTATAACTTTTGCTTCCCCGGCTTTAGTTCGCTTAAAATCGATTATCCTTATTTTCCGTTTGCTGCCTCCGCCACGGTACCTTACAGTTATCCGGCCGTAATTATTCCTGCCGCCGGAGTTCTTTTTGGCTATTGTAAGAGATTTTTCCGGTTTGTTCTTAGTTATCTCTTCTCTGATAACTCTTGAGCTGAACCTTCTTGACGGTGTTAACGGTTTATACTTTCTTACAGCCATTACGGTCCTTCCATCAGTTTAACCCTGTCACCCTCTTTAAGGGTAACTACAGCTTTTTTCCTTTTGGGTGTCATCCCGGCAAATCTGCCCATCCTTCTGGGTTTGCCGTGCACTGCCAGAGTATTAATCGAAAGGACAGTAACCTTGAAGACTTCCTCAACAGCCTTTTTTATATCTGTCTTGTTCGCCCTGCAGTCAACATAAAATACGAATTTATTGCTGTCTGTTTTCATGTTGGTGCTCTTTTCGGTTATCACCGGGCCCAACAATATATCGTATGAAGATATTTTTGTACTCATTGCAGACCTTTTGCCTCTACGAAATCATCCCAGGCTTTCTTGGTAAATAACACTTTTTCATTTCTTAGCAGATCATAGGCATTCAGATTTTGCCATTCGATTATTGTAACCCCTTTAATATTTCTGAACGATCTGACAATATCATCGTTCCTTTCTTCAAGAGAAATCAGTATCTTGCCATATTCTTTTCCGAATATACCTGAGAGCATCTCTTGTGCCAGTCGTGTTTTAGGTTCAGCAAATTCGATCTTTTCCGCAACTTTAAGACCGCCTTCTCTTATGCGCTGTGCTATCATCTGCAGCACTGCCTGCTGTTTCTTCTTTCTCGGAATACTCTTCTTAAATGACTGTTCTCTTGTTGGACCGAAAGTTATTCCACCGCCCTTCCAGATCGGTGACCTGTTGCTCCCTACCCTCGCTCTTCCGGTTCCTTTCTGCCTCCAGGGTTTCTTCCCGCCGCCCGATACTTCAGCACGTGTCTTTGTGCATGCATTACCGGCTCTTTTATTGGCAAGAATCGTATTGGCCACTTCATTTAGAAGTGTCCTGCTGAGTTTAATCTCTTTCAGCTTTCCCTGTAATTTTGGTGTTATCGTCTTCATGTTTTTCTCTTATTTTTTTAAAACCCTGTTTTTAGCATTTCTCTGCAAAAAAAGCAAGCCCTTGCCGGGGCCTGGAACAGCACCCCTGACCGCAACTATGTTTTCTTCGATATCTATCGCAACAATTTCAAGATTCTTCACAGTCACTTTATCATATCCTTTCCGCCCAGGCATCTTGAGACCCGGGAATACTCTACTGGGAGAAGAAGCCTGCCCGATGGAACCCCCTACACGGTGAAATCTTGAACCATGGCTGCCGGGACCGCCTTTGAAACCCCATCTCTTCATGACTCCAGTGAAACCTTTTCCCTTTGATTTCCCCTGAACGTCAATCCTTTCCCCTATTTCAAATACATCCGCGGACAGTTTTTCACCTACGCCCGGTTTTTCCTCGTCTTTTCCGTACCATAATACTTCCTTCGTATATTTTAAAACAGGAAGCTCTTTCTTTTTAAATTGGCCTATCTCCGCTTTTGTCAGCCTGGATTCTTTTATACGGCTGAAACCGATCTTTATCTTTGCACCATTACTATCAACAATGTAACACGGACCGCAAGAAATCAGTGTTATACCTACACTGTTTCCTTCTTCGTCGAACCACCTCGACATCCCGACTTTTTTTCCTAATAATCCCTGGATCATATCTATGCCTTTATTTCCACATCAATACCTGCAGGCAGTTCCAGTTTTCCAAGTTCATCAACTGTATGCGATGTCGGATTATGAATATATATCAGTCTCTTGTGTATTCTCATTTCCAACTGGTCCATTCCCCTCTTGTCAACATGTGGAGATCTTAAAATTGTGTATTTCTTGATCCTTGTCGGCAAGAGTATCGGTCCGGATACCCTAGACCCGGTTCTTGTAATCGTATCTACGATACGTTTTACCGATTTATCAAGCATTCGGTGATCGTATCCTCTTAGCCTTATCTGTATCTTTTGATCCGCTGCCATGCTACTTTACTCAACGATTTCCGAGACGACACCCGCCCCGACTGTATGGCCGCCTTCTCTGATAGCAAACCGGAGGCCCTTCTCCATCGCAACTGTCTGGATAAGTTCGCCTTCTATATCTACATTGTCTCCGGGCATCACCATCTC
>JBDRKX010000024.1:0-4702 GCA_043813605.1 Elusimicrobiota bacterium | reverse complement strand
AGCCCATAGCTTTGAGCAGAACAGTTGCCGGCAGTTTTCTTTTCCGGTTTATGCGTACAAAAAGTTCGTTCTGATTGTTGTACTCGAATTCTATCCATGCCCCTCTATACGGTATTATTTTACCTACAAAAAGACTCTTCCCGAGATTTGATATACCCTTTTTGTCATCTTCTTCGAAGTTAACTCCCGGAGACCTGTGCAACTGGTTTACAACTACCCTTTCTACACCGTTTATCACGAATGTACCGGTCGGGGTCATCGTAGGAAGATCAAACAGATATATTTCCTCTTCCCTTATTTCCGGTTTCTTCCTTCCCTCAAGAAGTACTTCAAGTGAGAATTTCACTTTTATCGGAAGAGA
Organism: Elusimicrobiota bacterium; assembly: GCA_043813605.1. Classification (GTDB taxonomy): domain Bacteria; phylum CG03; class SLGR01; order SLGR01; family JBDRKX01; genus JBDRKX01. Next base: position 4,341 of record JBDRKX010000024.1, on the reverse strand, counting down.
ATATGTCATATCCCTCTTAATCGCCTCGTTCAGAAGATAAACAGGTTTTTCTATTGTGTAACCCAAATAATCCAGTTTCATGCTTCCGTCAATATTTTCTACAGGGAATATATCCTCAAACAGGCCGTGAAGACCCTGAGTCTTTCTTTTTTCCTCTACATTGTCCAACTGAAGGAATTCATCATACGATTTCTGCTGTACCTGTATGAGATCCGGCAGTTCAAGAACTGCTATCATTTTAGAGAAATACTTCTTTTTTGTTGGTATATCTGTGTGTAACATTATTTGAGTTCTATTGTTGCTCCCTGCTCTTCAAGCTGCTTTTTGATCTTTTCAGCTGATTCCTTGTCTATCCCTTCTTTAACAGGTTTCGGAGCTCCGTCTACAAGCGCCTTGGCCTCTTTTAATCCGAGGGCTGTTATCTCACGAACGACTTTAATAACCTGTATCTTTTTGCTTCCAGCCGACATAAGCATAACATCAAATTCAGTCTTTTCTTCTTCTGCAACCGCTGCACCTCCTGCGAAACCTGCAGGCATTGCCGCTACCGGTGCTGCTGCTGAAACGCCGAATTTCTCTTCCATTGAAGAAACCAGATCCGAAAGTTCCAGAACAGTCAATCTTTCAATTTCTTCCATGATCTTATCTATACTGCTTTTTTTTGTTGTTGTCGCCATATTACTCCTCCTGTTTTTCCGGCTCATCTACCGGTTCACTATTCGTCTCATTCTTTTTATCTTCTTCCGCTTGTCCCTCATTTAATTCATCTGTACCTTCTGCATTGCTGTCTTCTTCCCTGCCCGGCTCATTTCCCGTATCTGAAGAGACAACTGCATCTTCTTCATCTTCATAATTACCGGGCTCTTCAGACTGTTCTCCGGCATCTGCCTCCGTGGCGGCCTGTTCACTTCCGGTACCGGTTTCTAATGATTTATCCGGCATGCTGTCTGTAGGAACTGCCTGTTTTATTTCACCTGTTTCTATCTTTCCTTTAAGGTCATTAATGGCATAACACAGCTTTTTAATAATGCCTGCCAATGAATTGTACAGTCCCTGGATCGGTGAATTCAGCATCATCACTGTCTGGGCGATCAAAACATTTTTTGCCGGGAGATCAGCGATACGGGCAATCTGGTCTGCGGCATAGAGTTTATCAGATATTACTCCGGCCTTAAAATCCATCAATTCCTTTTCCTTTGCATAGCCCTTAAAGATCTTTATTGCATCGGCAGGGTCTTCTTCGGATCCTATCAGCAGGGCCGTCGGACCCTTAAGGAAATCCTTGATCCCTGAGTAGCTTTCTATATCACACTCGTCAACAGACCTGATCGCAAGCCTATTTTTTACCACCTTCATGGTGAAGTTGACTTCTTTCAGTTTATGCCGCAGTTCTGTCAGCGCATTTACCTCAAGCCCCTGATAACCTACCAGGACAATACTCTTTGAATCTTTCAGCTCTTCAGCAAAGTTTTTAACGAATTCCTTCTTTCCTTGTAACAGCATAACTGCATATCCTCTATAGCATCAAATTCACATATAAAAACCCGATATTGTCATCTGACGACAATTTCCAAGTCCCACTATAAAATTATAAGTTTTCTATTATATATATAAAATAACTTTTGTCAAATTATTCATCGGAAACAGAAAAAGAAGGGCCCATAGTGGACGCGACATATACTTTCTTTATGAATTTTCCCTTTGCCGATGCCGGACGGCTTTTCTTTACAGTTTCCATATAATGTTCATAGTTCTCGACCAGCTTTTCAGACGGGAATGAAACCTTGCCGATCATACCGTTGATCACACCGCTCTTGTCCATCTTGAATTCTACCTGGCCTTTTTTTATTCTAGTTACGGCTTCAGCGACGTTCGTCACTACAGTACCTGACTTCGGTGACGGCATGAGCCCCTTAGGTCCCAGCATCTTTCCGAACTTACCCAGATCCTTCATGCAATCCGGGGTAGCTATCAATACATCAAAATCAAGGTTACCGTTTTTTATCATATCGAGTACATTCTCAAGTCCCGCAATCGAAGCGCCTGCTTCTTCTGCTGCCTTAATATCTTTGTCATTCTTTGTAACCACCGCGACTTTGACTTCCTTTCCCGTACCGTGCGGAAGCTCGACATTCCCTCTTACCATCTGGTCTGATTTTGACGGATTGATGCCAAGTGATATGGATATTTCCACGGATTCATCGAATTTGGCCGTCGCGGTTTCCTTGATCTTTTCGATAACCTCGCTTACTGAAAGGCTTCCCTCTACTGTCTTTCCCTTTATTTCATTGTATCTTTTGCTTCTCATCTTTTAATTTCTCCGGGCTTAAGTCATTTATCCCGCTATTCTTCTTTTTTCGAAGATGATGCGGGCAGTACTGTAATACCCATGCTCCTCGCGGTTCCCTTTACCATTTCCATCGCAGCTTCCAGATTTACCGTATTTAGATCAGGCATTTTTTCGCGTGCTATCTCTCGCACCTGTTCCTCGGTCACTTCGCCGGCTTTTACTTTATTTGGAGTAGCACTTGCCACAGCTATCCCCGCTGCTTTTTTAAGCAATGATGATACAGGGGAAACTTTCATTTCAAAAGTAAAACTCTTATCCTTATATACTAATATTTCAACCGGCACGATCATCCCGGCTTCACGGCTTTTTGTTTTTTCATTGAACTGCTTACAGAAATCCATTATATTCACACCATGCTGCCCGAGTGCCGGACCAACCGGCGGCGCAGGTGTTGCCGCGCCTGCGGGAATCTGTAGCTTTATTTTTGTTGCTATTTGTTTTTTTGCCATTACGCTTTCTCCACTTGCAGAAAGTCCAGTTCTACCGGAGTGGTACGTCCGAATATAGTAACCATTACACGCACTTTCTGTTTCGAATCATCACCGCTTTCTACAACACCCATAAAATTATCAAAAGGCCCGTCGATAATTCTCACTCTATCACCTTCTTTAAAAGAAATTGCAGACTGAGGCTCTTCCTCCATCTTTTTCTCTATCATATCTTTGATCTTCTTGAATTCGCTCTTTGTCAGAGGTACAGGTCTCTCTTTTTTTCCACACAAGAAATCAGTAACACCCGGTATATTTTTCAATGTCCAGTATGTCTCATCATCAACACACATGTGAATTAATACATACCCGGGAAAAAACTCTTTATCTATTATCTGCTTTTTCCCTTTTCTTAAAGTAACTATTTCATTATAAGGTATCAGAATGTCATATATCTTTCCTGTCAAATCTTTATTGCTCTGCTTGAGTTTTTCGATGTAATTCTTGACTTTTTTTTCATGACCCGTATAAGTGTTTATCACATACCATTTCACGTCAGGCCTTCCGGGTATTTCTGCAGAAAATATCTTTTCAGTCAAATCCACTTCGGCTGTTTCAGGTACCGCCTGAGCGGTCTCATCTGCCAGATTACTGCTCTCTGCTGTCCCTGCAGCAATTTCCGGTTCTTCTTCTTCTTCAGACGCTTCACCTGCAGAAACTGCTGCATCTGGAGCAGTTTCGACCTCTTCCCGGGCCGATCCTCCTGTCTCATCCTGTGAAGCTATATTCTGTACCGGAGTTGCTTCTGCTGCTGCTATCGGTATCTCATCCTGCTCTTCTGCCATTTCCGATCCTTCTTCTGTGACAGGAACCGCTATCTGCTCTTCTCTGTCTTTCTTGTTGATCTCTTCAGCGTATGGAACAGTTTTTTCTTCAGCAGCTTCCTGCTGTTCTATTTCTCTTCCCTTATCTTCTTCGTTCATTGTATCACCATATTCAGCAACCATGACAGCATAAAGTCTACAAACCCTATATACGCAGCTACAATCATAACCAGTATCAGTACGAGTATGGTAGATGCTATCATTTCTTTTCTGCCGGGCCATGTCACCTTTTCGACCTCCGACATCACTTCTCTCAAAAATTCTCTTATCTTTCTTATCATATCCTTTAAATAAACCTGGCAGGCCTGGCAGGGCTCGAACCTGCAACCCCCGGTTTTGGAGACCGGTGCGCTAGCCAATTGCGCTACAGGCCTCTACGCTTTCACAGTTTTATGTATAGAATGTCCCTTACAAAACCTACAGTATTTTTTCAGTTCAAGTTTATCTTGACGATGGAGCTTGTTCCTTCTGTAAGTGTAGTTCCTTCTTTTGCAGGACTGACACTCCATATGCTGTATTATCCTGTCTTTTTTTGCCATTACTCAACGATTTCCGAGACGACACCCGCCCCGACTGTATGGCCGCCTTCTCTGATAGCAAACCGGAGGCCCTTCTCCATCGCAACTGTCTGGATAAGTTCGCCTTCTATATCTACATTGTCTCCGGGCATCACCATCTC
>JBDRKX010000023.1:0-45394 GCA_043813605.1 Elusimicrobiota bacterium | reverse complement strand
GATCCAAAAAAGTTGAAAGAACTTGATAAAATCTTTAAATTGGCAACCAATATTAATGATCTCAAGGATTAAAAACATGATATTTATTTTTCAAAAAACGCGCTTTACTAAAGTTACATTCTTGCATGAGTTGACAGGATCACGAATAATGAAGAATGGAATACCCCCCCCCCTTGCAGACTCCATCCGCACATAATATCTATATAATAACTTCCATCACTTTGGAATTATAATTCATAATATTCATGTGATCACTGATGCGAATTGTTCTATTATACTTACTGCCTTTTTTACCCCGTTCTCTAATGACAATCTTTCAGCCATTTCCTTTGTATTCCGGCGCATTTCTTCATCTGTCAGCATTGTTCTGACCGCTTCCGCCAGGTTCCTTCCGTTCAGCCTGCTTTTCGGTATAGGTTCAGGGCCTATTCGGGTTTTCTGAACATACCTGCCCCAGGAGAACTGGTCAGCAAGAAAAGGTATTATCAATTGGGGTATACCCGCCTGCATGGACGCCGCAGTTGTCTGCGAACCTCCATGGTGTATAACTGCAGCCATTTTAGGGAAAAGCCAGATGTGAGGGACAGGCCCTGTCCTGTATATATTGTCAGGTAACGGTTTCTCTCCCAGTCCGCTCCATCCGGAAAACAGCACACCGCGTCTACCGGTGATCTCCAATGCCTCAACAAATGCTTCAACAAGTTTTTCTTTTTCAAGGCAGACCATACTTCCAAACCCCATGTATACCGGCGGACTGCCTGATTTAATGAACTCTTCAAGCTCAAGAGGCGGTTCCCATCCATCCGGCTCGCCAAGATACCAGTACCCTGTAACGTGAAGATTATCAGCCCAGTCCGAAGGTTTAGGAAGTACTTCATTGCTGAAACCGAATATCCATGGATATCCTTTTTTTCTTATATCTGAGAATACTCCCTTTTTAAGAGAAAGCCGGCGGCTGCCGTGTTTTTTTGTCCATTTATCAGTATAGCGTTTGAAAATCGTCCACATCAGTCCTTCTGTAACAGTATATGTCATTCTATTAAACCAGCCGCCGAAACTGAATGTCACTATCGGATGCGGATAATCCCGTGTGTGGCTTGCCGGCCACAGTCCCGCCATTACACACGGCATATCCAATAGCAGGGCTGCCTGGTACCCGGGTGAAACCAGTGAATTGACCACCATATCGCGGCCGCGGCACGCATCAAGACAGTCGTCAAGTATATCTCCCAGCATGGGGCCGAACGCTTTAAAAAACCAGTATCCTGCCAGAAAAGACAACACAGGGCTGCCGCTTGCAAAAAGCCGGCCTACACGTCCTTCAAGAAAATCTTTTGGAGAATCAGGACGCACCCGTGTAAAATCAAGGCCATAGGACGAAACTAAATCCCTGAACACAAGGTTGGTACCAACAGTGACTTCATGTCCGGCTTTTTTCAGCCCGAGGGCAAGCGCTATAAAAGGCTGTACATCTCCGCGGGACCCTACTGCTATTACTGCTATTTTCATTGATGTCTTATAGTTTACCTGGACTTATATCCAGGCGGGCATGCATGCTAATAATCACACCTGCTGAATACCTTCCGGATGGACTGTTTTTGCGGGTAATTCCTTTTTCTTGCCCAGCGCCGCCAGGTATATCACGAATTTCTCTATACCGTCTATTCTCAATATTCTTGAAAGTGCGTCATCCGAAAAAGCGGCTACAGCACATACTCCGGCATTTATCGATTCAGCTGAAAGATATAGATTCTGACATATGTGTCCCGCATCGATCTGGATATACCTGTACCCCCCTCTGTCCGTAGCGCCATGTCATCCTTTCAGCTACTGCCACCCAAGCGAATGTAACAGCGCTTTTATTTACAAATTCCTGTCCGAGACACGCATCGGTAAATCTCCTGCTGATATCTTCTCCGGTCCTTATCTTTGCAAGTTTTCGTTCCCTGGCAAGAAACCAGTAGAGCCCCTTCTCAAGTTTTGCAACATTGTTTATGAGCATGAAAGTCTCAAATTCATGACATGCTCCGGCGGAAGGCACCGTCCTTAAAGTCGAATTATCGACTGCAATTTTCCTTATTCCCTGTGTTGCCCATAATAGATATGATAACTCCTCCTGTGTAACAGGCTGACCGGAATACTCTCTGAAACTCCGCCGTCTGCTTATCGCATCCCTGAGACTTATCCCGTTATCAGAGAACTTTTCAGGTACCGGCAGATCCGTGAACTTCTCTACATCTCTGCATTCGATCCGCACAGGCGGCGGTTTCCTGTTCAATACTTCATGCACTTTTACGGGCATATTCTCATACTTTGTGAGTTCTATATACTCTTCCCCTATTTTTTTCTTCATCTTAATTCTCCGTTTTCTATTTTTTGCATATGGAACGCTTCTTATCAGGCGCCTGGATTGAAGTATATTATTAAGTTTTTAACCATATTGACTGCGATACTAATGTATACTACATGCCGTATTTGCATAAATCCACCTGAAATAACTCATTTAAACTTATGAAAATATTTCTATAAAATGATCCTTTAAGAGCATCCGGCAGCAACAAATATAACCAATGCCCGATCAATATAAAGGATCGCTGAATTCTTTCATATACATTTACCGTTATAATAGCTTTTTTAAATGGTTTTTTCAAAAGAGATTATACATGATCTGTATCTTTAATATTGCCTTAACTGATTTTTTTTTCTAAACTGTGATTAAACGAATATGGCATATATAGAAAAATTATTACCGGCTGTTTTTCTTTCTATTTTCTTTGCTATCTCAGTATCTTCAGCCGATCCGGAATACGCAGATGCAGTGACAGACGCATCCGAACATATATCTTTACCCGGATACAAAACCTGCAGTTACGCCAGATCAATAGTAAAATCATCAAATGTAGAGACACCGGGAAATGCGCTCGGAGAACCGGACAGCGCGGTAGCCTTTATCGGCGTCTCAACCGGATCGGTGCTTTTGCTTGATATGGGAGAATTTAAAGATGGAGAAGGTTACGACATTATCTATTACGAACTCTGGGGCGACGATAAAGGAAAAGACAGTAATCCGGGTATACTTCTTGATAATGTCCGTATTGATATAACCTACTCTATTCCCGAAAACAATCCCGAAAATGCCGACTGGAAGACCGTTTTTATCTGGGGCGATGACAACGACAACAATAACGGGACAATAGGAACCCGGTACCTGATCCATGGCGAAATAACCAATACCAGCATATTATGCCCTGATCTCTACGCCGGCGCCGATCTTGACGGAAACGGTTCTGTAGACATAAGCGACGGGTCAGGCATACTGATCGACATAGGCTCAAACAACGGTAATATATGGCGTTATGTCATGATACGCAGATTCCCTCAAGGCAAAACCGTTGATGATAAAGGTGACATGTCCGAGATAGATGCTATTGCCGTCTGCCATCCTGTACCCCGCAAACTCAATCCCTGACAGTATAATATCCTATCGATTGTTACTTTTTACAGAAATAAATACGGAAGTATAAATGCCGGGTTTAAACCCATTTGTTGGAATAGAGATGTAGAACCGAGACGAGAAAGATGCTGTATGATACACAACAAAAAAGAGAGGTAATACTCGTAAGTATTGCCGAGCTTTTTAATTGCATCAATCATTTTGATTCTAATGCAATTATTAAGGGGTTTGGGGAAAATAATCTGATTTTCCCCAAAAGGGTGACAGTGAGCTTTAGCGAACGCCAGAGGGGCATTGCCCCTATGGAAGTTATCCCGAAGGGTAACTTGTGATGTAGAAAATATGGCATATTTTTCGTCAAATTCCATCTTTTATTGCAATAAATGGGTTTAAAGCTTTGTCTTCGTGAAAGAATGTCAGGCAGGTCTTCTGAGTATCCCTTTTTCCATTAATACTTCGATTTTTTTTATGACATTTCCCGGGTTGATCCCGAATGTACTGTCTCCGTCAGCATAATCGCCTTCCAGGAAGACCGCCCATTCGAGGCCCGGCGGATGCCAGTTAATATGGGATGTCCCGCCGAAAATCGTTACTGAAGGTGTGCCTACTGCTACACTTATATGTTTCATACCGCCGCAGTTGAAGATACATAGAGAGGCCTTTTTTATAACAGCCGCCGCCTGCATAAGCGAAGTCTCCGGCAGGAGCAGCGCATCGGATCCGATATCAGATCTGATCTTCTCGCAATACCCTTTCTCTGACGGACCATACAATATGAGTATTTTTGCTCCATATTGATCGATAAGTTTTTTCCCGAGATCGGAATAGCAGCCCGCCGGCCATTTTTTGAACAATTTAGGACTGCCCGGTGAAAATAATACGGTAAAACAGCCATTGATCCCCATAGAATTGAACAGATCATCGGCAAATCCGGTATCATCATCCGGAATAAAGAGTTCCGTTCCGATCAATGGATCATCATCGAATATGCCGAAAGGTTTCAACAGGTCATATTTACCGAGTACGGTATACTTATCAGAATGTTCATGTTCGGCTTTTATGTTATACAGCAGGTTCCTTCCTCTGTGTTTCCGGTAACCGGCCCTCCATTTCGCACCGCTTAGAAAAGCCATAATAGCCGATGAAGGGAGCCCTATATAATCCAGTACTACATCAATTTTTTCATTTCTCAACTTTTTTATAACTGAGATCCTTTCACGAAAATATTTAAAGCCTTTTCCCTTTGCAGCACCGATCGGGATAACTTTGGCTATGTAGGGATTTCCTTTGAGTAATGAGCAATACTGCTCATTAGCAAGAAAATACACCTCTATATCAGGGAGTTTTTCTTTAAGATATCTTGCCACCGGGGTCGTAAGGAGTACATCTCCTGCCGGTTTGAATTGGACTATCAGTATCTTTTCGTTTCCTCTAATCTTTTTTTCCATATATGGATGGATTCAGGGCAGGATCGTTATACATCTTGAACTGCCTGTAAACCCGCAGCTGCTTTCTTGAGTGAAAAAGGTCATCGATCAGCAAGTCCAAAGCCGCAGCCAGGTCTTCTAATTGGATCTCCAGTATTTCAAGCTTGTTTTTGCATTTTTTCCTGTGGTCATCAGCGGCATCTTCTCTTCGGACCTCCTCTTCCATATGGTATATCTTGAGGCCGGCAATACACATCCTGTCGATTATTGAACCGGGAGTCTCGGAATTCACAGGTAATGCAGCTTTCCCATCCTCCGGGGTATGCGAAAGAATATCCAGCAGGACTTCATCTATCTTTTCAATAAAATCGTTCCGCTTCTGATTTTCTTTATCTATTTTTCTCTTAATATCAGCTATCCGGGAATCAGATACATCAGTCATGCGCGCATCATCTTCAAGATGCCACAAATTATAGTTTTTGAGAGCATTTCCTGCCACTGCAGTAAAAAAAATATCTTCGGGGGGGAGTGAAGTGTCTCCTGCATGCATTTTTTCAATGATCTCTTTCTGCCGGGTGATTATTTCCGGAGACTTTACTATTTCTTTATTCATTTTTTCGAAAGTTTTTTCTTAATAAGCACCGCGGAAATAGTACCGAACTCGATCTTTGATTTCATCTGTACCGGGTACTTCCTTTCATCGTCCGTCAGCCAGACCTCAAGATCGCCCTTAGCTTTGAATATACCTTCTTCTCTAAGCCTGGGAATCACTTTTATAGTCTTGAATTCGCCGGCAGGCACATTCACCTTTTCCCGGCTTATGACATCAACTACGAGAGGCCATGTTTTTTTGCCTGTACCGACATCAAATTCGTAACTTTTCCCGACTTCAAGTTCTTTTGTCCTCAGATAATACAGTGCCGAGAGGACATCCTGTATACCTTCGGTAATATCGAATTTATGATTATTTTCAAAGGCGACCTTATGTTCATGATCATATATGATCTTGAGATCCTTCTTATAACTTCCCTCCCTGTTGCTCTGTTCATATCTGACAGTATAAAGATTTTCTACATCAATATATGATTCCACTCTGTCCCTCACTTTATAAAAAGGGTCGAAAAACTGGGCGCTTCTTGCGGTTGTAACGATCCTGTATGTATCCCTGCCGGAGAGTTTTATCTTTTCCCGCACTTCCATATGAGCATACCCGCATGTTATCATTCCCCACCTGATAGAAAACGTAAGTTTTTCTCCCACACCCCAGGGCGACAGTATTCTTTCCGCAAAAAGGCTGCCGGCAAAAATAATTACCACAAGCAGTATCAGCAGTAATCCCTTTCTATATCTCATTTACAATATCTTCCCATTTATCAGATTCCCTGATCATAATATCCATTTTCAGTATCCAGCCTTCTATCTTATGGACACCGGCAAACCTCGCCGCATCTTTTTCCGTAGTTATCAGTTCGGCCTTTTCATTATATGCTTCATCTGATATTTTTTCAAGGTCGGAACGCTTCCATTTATAATGGTCCCTTTTTTCGATTTTTCTTACTATCCTGCCTCCGGCCTGATCAACAAGACGATAGAACCCGCCGGGATTTCCTATGGCGCAAAAAGAGATCAGCTCTTTTCCATTCAATACTTCTGCCGGATACTTACCTTGCCCCGATATCATGGAGACCTCTCTTATACTCTCAACTGCATGAAGTATGTCTGCATATGGATTGTACTTTTTTACGGTTTTTTTAATGTCTTCCACCTCGTCTTCTTTAACCATATCCGAACGGGTCAGTATCACTTTATCCGCCCGGGCGAGTGAGGATAACGGTTCTCTCAGCATTCCAAGCGGTATAAGCTGCCGGTTTCCGAAAGGAGCAGTACAGTCTATCAGGACTATATCCATATTCCTGTTCAGTTCACGGCTCTGAAACCCGTCATCCATTATCAATACTTCAGCACCGCGTTTTATTCCCTCTTCGGCGCTCTTTGACCTGTCTTTTCCCGCAATTATCATAACATCGGGATATCTTCGCTTAACAGTTACCGCTTCATCTCCTATCTGGCGGGCCGTACTCGCGATATCTCCTATATACATACCCGATGACGTCCTTCCATAGCCCCTTGTTAAGAGCGCTGTCTTTTTCCTATTGTCTATACTCTCGATCAACTTCATCACTGCCGGTGTTTTACCTGTCCCGCCTGTCGTGATATTCCCGAAACTCACTACAGGTACCGTTACTGTATTTGTTTTGACCGTACTGATGAAAAAGATCAGGCCCAGTCTGTAAATGCATGAGAAAACAAAAAGTAAAGGAGATAAAGCTGTCTTAAGCAATATCTGCCTGCCTCTGTTTCAGGATAATAGGAACTGCTTCTTTCAATCCTTCTGCAGTATGATCAGGTGAAGCATTTTTTAGATGCTCCCGTCCGTATCCGGTCATAACCATTATGCTTTTTGTCCCGGCGTTTTCTGCCGCTTTAATATCCGTAACTTTATCACCTATAACGAAACTTTCTGCAAGATCTATATTCAATTCATCCCGGGCTTTGAATATCATTCCGGGATTAGGTTTTCTAAAGGAACAGTCTTCATCCGGATGATGCGGACAATGGTATACCCTGTCTATGATAACGCCCTCTTCTTTCATTTTCTGCATGAAATATGTATTCAGTCTCATATAATCAGCCTCAGTATAATACCCTCTTGCTATTCCCGACTGGTTTGTTATTATTACAATCAGATAACCGGCTTTTCTTATTTCACGCATAGCTTCAAATACACCCGGCAGAAATTCAAGTTTCTCCTTTGTCGAGACATATCCGCGATCCACATTGATAGTACCGTCTCTGTCAAAAAAAACAGCCGGCCATTTATCTTTCCAGAAATTATGCATCCAGAACCATTCATCAGGTTTCTGCCTGATCTTCTCCTCTAACCAGTCAAGCTGCTTTTGCGTATTGATAAAATCCGATTTAAGCGCGTCTCCGCTGTCTATGAACTCAAGCGGCTCGTCATAAACCACCTGTATGTCTCCCTTGGAATGGTAGCTGTATCCCGGGACTATATCCACCTTTGTCTTTCTCCACAATACCGAAGCTATGCGCGTACACCAGACCGGCCTGCCGAAAAAACTCAGAGGCAGGCCGCTTCTCATACGCTGGTCCATAAGGATACATATATTCTTGTTCTCCTTTATCTTGCGCATTATCTCCCTTATGCTTCCCCGGTAGGGTATATGATGACTGCCGTATACTGTTCTAAGATCGTCCACTATCCTGTCAAATGCTTTATTATGTATTCTTCTTCCGACAGGATACAGTTCACGCCCGCTTGCTGTTATTGACATACCGGTCAGTTCCCAATTGCCTATGTGCCCGGTGAGCAATACCGCTCCCGAATCGAATTTTTCAAGTTTGGAGACTTTAACCCTGCTAAAAAGTTTTCCCGCTGAGAATTTAATTAACTCCATCATGTTCTTACCGAAATTCTCATATACCCGGCGGGCGGTCACACGGCACCATTTCAGGTCATTATCGGGAAAAGCTCTTGATATATTATCAATGGTTATCTTTCTTCTTTCAGGTAAAAAATAATATCCGATCCTCCCCAGGATCACGCCGGCGGCAAGGTCTGATTTGAGAGGGATTATCGCTATAATGCGCTTTATTAATCTAAGTATTGAATACAATATCGAATCTGCGGTTTTCATGCTCAATCATCTTGATCCGGACGATAAGGCCTATAAGAGTCCATATTAGAACTGAATTTTCTGCGTCAGTAAGGTAAGTCTGAAAAATCCCTGCTGCCAGCACTGCTGTAAACGCAAGAATACCCGCTGTATGAATTTTGCGCCATTTACCCGATACCGGTGTTTTCCCGTATATACTGTAGAACTTCCACAAAAAAAACAGAAACGCAAAAAAAGTTAATACCCCGCCTTCCACGAGCATATCAAGGTAAATAGAATGGGGATGACATCGGGCGCCGTCTGTTGAGCCGGAATATCTCTCCATGTATTCCTCTTCAAACACCCGCGTATACTGGCCGGCGCCGATACCGGATACAGGATGAAGCGCATACATCTCCAATGATGTTTTCCATATTTGAAGCCTGTCATTCCATTTTCCGGCGATCCTGTCAGTATTCCCGGGAACAGCGGTTATGACCGTTACGAACAGTACAAATATGCCTATTGCCAGGATCCTGCGCTTTTTAACAAACATAAGGAAAATGATCACTGCAACTACAGCTCCGAACCAGGCGCTGTATGCGAAACTGAAGAAAAAAGCGATCATTGCAACAACCACGGGCCATCTTCTTCTAAAGGCGAAATAGGTAAAAAACACCAGCATCATTATCTGACCGCCGAAAGTGAGGTGGTGACCCATTATACCTGTGCCCATATATATGGGCAATCCCTTTATTTCAAATACTTTTTCAAGTTCAGGAGCCACCATCTTTATAGTCCTACCCAGATGGAACCCCATATTAAAATTAAGGCCTACAAGAGACTGCAATATCGTATATACCGATACGATTACCGTTGACCAGCCGAGGTACCTGACAAACTTGTCTATCTCTTTATTATCAAAGAGCATTATTATCAGATACATGTGAAGAATATACCAGTAGTTGTCAGAAACATCTTTCAGGCTATGAACAGGATCAGGGCCCAGGACTGCGCTTAATGCATAGAATCCTATGAAAATCAATAGAGGCAGTTCAAGTCCGGTCGAACGAAACCTGAGCTTGCCCGAAAAGATCAGAAGGAGCATAGCGAGAGACAGGAATCCGAATGATATATTCATAAGGGTTATTGAAAATGTCATGCTCACAGCAAGGATAATTATGCCCCAGTTGAGAAAAAAATCGTATGTTGCGCCTATCTTTTCATTTATCATCTTATTCTACTTTTATTTATATCCGTCAAGTTTTATTAACTCGAATCTGCTGTTATTCTCTTTCTCTTTTCTCAGAACAAATCTGACCCCGTTTTCTTCTCTGAATTTAACAAGTTTTTCTTTATCAAACGCGATCTCACTTTTGACCGGCCAGCCTTTTCTCCCTATAAAATACGCGTAAACAGGGTCTTCTCCGCCCTCGATCATAAAGAGGTCATCTGCTTCAGATTCATTTTCTATTACAGGCATAAAGTTCCTGAGCATCACAAGATCGCGGTCTTTCAAGTAAGTATCGGTTTTATTTATTATAAAGATTATAAAAAATAAAACAAAAATAGTCCAAAATTTTTTCCATATCCCGGCAATATTATCCAAACCTATTGCCGTTATAATGACTATTGACGGTATTGCAGCAAAAAGATAATAAGGGTGCTTTATAAAATGATCTGCCGCCACCACGGGAAGTATAATAACAGCAGAAAGCGGGACACCAAGCATATATGCCCTGTTCATGTAACTGTATTTTTCAATATTACTGATATAATAATGCAGTCCGGCTATAAAAAATGGAAGAAGGAAAAAACCCGGCAGGTCAAAAAGTATCTTTTTGATAATACCGCTCCATAAATCCAATGTCAGGCAGCTAAAAAAACCATCCGTAATTCCTGAGCCCATATAGAAATATTCGAGTCCGTACTTTTCAACTAAATAAGGACAATAGAAATAATACCACAATGAAAAAGGCAGCAGTATGGATACACCGAGTATAGCGCCCTTCATTTCAACACTCTTATTCTTTATGTTTCTGAAAGTATATACCAGTACAGGAAAACAGAGCATTACCATATAAGGTCTTATCAATATCGACATTGACAGAAAAAACCAGCTCATAAGTATTTTATATGTATCTTTTCGCCCGGCCGCATACTCAATAAAAAAGATGCTGCCCGAAAGGGCAGTGAAAAGAGCTATTGTCTCAGGCATGAATTTTGCCGAAAACCTGAAGAAAAGGTCATTCATCAACAATGATACCGCAATAACGGCTTTATAACGGAACCTGAAACCCATAATAACCGAAAACCTGTAAATAAGGAAAAAAATTCCTACTGCAAAAACGAGGCTCATTATCTGGCCCCAACCGAACCATGCCGATCCTGTTAAACGATAAATAAGCGAGACCAGGTAATTAAACACAGGAAATTCCATTGCCGTTATCCCGGTTTTATCTCTTCTGTTATCTATCCGCGGTTTCAGAATATCAGATGATTCGGCGAAGAAATTCCTGGCTACCGCAGCCGTATCCGCCTGCCGCAGCCTGTGCTCCCCTGAAAGACCTCTGAATATGTATGGTATTTGAACTATCAGGAAAACCGCTACTATGACTGAATATACAGAAATATCCTTTTTCATATTTTTTCTCCTGATCGATTCCCGGTTACCGGATATTCTTGCGCGGGTTTTTCAGTTTTCTGTGTTGAGATATATCCTGAGATACTTAATAAACACACTGAAAGAAGCCATAATACAAAGTATAAGTCCGTAAACTCCATCCAGGAATCCAAGACGGAGAATATACATCCTGATAAATCTGAAAACCGGATTTAATACAAGTTTAACCGCGGTTACTTTCTTACCCTTCAGATCTTTTGCGCTCCACAGCGTATACCGGTTTATTTTAACGAAATAATCGTTGACGCTGCAATATGAATGATGCTCTATTTTACTGTTCAGATATCCCTCTTTTCCATCGAGTTGAAGTTTACCGTGCACTCTCTTATCCGGATATACACCTTTATCTTTCTTAAAAAGCCTCATAACCCGGTCGGCATTCCAACCGCAATGTTTTATCTCTTTCCCGAGAAAAAAATTCTTCCTGTATATGTAATAGCCGTCACAATCCGGGTTATCAAGCTCTTTTTTTATCTCATCCCGGAGTTCTCGTGTTACACGTTCATCAGCATCCAGAACGAATATCCAGGGAAAAGAGGCTCTCGATATTCCGATATTCTTTTTCTCTTCGGGGTACTGTATATCTGTCTGCAAAACGACGGCGCCCATATCTTCTGCGATACGGGCTGTATTATCAGAAGAATCAGAATCTACAACAATCACCTCATCCGCAAAACACAGGCTTTCCAGGCAATCCTTCAGATTCTTCTCTTCGTTATAAGTTACAACTATAGCTGACAGGTTATTCATTTAATGATGCAAGCAGTTTTTTTAATTTTTCCTTATATACAACAGGAGAAAACCTGTTCTCAATTATCTCTCTTGATTTCAGGCCCATTTTAGCATTTAGGTTCCTGTTTTTCAAAACCCACGTTATTCTTTCAGCCATTGTCTCATGGTCTCCCGGTTCTATAAGAAACCCGTTTACGCCCTCAGAGACTGTTTCCGGCAGGCTGCCCACATTACTTGCAATCACAGGTCTCGCGCAGGCCATCCATTCCAGAGCCACTCTGCTTACAGCTTCCGAACCTGTTGAAGGGACTATTCCAATACGGCATGACTTCATTAATCCGGACAGTTTTTCGTCATCCAGATAACCGAGGCAGGATATCGACTCCCTTACACCCAGGTCTGCAGCATATTTTTCAAGATCCTTCCATTTAACACCCGCTTCTTTTCCTGAAAACAGTACCCTGATACCGGCTATCTCCTTCTTAACCGTAACAAGACTGCGTATAAGCGTCCTGTGGCCCTTTACACTGTCAAGTCTTCCTACAACAGCTATATCGGTACCGGCCGGCAATTCGCTTTTACCGAATTTGACGGTATCAACGACAGGCGGAAGTAAGAAGATCTTTTTGTCATCTTTGACTATCCCGGCAAATTCGTGCCTGATACTTTCCATCGGGATTATAATATTCGCCGCCTGTCTATGCATGACTGCATTAAAAATATTCTTTTTAACATTGCCTTTTTCCGCCCTTACCCGCCATACCGGTATGTTTCTCAGTAATCCCATAAGCGCGCCCATAAAGAACGAACTGCCCGTATGGGCTATTACCAGGTCTATTCCTGAATTATGTTTCAATAATGCAGCAAACCCTTTTATCGAATCCAGCGGGCCCCTTCCCTGGAGCGCTATGACTTCATAAGACCCGAAGATCCTGTTATATATCGCAGAACTTCCGACAACTGCAAAAATGTTTTCATAACCAAGTTCTTTTAAGTAACGCGCCATATCAAGCGCGTAACCGGCGAGCCCCGAATACCACGGTATATTCACTATATGAAGTATCTTACCGTTTTTTCGGATATTTTCACTGTTCATGCAGTTTTCCTTAGGCCAAAGCGCTTTTCAATAAACAGGCTGAAATATTCAAAAACCGTACTGAATATTTTCATTTTAGACCCTGTTTCTTTTAAATCATACCTCAGGGTGAACGGTATCTCGGTACATCTTGCTCCATATCGAAGCAGTTCCAGAAGTATCTCTGTATTTGCCGCGAATCCCCTGCGCACAACCGGAAGCATGCTTTTTGCTTTAAAGTATTTTTTTATAAAATCAAGACGGTACATCCTGAAACCGCACGTATAGTCCCTTACAGCTTCGGCCGGGAACATCACTGAACATAAAACACATGCAGTATAGCTCAGGAATCTCCTTAGAAGGTTTACGCCTATCTGACGCCCTTTATCCGCGTAACGGGATGCTATGACAATATCATTATCCCTGATTTTTGTTACCATAATATCAATATATTCCGGTTCGTGCGTATTATCCGCATCCATTATAACCAGCAGTTTTATATCCGGCATCTTTTCCAGGATATATTCCAGTCCGGCGGAAATTGCCGCTCCGGGGCCGCTGTTTTTTTTAAGAGAGATACATTTCAAAGGATATCGCAGAGAATAACTCCTGCAAAGATCAGCCGTACCATCACTTGACCCGTCATTAACAACCAGTATAGAATAGCCGGTTCGCAGGATCTCATCTATTCGAGGCACGAGTTTTTTCAGTGATATTTCCTCGTTATATGCAGGCAGCAGCAGACACATCTGCGTATTTTCAGCAGCCGATTTTTGCATATACTTCCTGCGTCACCCTTTTTGTAGTTATATCCAGCATACATTTAAAATGCTTACGCGGGCATTTCGTCCCTCCGTGCAGCCCGCAGGGACGGCAATCCAACTCTATGTCTATTACTGTATGCCCGGCCCCGAAAGGAGCGAATCCCATACCGGGTACTGTCGGGCCGAAAATACTCACTACAGGCACTTTCACCGCTGCAGCAATATGCATGACACCGGAATCATTAGAAACCAGCAGATCCAGCTGACTTACTATGGCTATCAGTTCTTTTATCGAAGTTTTTCCGGTCAGATCAATAGTATTTGGAAACAGCCATTCCTGTTTTTTATTTCCCAGTATTATCAACTGCATATCATTACCGAGTGTTCTGATCAGTTCTTCGTATCTTTCTATCGGCCAGCATTTTGTATACCACTCGCTCTGCGGACATATGCCGATGATCTTCTTCTCAGTATCCAGGTATTTTTTATTATATGAATCTACTATTTCCGGGTCCGGCGCCAGGGAAGATTCTCTTGTAATATTATTCCCGCCTGAAACCGGCGCCAGAGAAAGAAGTCTTTCAGCTTCATGTATATTCCAGTCATATTCCACTTTGTCAGTCAGGAAGATATTTGCTCCGCCCCTTTTAAATCCTATCCTTCTCGGTATACCGGAAAGAAATGATATAAGTCCGCTTCTTATTGACCGCTGGGGAAGAAAAACCATGTCAAAATCCATTCTTCTGATTGATCCGGCGATCTTAAAGAGTGACCATACTCCGCGGTCAATTCCTCTCTTATCAAAAGAGATGACGTCATCGACAGCGCCCGCACTCCTGAATATATCTGAAGTTTCCGGCCTGGTAAGAACACTGATCTTTCCTTCGAAACTCTTCTTCAGTGAGTTGATGAGCGGGAGCGTTAATACGCAATCACCAAGATAAGCTGTCTGTATCACAAGTATGTTCAACTGTCAGTTCCTTTTATCCCTGATTTTGCAATGAGAAATGGAATTCGACAAAAAATATACCACATTTTACGTCACAAAAAAGCTTGTCAATACTTACAAGTATTACCTCACTTTTTTGATGTGTATTATATGGCATCTTTATCGTCTCTGTTCTACATTCCTATCACAAAATAAGGGATTCTCCCCGATCAGCCTGTTTTCTGCATCCGGAGCGCCTTTTTGATCTTGTCCATTACTTCATACACTTCGATCCTCCGCATACACGCATGATCCTTGAATTTGCATTTATTCGATCCGTGAAGACTGCAGGGCCGGCACTCCATGTCTTTATCTATTATACTGATCCCGGGATCAACAGGCTGAAAACCGAACTCTTTAACAGTAGGCCCGAAAAGCGCTATAGTCCTGGTACCGACTGCCCAACCCAGATGCATCGGCCCGGAATCAGTTGTAACCAGAAGCCTGGATTTTTTTATCAGACATGCAAGTTCCCTGAGTCCGGTCTTTCCCGTCATATCCGTTATGTGCTTTTTAAGTACTCCTACCCCTTTATATATCTCATTCGAGAGTCCCGTGTCATCATTACTGCCCAGAAGCGCTATATTCATGTCAAGGTCTCTGATTATTTTTACGGCAAGTGCAATATAGTTCTCGGCAAGCCACTCTTTGGTCTTCCATTTCGCGCCCGGGCACAATGCAATATAATCGGTATCAGATACCATTCTGCCGGCAGCTTCAAGTTCTTCCTCGCCAAGGCCGATTTCGGGAGCAGTATAATCTGCTTCCATACCTATTTCTTTCAACGGATGTAAGTACCTGTCAATAACCGTTTCATCCAGTTCAGCGCTTCTGCGGCCGGTGCGCACGTAAAGACGCCGGGCATAGGAGGCCTTGTTATATGTCAGTATTCTTTTAGTCCTTATGAGATGTTTTACGATATTCGATCTTATGCTGTTATGCAGGTCAACCACATAATCATACTTCTTCTTCCAGGAAATACCCGTGATGACATTATCAATATACCTGTTATTCCGCAGAATAGGAACATATTCCTCCTTTGTGAGTATATCGACATTATTATCCATACTGTCCGCTTTGATATTTTTTGCCGCAGCAATAGTGAGTATTACGTCTCCAAGGGAAGAATATCTGATAATGAGTATATTCACTGCTTGACCTGCCGGATCATATTTTTCAGTTTTTCTTCTGTTTGCTGTTTCATATTTTTTGCTAAAACTGCATTACTGCGGCCCATACTCTGCCTGATATCATTATTCTCAAGAATATTATCCAGGATATTATACAGATCATCACGGTCAGCAGCCACTTTTAATCCGGCTTTTTCTCTGAAAAGCGTTACAATCGATGTGAAATTCCAGAAATGCCGGCCGATAACAACCGGTACGCCCCATACCGCGGCTTCTATTACATTGTGGCCGCCTACAGGGACCAGGCTGCCGCCGACAAATGAGACTGTTGAGAGAGAATATATTTTCGGCAATTCTCCCATTGTGTCAACAAGTACCGTTTCACCGGGTTCGAGTTTACCGGTTTTGCCGCTCCACATAGTACATACTAGTCCCTTTGCATTTATTAGATCTTTCACTTCTTCTGTTCTTTTAAGGTGCCTGGGAGATATGACAAGACTGAGACCGTTATATTTTTTTTTCAAACGTTCATATACAGCTATCAGAGGCTCTTCTTCGCCTATCCGCGTTGAACCGCAGACAATTACCCGGTGTTCCGGTTTTTCAAGTCTTTTGTCACCCTCTATATCCGGCTTATCATAACAGTATTTCAGGTTTTCAAGTATTTTAAGGCGCCGGCCGGGAACGCCGATCTGCCTGAACCTGTCATAGTTATCTTTGTCACTCGCGTATATGGTATTTATCCACATAAGTATTTTCAAAAAGTATTTTTTAAATAGAAGATATACAGGCAATCTTGTTTTGGACAACCTCGCATTAACCAGGATAGTATCTGAATCCTTCAGAGCATAAATAAAGCCCGGCCAGAGTTCCGTTTCAAATATGATCACTTTTTCCGGTTTTATCATGTAAAGCAGTCTTCTTATCAGGAAAATAAAATCCAGAGGCATCAGAACAGCCGTGATACGCGGAAACAGCTCGCAGGCAAGTTTTTTACCGCTTACTGTCGTGCATGTTATAAGTGTCTTTTCCGCCGGAAATTCAGGTATGGCTCCGAGCAGTTTCACTTCACCGACACTTGCCGCATGAACCCAGAACGTGTATTTTTCCTTTAGTTTTATTTTCAGCGAAGGATTATATATAGTGAATCTTTCTGACAGGCCCGTCATCGCGCCTTTCCTGAAATATATCCACAATGTAAAAAAAGGCAGGAACAGGATAATAACGATCGTAATGGCAAACTGGTAAAAGTATATCACAATTCAGAAACCAGTTTTTCCACTACAGTACCGAGCTTGTTCAGGACCGCTTCCAGGTTTCGGGAAGAAGACTCAATATCTTCTGCCGGTCCGACATAAACGGGTTTTCCAGTCATAATGACAGCGCGGGAGAAAGGCAGCGGAAGGATTGTCCTGTCCCATGTATTGAGTATTTTTTTTCTTTTGGAAGACCACGCTATAGGGACAATAGGACAACCCGCTTTCTGAGCCAGGTAGCATGTCCCTTTCTTTGCCACAAATCGAGGGCCCTTCGGACCATCGGGAGTCACCGCCACGACATTTCCCTGTTTAAGGCAGCTTATTATCTTGAGCGCTGTCCGGGCGCCTTCCCTTGATGATGAAGCGGTTCCTCTTAGTATTCTATGGCCGAACCGACTGTTCGTCCTTGCAGACACATCGCCGTCTTTTGAAGTCGATGCAAGTACCCTGACCGCCCGGCCGCGGTGAGTATATGATACGAACAGAATATACCGGTGCCAGAACGCATAAAGATAGGGTTTCCCGGGCAGGTTCTCTTCACCTATATATGTAATACGGGTTGTCCACCCGACCAGCCTTATGTACAGGGTGAAAAGTACAGAAAGAAAATAAGCTCTCATTTGCCGGCAAGCTCACCTGCTATCTTCACAGCCTCAACTGCATCTCTACCGTAATAAGCTCCGATACTATCCGCGTAGTCACTGGTTATTGCCGCTCCGCCTATCATTACGGGTATGTCTTTTCCCCGTTCTTTAAGTATGTCCGATACCTCTTTCATCCTTTCCATGGTTGTAGTCATCAGCGAAGAAAGAGCTATTATATCCGCCTTCCATTTACAGGCTTCATCAACTATTTTTTCAGATTCCACATCGACACCGATATCACGTATTTCGAATGAATGATTCTTGAGTACCAGCGCTATCAGGTTCTTGCCGATATCGTGTATGTCTCCCTTTACCGTCGCAACAAGTATCCTTGCGCGCCTGAAGACCTCCCTTCCTTCATTCTGAAGTTTTTCTTCAATCAATTGCATTGCAGACTGGGCAGCCCGGGCAGATTCGATCAACTGAGGCAGAAATATCTTTTTCAGTCTAAAATCTTCCCCGACCCTGTTCAGGGCCGGCAGTACATGCCCGTCTATTATTTTAAGCGCATTCTGCTTTTTCAGCATCTTTTTAGCCTCATCTGCGGCTCTCTTGTGTTCGCCTTCAAGAATAGCCTGAGATAACGGGCTTTCAAAAGAAAAAGACTCGGTACTTGTAGAAAAATACCTGACATACCTGGAGGTCTTTTTCTCCCGGCCCGAAAGCAGCGCCGCCGCATAGAGCGCATACATAAGGTCAGTATCAAGCGGATTAACAATAAAAGCGGAACAGCCCGCCTCTACGGCCATAACACTGAATATCTCGTTGAGCAGAGATCTCTGCGGCATACCCATGGAAATATTGCTTATGCCCAAAATCGTGTTATGAGAAATACCTTTAATGGCTTTGAGAGTCTTTTTCGGAGCAGCAGGATCAGATGATACAGCCAGTGTCAATGGATCAACAATTATTCTATCCGTATTTATACCTTCTCTCCCGGCCCGCTTAAGAATATTCCGGTAGACCTGAAGTTTTCCCTTTATACTCTTCGGTACTCCTTTATCATCGAGGCACAGAGCGACAAAAGGGATCCCGTATTTTTTTACAACAGGGAGCAGTTCATCCATTTTCCTGTTTTCTCCCGATACTGAATTTAATAACATTATTCCGGGATATTTTCTTGCTGTTTTTTCAACTTCTTCAGGATTTTGGGAATCAAGTACTATCGGCAGATCGACACGCTTACTGACAGCGTTTACTGTATCCCATGTTTTTTCTTCCATGGGCCCCAGATTGATATCAAGCGCATCAGCCCCGGCTTTTTTCTGTTTCAAACCCTCGGCTACGACTTTGTCTTCGGAATCTGCAAGTTCCCTATGGGCTATAAAATTGATCCGCTCACCTATTACAACAGGAATACCGCCTCTTTCAAATTCAGCCCATCCGGACCTCGATGTGATAATAAGAGGTACTTTTTCCGGCGCACGACGGGGAACTGTACGGCTGAATTCCTTTACAAGGCGCCTGATATGCCCGGGAGTCGTACCGCAGCATCCGCCTACATAGGAAGCACCGGCATCTATCAGTTTTTTTACATGTTTTGCATATTCCGCCGGGTCCAGATGATACACAGTCTCCCCATTGCGGATCCCGGGTAATCCGGCGTTTGCCTGTACTATAATAGGTTTCCCGGTAACCCTGCGCATCCTGCTTACTGTTTCCAGCATGGTCTCAGGCCCGAATGAGCAGTTTATTCCTACTACAGACGCGCCCATATAATCCATTACAGCTGCTGCTGCTTCCGCCGGCGTACCTGTCGAAGTATGAGTTTCCGAGGCAAAAGTCATAGTAGCTATTACAGGTATTTCAGGAGCGGTTGCGCGGGCTGCTATGAGGGCAGCTCTCATCTCGGATATATCGTCCATCGTCTCTATGATAAATAGATCGACGCCCTCTTCCCTGAATATACTGAACTGTTCGCTGAAAATACCGACAGCTTCTTCAAAACCGAGTTTACCTAACGGCTCTACCATAAGACCGGTCGCCCCTGCAGAACCCGCTATCTTCACTCCCTTTTTGCCGGTTTCTTCTACGGCTTCCCTGGCAAGCCGCACGCCCCGACGGTTTATCTCTTCAAAATTATCGAATTTCAGCGATGTAGCTGAAAATGTGTTGGTTTCGATGATATCAGCGCCGGCATCAATATATTCTTTCAGGATCGTTTTTACCGTCTCAGGAGCTTCGATATTGGATATCGGAGTAGCATCAGCGCCCCGCGCGGAAAGCGTAGTTCCCATCGCCCCGTCAAGAAATACTATTTTATTCATCCTGTTATCCATACCTGTAATGCAGTGATTGATTTCCTTGGTCTCATTATCCCTGAATCAGAAAGATGTATATCTATTTTTTCTTTGTCCAGGTATTTCAGTATCCTTTTTGAAGCTTCAAGCGGCCAATCTCCGTATCCCGGAGAATATCTGTCGCTAAGGTGACATTCGCTTTTTATTGCTTCTTCCGTAAGCATTTTTGATACAAAATTCACTGACTGTTCAGCGGCTTCGGAACCGGCAGCGTCAAGAATATATGCTTCTGTCATATTATCCTTTTTTATTCTGTCTACTTCACTCTCAAGTTCATCGCCGATCGTAACAGCCATCAGCGAAAAAGCCGGAGCTTTTCGAAGCATCTTCTGCACCCGGATGGAACCCAGAGTTATATCATCCTTTACAACTGAGAAATCTTCAGTGGCGACCGCAAAAGTTTTATATACAGCACAGGGACAGATCAACTCATATGCTCTTTCGATCGTAGACTGGATAAGGTTTTCCGTTCCCGGATCCAGAACAGTATACCTTGAATCATACTTAAGAGTCCTGAGAATTTCTCTTTTTCTCAGTCTTATCTTGAAACCCCTTATTTTATTCATTCCGAACGGTCAGGGAGATTTACTTTTTATTCTGCCAGACATATACAAGAGGTGCAGCGACGAAAACGGAGGAATATGTTCCTATGACAATGCCGAACATCAATGCAGTGGAAAAACCATGAAGCACTTCTCCGCCCTTTAAGAAAAGAGCTATTACAACGGCGATCGTTGTGCCTGAAGTTATCATGGTCCTTGAAAGTGTCGAGTTTATACTCAGATTGATTATTTCTCCAATACGTTTTTTATAATGTATCCGCATATTTTCTCTTATGCGGTCATATATAACTATCGAATCATTGATCGAATATCCAGCCAGCGTAAGTAATGCCGCTATTACCGGCAGATCGATAGTTATACCCATGTAATTGAGAATACCAAAAGTTATGATCACATCATGAACAAGAGCAAGAACAGCTGCGAATCCCCATATGCCGCCCTTGAAACGCCAGGCTATGTATATTATCATTCCGACAAAAGCAAAAAGAAACGCCTTAACCGCCTTCTCCCTGAGATATGATCCTACAGCGGGACCGACCATCTCATTGCGGAGTACCTCGTATTTCAGTTCGGGAGCGCCCTTTTCAAGTGCAGCCTGGACCTTATCAACGATCTCGCTTTCTCCATATGCTTTTTTGATCCTTAAAATCACGACCTTCGTATTGCGGAACTGCTGGATGCTTATTTCTTCAATGCCGCCGGTTGAAAGGATATCCCTCAATGTTTTTGTCGGCATCGGTCCCTCAAACTTTAAATGGATAAGCGAGCCGCCGGTAAAATCAATTCCCCAGTTGGGAGCTTTTATAAACAGGAACACCAGTGACAGAACAACAAGCAGACTGGAAACAATGAAAGCTGCGTTTCTTTTCCCCAGAAAATCTATTTTTGTATCTTTTAAAAACTGCATATTATATCTTCAATTCCTTTATCTGCCTATCCTGCGTAAGTACCTCGAACATAGTTTTTGTAACTATGATAGCCGTAAATAATGATGCGACAATACCGATAAAGAGCGTTACGGCAAAACCCTTGATCGGGCCGGTACCGAATTGAAAAAGGAACCCTGCCGCGATAAGAGTAGTAACATTGGCATCAAGTATAGTGGTAGTCGCTTTGCTGTACCCGGCGTCTATCGCGACCCTCGGTGTCTTACCGGCTGTGATCTCCTCCCTTATCCTCTCAAAGATCAGTACATTAGCATCAACAGCCATGCCTATAATCAATATAATACCGGCTATACCGGGAAGTGTCAGTGTAAAATGAAAATAAGCCATGACCCCCATGAGTATTATTATATTCATTAACAGAGCGACATCCGCAATAAGCCCGGCTGTACGGTAATAAACGAACATAAAAACCAGAACCATGATAAATCCTGCGATCATAGCTGATATACCGGCCTTTATGGAATCTTTTCCCAGTGTAGGTCCGATAGTACGGTTTTCAATAATATGTACCGGAGCAGGCAGAGCACCGGCCCTGAGTATTATAGCAAGGTCTCTTGCTGTTTCCATAGAGAAATTGCCCTCAATAATACCTTCTCCATTAGGTATCCTTGACTTGATCACAGGAGCTGACTGCACTACATTGTCAAGAACAATAGCGAGCCGCCGGTCCACATTCATTTCCGTTACCCGTTCGAATTTTTTTACTGCTTCGCTTTTAAGGCTGAATGCTATATGCGGCCTTTTGAAACCCTCACCGGCTCTTACGTTGGCTGTCTTAAGCGCGGCCCCGGTTAACTCCGCTTCCTTTTTTACGACAAACGACCGGTCGTCTCTGTCATGGAGCACTTCGTAACCGGCCGGGGCCTGACCCATTTCTGTCACAGATTCTTCTTCGTTTACAAGTCTGAACTCCAGAAGAGCCGTCATACCTATGAGGTCAAGAGCCCTCTGCGGATTACTTATACCGGGAAGCTGTACTATTATCCACCTGTCACCCTGTCTGGTGATAAGCGGTTCTGAAACACCCATCTGATCGACACGGTTCCTCATTATTTCAAGAGCCCGGTTCATTGCTTCGGTCTTTTCAAGTTCCTCCGGTATCTTGTCTATCTCCACCTCCAGTATCAGGTGCATGCCTCCCTGAAGATCCAATCCGAGCTTCAGTATTTTTTCAAGGCTAGGATCCTTGTAATTCCTGAGAAGCTGCTGTTCATCGGATGACTTGCTGTACCATTTTACCGTAGGGTACATCAGCCATAGCGATACTGCGACAAGAAGTACAGTTATTGTTATTTTCCATTGAAGCTTTCTTTTCATCGTTAATCAGTTCTTTTCTTCTTCTTTTTCATCCGCGGCAGCGGTTTCAGGAGTTTTAACCTGCGATACCGCGGTCCTGTTCAGCGTTATCCGCGTGCCTGCCGCTATTTCAACTTCCAGCTGTTTGCCTTTTAGTGAAGTGACCTTCCCGTGCATTCCGCCGGAAGTCACTATCTCATCTCCCTTGCGAAGGCTGTTTATCATCTTCTGCTGGTCCTGCATCTGTTTTTTCTGCGGCCTTATAAGCAGAAAATAAAATACGAAAAAAATAAGTATGAACGGCAGAAGTCCCATGAGCGGAGAACCTGCCTGTCCGGCGCCGCCAGGCGGCGGGCCCATTGCGTATGCTGTTTCAATCATATCAAATTCCTTTATTCTTCCGGATACTTTCTTTTTTTGCCCCTGAGACTCCTGGCCCATCTCAAAGCTTTTACTGTTCTGACCTCGCTGTCAATAAGATGAGAAGCGCTTTCCATATCTACTATAGCCCTGTCAATGACTTCCTTAAAATCCTTTGCATGCGGATACATCATTTCGATTTCTACCAGCCGGGCCGCCATCTCTTTTAATCTTAGATATATGCATTTCAATTCTTCTTCTTCGGTTATGTGCGTATTTCTATCCATTATATTTATATCTGTCATATTTCTCAAGTACAGTCTTCTTCAGTTTATGAAATCCGCCGTTAATAACAGCTTTCCTCATATCGGATGTTAATTTTACCATAAAATTCAAATTATGTAAAGAATTAAGTGTGAGCCCGAGTATCTCCCTGCTTCTGAACAGATGATGAAGATAAGCTTTTGTAAAATTACGGCAGGTATAACAGTCGCATTCCGGATCCGGTTTTGAAAAATCCCTTTTATAAGGGGCATTTCTTATTACAACTATACCCTCGGAAGTATATAGCCAGCCGTTCCTTCCATGTCTTGTCGGTATGACACAATCAAACATGTCCATCCCGGCTTCAACAGCAAACACCAGATCGGACGGATCGCCCAGCCCCATGACATATCTCGGCTTGTTCTCAGGCAGTATCCCGGCCATATACTCTATTGTTTCACGGACCTTAATCCTCGGTTCTCCGACACTTACACCGCCTATCGCATAACCATCCATGTCAAGATCAATCGTATTCCGGGCAGCCTCATATCTGAGATCCCTGAACTCCCCGCCCTGTATGATACCGAAAAGCTGCTGCTCTTTACCCGTTGTAATTGATCTGCCTTCCAGTCTCTTAAATTCTCTGCTGGACTCTTCCAGCCATTTCAAAGTCCTTTTCACCGATTTTTCAGCCTGTAACCGGGTATGAGGATACGGGATACACTCATCAAGCGGCATCATAATATCCGATCCTAGAACACTCTGAGATTCTACTACAGACGCCGGAGAAAAGAACATCCTGTCACCATTGAGCGGTGAAGCGAATTCGACGCCATTATCTTTGACTTTGACCAGTTCTGAAAGGCTGAATACCTGGTAACCTCCTGAATCCGTAAGTATAGGACCGTTCCATGCCATAAAATTGTGTAGACCGCCGGCTTCCTTTACTGTATCAATACCGGGCCTCAGGTTTAAATAATAATTGTTTGATAAAAGGACTTCAGCGCCTGATGAACTGACCATTTCGGGGCTCAGAGCCTTTACTGTCCCTTGAGTCCCGACAACCATGAAGGCCGGCGTTCTAATATCCCCATGGGGAGTTTTCAACAGACCGGCTCTGGCTCTGTTTTCCCGTGATACAGCCTCTACTGTAAAGTTATCCGCCACGGCCTTCGCGCTTTTTCTCTGAAACCTGTTCATTATCATCTATTATCAGCATCGCATCACCGTATGATAGGAATCTGTAGTTATTCTCAATTGCATACCTGTAAAGTTCCACAGTTTTTTCCGGCCCGCATCCCGGATAGAATTTTTCAATAAAAGCAGCTACCAGCTGGATCAGCGGCGTTGTATGAAGATGGAAATTAGTCAGGAACATCTTAATGCGGCTGAAAGTATGCCCCGGTGTGATAAACAGACCGGTTTCACCGGAACCGTGATTGTATTTTACACCATCATACACTGATTCCAATGTCCGCATCACGGTAGTACCGCATACGCATATCCTGTCTGACTCATTCAGTCTCTCTGCGCTTTCTATGGATAAACTGTACTTTTCAGGATCCGGCTTATCGTAATGAGCCTTGAAAGTACCCGGACCTACATGAAGTGTTACCGGTGCGATCACGACTCCCTTTTCAGCAAGCGCTCTGATCGTACGGTCTGTAAAATGAAGCGCAGATGTCGGTGACGCCACAGAACCGTCGCACTCTGCAAAATTCGTCTGATAGTCTTTTTTATCACCGTTGCTCACTTTTCTCCTGGAAACAATATATGGCGGCAGCGGCATATAGCCGTAATCCAGTATATTGCCGGGGGTTTCAAGAAAGAAGATCCCTCCGGTACATTTTTTCTTTATTTTAACACTGGTCTTTTTCCCGCTGGGAGAAACCACTTCAATAACTGTATCTTTTTTCATACGCGCTGCCGGGCGGCCCATAGCCTTCCATCCTGCATCGTCCTGTTCCAAAAGCAGGAATTCGACATTCCCTCCGGTTTGTTTTCGCCCATGAAGTCTCGCAGGAATAACCCTGCTATTGTTTACTGCTATGACATCTCCGGCATTAAAATAATCAGTTATATCAGTGAAATGCCTGTCTTCTATTATCATATCCGGCATATGTATTACCATAAGCCTGCATAGGTCCCTGGGGTCAGCAGGATAAAGCGCTATCTTCTCCGGGGGCAGATCGTATTCTATTTTACGGTAAGTTTTCAGTATCTCCATTTTGTTACATGGGCGCCGGGAAAGTAGAATTTCAGGATATACTTGTAATTCTTGCCTTTTTCAGCAAGTCCTTTTGCTCCCCATTGACACATCCCGACACCATGTCCCCAGCCGCGGCCATAGAAATAGAACCCCGGCTTAGACCTGTCCAGAGCCATCAGCGCGCTCTTAATTATATCCGGGCCTATTGCCATCCTGAAACGGTGACCGGTAATAAGAAGCTTGCCTCCGGAATGGATAACATACATATCTTTGATCCTGCCTGAGTCTGTTCTTGACAGGAATTTAATACCGCTCACTTCTCCAGTGTCATATCCTTTTCCCCTAAGACTTTCCCCTATAAATTCGCCGGATATATGTTTCTCCCAGTGATACCTGGGAGAATCCTTGCAGTACGGACAGGTAACGCCCCGCATATATGGTATTGCATTGCCCCATACTTCTTTCACATCAGCAGTATACCCTCCGCAGCTGGAATGGAAATAGGCAAGTGCCAGTTCGTTTTTGTATGCAAGTACGATTCCCTTTGTTTCTATAACGGCCCTGTTCGATTCACTATCCTCCACATCTACTCCCTTATACATCTGTGAAAAAATATCGGAAGAAAGATCATATCCTTTTTTTGAGTATTTTCCCAGATTATTAAGTACATATGTTCTTGATACTACTGCCTGGGCCTTAAGCGATTCAATAGGCCATTTTGGGGATACTTCAACAGGAAGCACACCAAAAAGATAGCCGTCTACCCCGAGCTCGTTTATCGCTGATAACCCATCACTGTTTTTTACTATTATTATAGTATCCCGATATCTCCTCCCGTTAAGTTTTATAAAACTGCCGCTCTCCCCCGGTATGATCCTGACCTGACTGCCAAAGACTTTTCCTGATATACTCAATCCGCCCGCTTCCGGCATTATTGTATATCCGGTTTCCTTTTCAAGTTTGAGGGTATCAAGCGTAAATATGTCTGCTGCAGTAAAATCCTGTTCCGATTCGACTTTAAGTTCGGACTTGCCGCTCAGTATGTTGACTTTAATAATCGTTTCCGATACCCTGCCGGATGAGAACAAAGGCGCAGGCGCCGCACAACAGATAATATTTGTGAATACCAGTGCCGCAAACAGTCTGTATGATATTATGCCCATCCGGCAATGTTTATTCATTCTTCTTTATCAGTCCTTCAAGCGACTCTAATATTACTGTCCAGCTATCCTGATTAAGATCCTGTACCGGGAAATAAGAATAGATTTCGATCTCCTCATCCGAAAAAATACTGGCGCTCCCGGCCGGGCCGATCCAGGAAAACGGTGCAGTTTTAAGAAAAGCCTCCAGCCTGCTGTTCCCGCTGATTGCCGCTATGAACAGCCCGACTGTTCCGGACAGCGCATTGACATCCGCATAGGAAAAAACTGAGAATTCGTCCGGAAGGAACCTTGAAATCTCACGCCATTCGGGACTCCTGATAAATCCTTCTTTTTTCCCGGATGCATGATCGATCACATCCCGGACAATTTTTCCGGATGTCGCTACAACGACAAACTGCTTTTTTTTCAGTTGCATAGACAGTAAACATATCTCGGCTTTCTGCCCCATAAAAAGATCTATCTCGGCAACCAGATATTTCGTTCCTGAATATTCCATCTCTTTGACATCTGAATTCAGTGAATCCTTAAAGACCCCTGTTAACCTGTCGATACTTTCCCGGTTTTTTACCTGGCCGAATATTATAAGTCCGGGCAGGGCCGATCCCACAATGTCACGGGATGGTCCGAGTATGGCATAGCCTGCTTCACCGCCGGACAGATCCGGAATTACATCTTTCTTAACATCTATGTCCAGGTAGCCTAATATACCATATGCGCTTCTCTCCAAACTGTCAGATAATTCTTCCGGTTCATAGCGGGTGCTAATACCCGCCATAAGTATATGACCAGGCAGAAATCCCACTGAAACAGGGGCAGCAGAATCTTCTTCAGGTTTCCGGGCGGTACTATCGCGGAGCAAAGACCTGATAACAAGCCCCCTGTCGAACAATATGTTATGACAGGTCTTTTGTGACCCGGGATCTCTGAAGTCGACATGGATACCAGTAAATTCCCTTAAAACACCGGATAATACCGCATGCAGTTCCCTGTTTGACAAAAATATGAAACAATCTGCAGAAACATCAATTTTTCCAGCTGCTTCCGGATAGCCTGAATTAATATCCCCTGCATCTTCATATCCGGTTTTCATGTCAATTACAGCTTTGTGCAGTTCAATGGAACTAGTAACTACTATCAGGTTTCCGGACAGAGAAAAACAGAGATTTTCAGCAAGAGAATTGATATGTATATCCCTATATGTCTCCTGGACGGTATTTTCCCATTCCATCACACTGCCTGCAAGTGCTTTTACTCCCGGAACTCCTTTCACTTTTGTTATCAGTGCATATTCAAGCTTATCATACTCCGAGCCATATACTGCAATGAGCATGTTATTGTTCAGGATTTTTAAAATAGTGGATGTAACCCCGGGTTTCGCATCCGGCAAAGAAAGCTTCTGCAGTTTTTCAGTTTTCTCATGTTTCCATAACGGGCTCTTAACGAGTGCGCCATGGAAACCGGTATTCTGTATTCTATCATATATATCTGCGGGATTTCCGAGACAAATAACGGCAAGCAGCTGTTTTTTACCTGCTTTTTCCGGAATATATTCGAAAAAGTCTCTGCATGCTCTGAGGTTATGGTCCGGCACGTGTTTAAAAAACAGGAAAAATACCGGAAATACGGTGAGTATGAGGATAAAAAAAAGGAATCTCTTTGTTGATCTCCTCATCATAAAATGCATTGATAACTCCTTACCGATGACGGGGAACTGAGACCCGGGGCGTCAGAACATTCTATTTCTTCAGCTCTTTTATCAATTCCGGAACTACTGTAAAAAGATCGCCTACAATGCCGTAATTCGCTATATCGAATATCGGGGCATTAGGATCTTTGTTTATTGCGATAATAAGGTCAGAAGACCTCATACCGACCTGATGCTGGATAGCTCCTGAAATGCCTACAGCGATATAAATCTTCGGTGCTACAGTCCTTCCTGTCTGCCCGACCTGATGAGAATAAGGTATCCAGTCAGCGTCGACGGCGGCCCTTGAAGCTCCTACTGCCGCTCCAAGAAGTTCCGCCAGTTCTTCTATCAGGTTGAAGTTCTCCGGTTTACCGAGGCCTCTGCCTCCGGATACGATTATATCCGCATCAGTAAGATTGACATGCTGTGTCTCATCTTTTATTATCTCGACGATCTTTGACCTGGAGGACAGATCGTCCGTACAGTCGACAGTGATTATCTCTCCCCGGCGACCGGTATCAGGCTCAAGGGGTCTGAACACCTTATGCCTTACAGTAGACATCTGAGGTCTATGATGTTCAGTATAGATTGTTGCCATTATGTTGCCGCCGAATGCCGGTCTTGTCTGGAGCAACATCCTGCTTTCAGGATCTATATCCAATTCCGTACAATCAGCTGTAAGACCCGTATGTATTCTTGCGGCAACTCTTGAGGCAAAAGCCCTGCCTATAGTCGTCGCTCCCATAAGTATCACTTCGGGCTTTTCATCAGCGATAAGACGGCATAATACCTCAGTATACGGTTCATCGAGAAAATCCTTTAATTGAGGATTTTCGACGACATATACCTTATCCGCGCCATGATGTATCAAACTCTGAGCTTCATTCTTGATATTATAACCCAGCAGCACGGCACATACTTCACAACCCAATTTTTCTGCCAGGTCTCTGGCCTTGCCCAGAAGCTCAAGAGCAACCTCCTGCACCTTACCTTCTTCCTGTTCCGCGAATACCCACACATTCCTGTAATCGGCAAGAGAAACTGCAGGTTCTTTTTCTTCTTTTGTTATTATAACAGCATCCAGCGGGCAGACTTCCGCACAGGCGCCGCACAATGTACAACCTTCGAGTATTTCTGCGATCCTTTTGAACCTGGGATGAGGTTTACCCAGCTCTTCGCGTGATTTTACTTCTATTACGTCAAACGGGCAGGCTTTTATGCATAACCCGCAACCGGAACATTTATCAGAATCTATTCTAATGCCCATTACACTAATCCTTTGTCTTTCAATTCACCTACAAGGCTTTTTACTGTTTCCTGCGGTTCCCCTTTGAATATCTTTCCTTTTTCCCTTTTGGGCGGAGCGAATATCTTTCTCACCCATGTCGGCGAACCGGCCTGGCCTATTCTGTCTACTTCACAGGCTATATCAGCCGCATTCCATTTGGTTATCTCTGCTTTTCTTGCCGCCATCTTCCCCTTTAACGAAGGCAACCGCGGCTCATTTATCTCTTTTACAACCGTTATAAGGCATGGCATGGAAGCTTCTATTACATTATATCCGCCCTCCATCATACGGTGTGCTTTAATATTATTTTCATCTATTTCGTCTATCTTTCCTACATATGTTATGCACGGGATATCAAGCATCTCGGCTATACCCGGACCCACCTGTGCCGTATCACCGTCTATGGCCTGCTTACCGCAGATTATCAGTCCGACGTCGCCGATACTCTTTATTCCTCTTGACAGCGTGTATGCTGTTGCAAGCGTATCGGATCCGGCAAAACTTCTGTCAGTGAGCAGTATTGCATCATCGCAGCCAAAGGATATTGCCTCCTTCAATGCATCTTCAGCCTGCGGCGGACCCATGGACAGAACGATCACTTCACCATTGAGCCTTTCTTTTATCCTTAATCCTTCTTCTACCGCATACATGTCAAACGGATTTATTATGGAATCAACACCTTCCCTTACAAGAGTATTTGTATCGGGATTTATCTTTACCTCAGTAGTATCAGGAACCTGTTTTATGCATACTACGATCTTCATCTTTTGTTCCTCGATTTGCTTTCCTTTATGGTCTCAAGACCTATCACTTCCCTCTGTATCTGGTTTGTGCCCTCATATATCTGTGTTATTTTGGCATCCCTCATGAATTTCTCTACCGGATATTCTTTCATATACCCGTAACCGCCGCATATCTGCACAGCATCTGTTGTCACTTCCATAGCCATTTCCGAAGCAAATAGTTTGCTCATAGCGCTTATTTTACTGACATTTTTTGAACCGCTGTCAACCACCCTTGCGGCCTGGTATACAAGACATCTCGCTGCTTCTATTTTTGTCGCCATATCGGCTATCATATGCCTGATAGCCTGGAAAGAAGCTATCGGCTGCCCGAACTGTATCCTCTGAGTAGCATATTCCACGGCTTCATTCAGAGCGCCCTGAGCTATGCCTACCGCCTGCGCGCCGATGCCGGGTCTCGAATGATCGAAAGTTTTCATGGCAGCTACAAAACCCATACCTTCTTTTGAGAGCAGGTTCTCTTCAGGTATTCTGCATTCATCGAAAATAAGTTCACGGGTAGCTGAAGCCCGTATACCCATTTTATCTTCTTCTTTTCCGAAATCAAAACCTTTAGTACCTTTTTCGATTATGAACGCAGAAGCGCCCCTCGGCCCTTTTGACTTGTTTGTCATCGCTATTATAGTGTATATTTCAGCGACACCGCCATTGGTTATGAATATCTTGCTGCCGTTTATAACATACTCGTTACCTTCCTTCCTGGCAGTTGTTTCAATACCGCCGGCATCACTTCCCGCATTGGGTTCAGTGAGCCCGAAAGCTGCCAGTTTTTTTCCTGCTGCGATTTCGGGAAGATATTTCTTCTTCTGTTCGTCGCTTCCGAAAAGTATTATGGGATATATACCAAGTGCTGTTGCCGCATAGCTTACAGCGATGCCCCCGCATACTTTGGAAAGTTCTTCGGTTGCAATGCAGAGGTCAAGACAACCTCCGCCGAGTCCGCCGTATTCCTCCGGGACAAAAATCCCGAACAGGTCACTTTCCGCAAGATACCTGGTTATTTCCGGAGAATACTCGCTCTTTTCATCCAGTTCAGCCCTCATGGGTTTCACCTTCTCTTCTGCGATCTGCCGCGCCAGATCCTGGATCATTATCTGTTTTTCAGTTAAACCATAATCTATCATATTATTCTCCTTAACTTAACCCGTTTATTGCAATAAAAGATGGAATTCGACGAAAAATATACCACATCCTACGTCGCAAAAAAGCTTGTCAATACTTACGAGTATTGTCTCACTTTTTTGTTGTGTACTATATGGCATCTTTCTCGTCTTGGTTCTGCATCTCTATCGCAACAACTGGGTTTTTAATTTTCCGTCAACTTTTTATATGCTTTTTCTGCAGCACACTGCTGTGCCTGTTTTTTACTGCTCCCGGTACCTTCTCCATAGACCTGCCCTTTTACCGAAACAGAGACTTTGAATTTTCTGTTATGAGAAGGGCCCGTCTCGGCTACTATCTCATAACCGGGAATTTCCGAATATTTATCAACAGTAAATTCCTGTAATCTGGACTTAAAATCAACTATAGCATGAAAATCGTCTTCTTTTACCCTTTCCTTTATAAAAGCATATACTGCATCAAATCCCTGATCCAGGTATATAGCGCCTATTATAGATTCCACAGTGTTCTCTAAAATATGGGTCTCGCGTTTCGTAATATATTTTTTCATCTTCTCGCTCAAAAAAACATAATCTTCCAGTTCCAGCTCTTTGCCCCACTTTTTCAGGGCTCTTCTTGATACTATCCGGGCCCTTATCTTAGTCAGATCTCCCTCACTCTTGTCAGGAAACTTCCTAAACAGTATATCACTCACGCACGCGCTCAAGATACTGTCTCCGAGGAATTCCAGCCTCTCGTTATCCTTGGCAATAAGATGTTGGGATGAATATGAGCGGTGCAGCAGTGCAATGTCTAAAAGTGATCTATCCCTGAAATCGACACCTAATTTATCAATCAGACTGTCGAGAGACTTGCGTTTCTTATTAGCCACCTATCTTCTTCACAATTATTGCACCGTTGTGCCCTCCAAAACCCAAAGAATTCGTGAGTGCTGCTCTCACTTCCCGTTGTCTGGGTTCATTCGGGACATAATCCAGATCACATTCAGGATCAGGATTTTCGTAGTTTATCGTCGGATGCACAATATCTTCGTTTAAACTCTTTATGCAGGCTATAAATTCTACAGCACCCGCCGCCCCCAGGAGGTGCCCGGTCATCGATTTTGTTGATGATATCATCAGTTTTCGGGCATGATCTCCGAAAACTTCTTTGATGACCTTTGTCTCGATCTTGTCATTCAGCAGGGTTGAAGTCCCATGTGCATTCACGTAATCTATATCTTCCGGAGACATACCGGCATCATTGATCGCCTTTTTCATGGCAGCGATTCCACCGGTACCGTCGGGATGGGGCGCGGTTATATGATAAGCATCCGCTGATGCGCCGTATCCCGCTATTTCAGCCAGTATTCTGGCTCCTCTCTTTTCTGCATGCTCCAGTTCCTCAAGCACAATGATTCCGGCGCCTTCTGACATTACGAATCCGTCTCTCTCGGCATCAAACGGTCTGGATGCCCTGGAAGGCTCATCGTTTCTTGTAGACAGCGCCTTTGCCGAACAGAATCCGGCTAATCCGAGAGGAGTTGTTGAAGCTTCCGTTCCACCGGTGAGAATAATATCAACATCTCCATACTGGATCATTCTCATCGCATCCCCGATCGCATGCGCACTCGAGGCGCATGCGCTTACCACGCCATAGTTTATTCCCCGCAGACCATACTCTATTGCTATCTCTCCGGCTGCAATATCTATGATCAATGAAGGTATCAGAAAAGGGCTGACCCTCCTCGGTCCTTTGTCCAGCAGTCTTATATGCTCTCTTTCAGTTGTAGCCAACCCCCCGATACCGCTTCCTATAATGGACCCGCATCTGAAAGGGTCCTCCTGTTTCATATCAAGGCCGCTCATCTCGTAAGCCTCTTTTGCTGCCGCAAGTGCATACTGGCAAAAAAGGTCCATACGTTTTGCCCTTTTGGCTTCTATTCCGTTAGTGACCGGATCGAAATCCCTGACTTCTCCGGCAATCTGCGAAGAATACTGGTTAACATCATACCGCGAGATCCTGTCTATTCCGGATCTTCCCTCAAGCAGGGATTTCCAGTATTCTTCGACAGATTGTCCTATAGGTGTAACGACACCCATGCCAGTGACGACCACCCGTCTCCTACTCATGTTCTACCTCCGTTCGTTTTTATGATAATATTTCCCGATAATATGCCGGTTTTTAATCTGGCATATTATCTTAATATTAGCAATTGCGGCCCGTTTATTCGCTTGAACTGCCTTTTTTGATATAATCTATGGCTTTCCCGACTGTATCAAGTTTTTCAGCTTCTTCATCCGGGATTTCCTGGTCAAACTCTTCTTCAAGCGCCATTACTAATTCCACTGTATCAAGCGAATCGGCGCCCAGGTCATTGATAAAAGAAGCTTCTTCCACTACTTCACCTGCTTCTACACCAAGCTGTTCTACAATAATTTCCTTTACTCTTTCTTCGATTGATGCCATTTTAATTCTCTCCTTTTCTATAGTTTTGCGTCCGACACTTAAGTTATTAACTTAAGATACCGCCTACATTACCATTCCGCCGTCGATATTTATCACCTGCCCCGTAATATAACTCGAATTCTCAGAAACAAGAAACCCGACTGTTTCTGCCACTTCTTCAGGAGTACCGAGTCTTCCTAAAGGTATTCCTTCGAGATATTTTTCTTTAACATTATCAGAAAGCTTATCTGTCATGCTTGTCTGGATGAATCCCGGAGCTACAGCATTTACCCTTATGCCTCTTTTAGCAAGTTCTTTTGCCAGAGTCTTTGTCAAAGCGATAACCCCGCCCTTTGAAGCAGCGTAATTTGCCTGCCCGGCATTCCCGATTACTCCTATTATTGAAGCAATGTTAACTATATTGCCGGTTCTGTTTTTCATCATTGATTTCTTTGCTACCTGTTTGGAAAAATTGAATACACCCTTAAGATTAATATCAATGACCTGATCCCAGTCTTCTTCATCCATCCTGATGAGAAGATTGTCTTTTGTTATTCCCGCATTGTTAATAAGTATATCTATTTTACTCTCTTTTTCAATTATACTGTCAACAACTTCTGTTACATTCTTCATACTCCTGACATCAGCTATGTAATAATCACCGTTTAGTTCTTCTGCTGTCTGCTTTGCGGCATCTTCACTTATGTCTACTATTATGATTCTGCAACCCATTTCATGGAGTTTGCATGATATAGCTTTACCAATGCCCTGGGCTCCGCCTGTGACAACAGCAATTCTCTGATCTGTATTCATCTTCTATACCTCCAGGGTCAAACTGTCAATCAGGGTCAAACTATCAATATCCGACAACGATGCAACACCTTTTACCTTCAATTTCCTGTTTATCCGTCTTATCAGTCCTTGAAGCACTTTACCCGGGCCGACCTCAATAAACTCGGTATTTTCAGGAACTTCCGATATGATACCTTCAATTATATCAGTCCACTTAACCGGAGAATTGACCTGTCTTATCAGGTTCTCTTTCAGTATTTCAGGATCTGAAACCTTATCACCTGTATAGTTTGAAAAAAACATACATTCCGGCGGCCTGAATTCAAAAGAAGCCATTTTTTCTCTCATTGGCGTCACGGCTTCATCCATCAGAGAAGAATGAAATCCACCGCTCACATCAAGCGGAACAACCATCTTAGCACCGTTTTCCTTCACATTAGAGACGGCTTTATCAAGAACAGCTTTTTCCGTACTTACAACAAGTTGACCCGGAGAATTGTAGTTCACTATTTCACAGATCCCGCCAATACCCTTAAGAATTTCATCAAGTCTTGCTTCATCAAGACCTATAACGGCAAACATTCCCCCGGGATTCCTGCCGGCTACCTGTTCAAAAACCTCTCCGCGGTATTTCACAAGTTCAAGACCATCCTGCCATTTCAGTACACCTGCCGCAACGACTGCAGCATATTCTCCGAGACTGTGTCCGGCAGTTACAGACGGTTTCAGCCCTTTTTTTATCAAAGCTGTGTAAAATACGACTTCTGTCATAAAAACAGCCGGCTGGGTGACCTCTGTGCGTTTCAATTCCTCTGCCGGTCCATCCATTACAATACGGTTAAGGTCGTACCCCAGTATATCTCCTGCTTCGTCCCACATTTCCCTTGCCCATTCTTCCTTGAGAAAGTCCGCTCCCATACCTACATACTGGGCACCCTGTCCAGGAAAAATAAACACACTGCCGGTATCAGTCATGGAGAGCACCTCTCAACAGTCCTGTTGAATTCTGTAATATCGACTCCTGTATATGCTTGTTCACATCCTGATCGACGTATTCGATTGCAGTATTTATGGCATTCTTCATAGCTTTTACAGTAGACCCGCCGTGACATATTATGCAGGCGCCATTCACTCCCAACAGTGGCGCTCCGCCGGTTTCCTCAGGATTTATCATTTTATTCACTTCGTAAAAAGCCCCTTTCATAACCCCGGCGGCTGCTTTTCTCAATAGGCTTTTTTCCAGTTCCTGCTTCAGAAGTTTCATCAAAGACACGCCTATGCTTTCCCCGAATTTAAGAATAATATTGCCGACGAACCCGTCACATACGACAACATCAGCGGCGCCTTTGATTATATCATGTCCTTCTATATTGCCTATAAAATTCACATTGCTTTTCATGAGGAGTTTATATGCTGACTGTACAAGCACACTGCCCTTCCCCTCTTCATGCCCCATACTGAGAAGAGCTACTCTGGGTATTCTTCTTTTAAAAACATATTTAACATAAGATTCGCCCATTATGGCGAACTGGAAAAGATGTTTGGCCTTACATTCCGCATTAGCACCCACATCAACAATAACACACGGTTCCTTAAGTGTTGGAAAAACAGTCGCTATAGCGGGTCTTCTTATCCCTTTCAGCCTTTCCAGGTTCAGTACCGCGGCAGCCATCACAGCTCCTGAGTTACCGGCTGATACAAAAGCGTCCGCTTCTCCGTTTTTGAGCATCATCGTTCCGACTAATATTGAAGCATCCGGTTTTTTCCTGCAAGCTTCCTGTGTAGTCTCTTCCATGCCTATAACCTGCGTCGCGGCCCTGATCTCGATAGGAAGAGCCGGAACCCCTCTCAAAGCCAGCTCTTTTTTCAACAGTTCCTTTTGACCGATGAGGATCAACTCCAGATTTTCACCGCTAACCCTCTGGCCGGTGTTAAATTCCTTAAGAGCAAGTATCGACCCGTCTATATTTATAGCAGGGGCATTATCGCCGCCCATTGCGTCTACGGCAATCTTCAATTAATTCTCCTCTTGTTCTTCCTTTTTCTTTTTTTTTCTTCTTCTGTTTCTTTTTTTCTTTTTCTTCTTCGCCGGCGAGGATCTGTTTACCATCATAAGATCCGCATTCGGCGCATACCCTGTGCGGCAATTTAGGCGATTTGCATTGCGGGCATACTCCCGGTTGAGCAAAGTCTATCTTTTTAGCCGATCTTCTTTTGTCTCTTCTGCTACTGGAATGTCTTCTTTTTGGTACAGCCATTTTTCTATCCTTTTTTTTACCTGAAAATATCGCCCGGTCTACAGCCGGCAGAAAGTATATTATACTTTAAACCGGGGCATGCATATAAGACTATATATCGATCTTCCCTGATTTCAGTTAAATTGAAATATACATTTAACAATTTATACTGCTTTTGTCAACAGCGATCAAACCATATCAAGATAAAAATAGATAATCGGTGAGAGAACACGGTATAAAAGCAGCAATAACAGCAATATAGCCGCAATAACCGCTATGATTATATAATTGGTCCTTTTATCTATTACCGGTGTAAATATCTCCTTTCCGCATGCCGGGCAGAAATTTGATTTCTCAATATCGACCTTCTTCCCGCAATCCGGACAGGATCTCCTGTTTGTCTTATCTGCGCACATTGTTAGGATTCCCGTTCATCAGTCAAGTCCTTCTGCCTTCTTTTTTTCTACGATCCTTGCTGTTTCCCTTGCAATGAGAAGCTCTTCATTAGTAGGCAAGCTTATCACTGTTACTGCTGAATCCTCCCTGGATATAATACCCTCCTCCGAACCTGCTTCATTGTTCTTCTCCTCATCCAGCTTAATACCGAGGTAACTGAGATCCCTGCATGTCACGCTCCTTAACTTTGGAGAATTGCTCCCTATTCCCGCAGTGAAGATCAGCACATCAATCCCATTCATCACCGCCACATAGGCCCCTATATAATGTTTTATCCTGTAGACGAACATATCCAGTGCCAGTTTTGCCCTTTCGTTGCCTTCTTTTGCTTCTTCGGCTATCTTCCTGAAATCTCTTGATATACCCGATATCCCATAGAGTCCGGAATGCCTGTTTATCATTGAATTGACCTCAGTCAGCGAAAGCCCTTCTTTATGCATAAGGTATATTATTATGGCTGGATCTATATCTCCTGTCCGTGTACCCATCATCAGTCCGGCTACAGGAGTGAATCCCATAGATGTATCAACTGATTTTCCTTCTTTAATAGCGCAAATGCTGGAACCGTTACCCAGGTGACATGATATGATCTTCATATCACTCATTCTTCTCTGGCAGATCTGGGCCGCTCTCTGGGAAACATACTGATGGGATGTCCCGTGAAAACCGTATTTCCTTATACCGTGTAATCTATACATCTCATACGGCAATGCATACATGAAGGCTCTTTCCGGCATACTGTGATGAAATGCCGTATCGAATACCGCGACTTGCGGATGATCAGGTATCAAGGTCTCACACGCCTCGATACCGGCCAGATGATGGGGATTGTGCAACGGAGCAAGTTCGATGCATTTCTTGATATCGTCTTTCACATCCTGGTTCACATAAACTGATTCGTAATAATGTTCCCCGCCGTGAACGACCCTGTGCCCTATACCGAATATCTCATCCAGATCTTTTACAACACCGTGTTCCCCGCTGGTCAATAGTTCTACAATTATCCTTATTCCCGCCCTGTGTGTGGGTACATTTTCTACCCGTTTGATATCATAATATTGGCCATTCTCCAGGTAATGATGGTTTATAACAGCATCCTCCATACCTATTTTTTCAACAAGACCCCTGGCAAGGACCGTAGAATCATCCGCATCCATCAACTCATACTTTACGGAAGAGCTTCCGCAGTTTAGAACCAGTATCCTCTTCTTCATATTCTGTATTCCTTTCCTTCCCATTTAAATATATCTTCGGAATCAGAGAAAAAGAATCCTATTTCCCTTTCCGCCGATTCTGCGGAATCCGATCCGTGAATGATATTATGCCTGCCATCCTGCGCCCATTGCTCTCTTATTGTACCTTCATCCGCATCAGCCGGATCCGTAGCGCCTATTATACAACGGGCCCGGATTACCGCATTATCTCCCCCCCAGACCATAACCATAACAGGATTAGAACTCATAAAAACCACGAGCGGCTCATAAAAACCCTTTCCCTTGTGTTCCGCATAGAAGGCCTCTGCCTGTTCATTATTCATCCATATTGTCTTTGCTGCCATTATCTTCAAGCCTGTTTCTTCAAGCTTGGAAATGACCTTACCTATGACACTTTTTGAAAAAGCATCCGGCTTTACAATTATCAGAGTTTTATCCATTTTTCATCCGCCTTTACAGGGACACGATACTGAATTACCGGGACATAACCTTAATTTTAGAATTAAGGATTGTGTCCCTTACTGTAATTCAGTTCATGTCCCATAAATATCCGCGCCGTCAGTGTCAATACCGACGATAACAGGGAAATCCCTGACCTCTATCCTGTAAACCGCCTGCGGACCCAGGTCCCTGAAACCTATCAACCGCGCATCCGTCACACGACTCCCGTATAGAGCACCGCAGCCGCCATATGCTATAAGATATAATCCAGTATTTTTTTTTATGCTCTTTACTACTTCCGGGCTCCGGGGCCCTTTCCCTATGGTTACAGCTAATCCCTGTCCATACAACCCCGGTGTATACCTGTCCATACGTGAAGAAGTAGTAGGTCCGCACGAACCCAGCGGGAATCCGGGTACTGAATGCGTCGGACCAGTATAAAAAATTGCGCTGCCGGATAATGGAAAAGGCCATTCTGCCTTTTCTGAAAATACAAGATGATGCACTGTATCCCTGGCTGTATAAATCACCCCGTCTACCAGTATCTCTTCTTTACACTTATAGCGCTTCATAATGTTTTTATCGGAAACAGGTAAACTAAGATGTTTCAAACCTGAATCTCCTTACTCTGTTACACCAGCAGCCTATATGCACTCCGAGTGCAAGACCTGCTATATGCATCGGAAACCGCTTTATCCTCACCGATAGTGCTGTATGCCTGCCCCCCACACTTCCGGCTCCTGTCTTCAGGCGGTTTATCGCCCTGAGTATACGCTCTTCTTCAGTGCTAAGAACGGAGCCTGCCTCCGTCAATGCTTCTACAGACATCTCAACAGCTTTAGAAGCTGTTCCTCCTATACCTATTCCGATAACATACGGCGGGCATGGCCGCCCGCCCGCCTCTTTGACATCAAGGATAATTCTGTCTGTAATATCCTTGATACTGCTCACAGGCGGCATCATATGCAGAAAACTGTAATTTTCACTGCCAAAACCCCGCGGGGAAATTACTACGTCAATGTTTTTACCGGACATTAATTCCGTATGTAGAACAGGGCGTATCCTGTCCATGGATTTTCTCAAGCCGCCGATTTTATGGGCTTTTTTTGCAGCACGGTCAAACAGTGCGTTAAAATTACATCTGTCCAACCGGCAGGAGTTTCCGATCTTCAGCCAGATCTCCATGATACCCGTATCCTGGCATACCGGGATCT
This sequence comes from Elusimicrobiota bacterium, assembly GCA_043813605.1. Classification (GTDB taxonomy): domain Bacteria; phylum CG03; class SLGR01; order SLGR01; family JBDRKX01; genus JBDRKX01. The sequence continues at coordinate 4,781 of JBDRKX010000023.1, read as the reverse complement.
TTTCTTTTTCCGCTATAGATATATTTTCAATGATCCTCTTAAAAACTCTTTTTTCCAGTCCGCTTGATGAGAAATAAGCAGTTTTTATCATCTTCTTTAGCGGCCGGGGAAGAATGTAAGTCGATTTTATCATCTCATCAATCAAACGGTTCTCAAAGCTTTCTATTTTCATGATTCCTGGTATACTAAAATATTTATACCGATTTCAACACATTTAGTTTTCCGCCCGCAAGGAGATAATATCTTTCCCTTTCTGAAAAACTGCCCTTGACTGTATATTCCCTGCCTTTTGTCTTATTTTCCACTTTGATATTCAGGTTCTTTTTTATACAATCTGCTATATCCGCCAGAACCAGTTCGTCCCCGGGATCAATACCGGAATAATCATCTTCGTTTTCAAATAACAGAGGTACTATGCCGAAATTGATCAGATTTGCCCTATGTATCCTCTCTATACTCTTTACGATAACAGCGCTTACACCCAGATACATCGGACAGATCGCAGCGTGTTTTCTGCTGGAACCCTGCCCATAGCTGTAACCTCCTACGATGATATTAGAAAAACCGTTTTTCCTGTTACGTCTGCATTTTTCGGCAAATTCCTCATCCACATTGAGAAAAACCACATCTGAGTATCTTTCTATGTTCGACCTGTATTTCAGGTATCTGCCGGCAGGCATGATATGATCAGTAGTGATTTTGTCCCCGACTTTCAGAACAGCTATCGCTTTCAGTGTATCATCAAGAGCTTCACTGACAGGCGGGCTGCCTATATTAGGGCCCTTGAACAAGGTCACTTTTTCCCTATCCTTCTCTTTCAGGGGAGGTATTAACAGACTGTCATTCTTTTTGAATTTTTCCGGCATACTGAATTCCACCGTGTCCTTAAAATATTCCCCGGGATCGGTTATTTCACCGGCAAGTGCCGATGCTACAGCTGTTTCAGGGCTTACAAGATATATACCTGCACTTTTTGTTCCGCTCCTGCCCAAAAAATTCCTGTTATTCGTCCTCAAGCTGACAGCATCCGTGCCGGGTGACTGTCCCATACCTATACAGAATCCGCATGAGGACTCGAGGATCCTTGCTCCCGCCTCCACAATGTTTTTGATTAATCCGTTATCTGCAAGCATTTCAAAAACCTGTTTTGAACCAGGTGATACTCCGAATGATACGTTCTTGTCGGCCTGCCTGTTCTCTAATAATTTTGCAACTGTATAAAGATCCTTATAAGAAGCGTTTGTACAACTCCCGATAAGTACCTGGTCTACTTTAAGACCCTTCAACTCTTTTACTTCCTTAACATTGTCCGGAGAATGAGGCAGCGCGATCATCGGATTCAGCAGAGACAGGTCTAACGTCATCTCTTTTTCATATATCGCGTCTTTGTCTGCAGCTAATTCGATCCAGTCTGATTCCCTGCCCTGTGATCTCATGAAACGCAACGTAACATTATCCGATGGAAAGACTGAAGTTGTAACACCGAGTTCTGCCCCCATATTGGCAATTGTCGCTCTTTCCGGAACTGAAAGGCCCTTCAATCCGTCTCCTGAGTATTCCACGATGTACCCGACATTATCCCTGGTAGTAAGGATCTCAAGTATTTTCAGTATTATGTCTTTGGCGCTCACAAACGGACGAAGTTTACCGGTAAGATTTATGTTAAGCGTTTTCGGTGCCGGCAGATAAAAGGGACTGCCAGCCATAGCGCTCGCTATATCCAGTCCTCCTGCTCCTATAGCCAGTGAACCTATACCGCCGGCTGTCGGAGTATGCGAATCGGAGCCGAGAAGTGTCTTCCCGGGTACCGCAAAAGATTCAAGATGGACCTGGTGACAGATCCCGTTGCCGGCTTTTGAAAAAAATAATCCGTATTTTTCTGCTGCATTCTGAAGATACCTGTGGTCATCAGCATTTTCAAAACCATCCTGGAGCGTATTATGGTCGATATAACTGACCGATAACTCGGTCTTAACAGAATCTATGCCTATCGCTTCAAATTCCAGGTAAGCCATCGTTCCGGTAGCATCCTGAGTTAAAGTCTGGTCTATCCTGATGCCGATCTCTTTTTCCCCGGCAAGTTCCCCTTCAACTATATGCGCAGCGAGTATTTTCTCTACTATATTCATCCGGTATTATACCCCGGTGTCACTTTCATCCTTTATTATTCCGTTATCCATCATAAGCCTGGTCTGTTCACGGGATCTGTTTATTATTGATCCTGCACGGGCAAAAAGCTCATCCCTGGTCATTTTCTGTCTGGCAAGACCTTCTTCAATCGCTTTCATACCCACTGCAACCGCTTCCGATATAAACACATCGGTTTCATCCATTGCCGGTATGATATACTCTTCACTCAAGCCTTTTTTTCTCGCATAGTCAGCCAGTTCATAGGCCGCCGCTATACACATGGTATCTGTTATCCGGGAAGCCATCACATCCAGAGCCCCGCGGAATATCGCGGGAAACACAAGAGAATTGTTTACCTGATTGGGGAAATCGCTTCGTCCGGTAGCCACTATTCTCGCGCCGGCTTCCTTTGCCTCCCAGGGCCATATCTCAGGAACAGGATTGGCACATGCGAATACCACCGCATCTTCCGCCATTTCGGCTATCCATTCTTTTTTAATGACCCCCGGGCCCGGTTTTGACAAAGCTATCAGGACATCCGCGCCCTTGACCATATCAGCGATATTTCCGCTTATATTGCGGCTGTTTGTCGAAGTGCACATATCCCATTTCTCCCGGTTCGTTTCCCTTAAATCGGATCTCTGCTTATTGAGTATCCCGCGACTGTCACACATAATTATATTACCCGGATCGGCACCGGCCAATATGATCAAATGCGCTATCCGTATGTTAGAGGCTCCTGCACCGACCATGGCTATATTTACTGCCGACATACCTTTATCAACGACCCTCAACGCATTTATCAGCGCTGCAAGCACTACAGCAGCCGTACCCTGCTGATCATCGTGCCAGACAGGTATATGACATTCGTTCCTTAACCTTTCAAGTATATCGAAACACTTCGGAGAAGCTATATCTTCAAGATTTATCCCGCCGAAAGAAGGCTGCAGTATTTTAACTGTTCTTACAAACTCGTCAGGATCCTTGGTATCCAGACACACCGCGACAGCATCTACACCGCCCAGGTATTTATAAAGCAATGCCTTACCCTCCATGACAGGCATAGCGGCCTCAGGGCCTATATCTCCCAGTCCCAGCACCCGGGTGCCGTCACTTATCACTGCTATGGTATTCCATTTATTGGTATATTTATAAACAAGCTCTTTGTTGCCGCATATATCAAGACACGGCTGGGCCACACCCGGGCTGTACCATAATGCGAAATCATCAAAATCCCTTATTCGGCATTTCAGGGAAGTCTCTATCTTTCCCCTGTAAAATGCATGGAGCCTGGCAGATTCAGCCATAGGCCGCCGGGCTTTTTCTATAAGCTCTTTTTCATTATCGATCATATTTTTGCAAGTTCTTCGAAACTTATATCGATGCCGACAACCCCCACTATCTTATCTTCGGCATTTCTTATCGGAGCAGATACTGTAAGACATAGCCTGTCCGTTATACGTGACATATAGAAGTTTGATACGAAAGGAGTGCCGCTTCCCATCGGCTCTTTAAACCATAGCCTGTCCGAGTATACAACCCCGACATCTTTCGTCTCAAAATCCTTTTTAAATTTAGGATCAATTATATTCTTTGTAACCTTAACTCCTTTACTGTCAACCACATATATAAACTGAATAAATTCATGTTTCTGCAACATCGCTTCCAGAACTGATTCCTGTCTGGAGACATCCATAGATTTAATATCATCCCTTTCTGACAGGTTATCAATAAGATGAAGAAGTAATCGTCCCGCCTTCTTTTTCAGTTTTTCAAAATCCGAATCAATATTTTTAAGCAGGTATTCCTTTGTAAGATTTCTCATCTCGTCATTGGAGAGAGCTGTAGTTCTACCACTGCTGTAACTGTCCATTATTACATCATAAATCCTTTTAACAGCAATATCACTTTTGCTGACACGATATTCGATTTCAGATCCCATATTATGATTTATCCAGAATGCGATGCCGGCCGTACCGGACTTATCGGTTATCGCTACACCCATAGGACGGTTCAGTATCTTGCTTGTATCAAAGATATTATATATCTCTTCATTTTTTATCATCCCGTCCGCATGTATCCCGGCTCTTGTCGTATTGAATTCACTGCCTACAAATGGAAAAGAATGCGGTATATCCTCACTAAGTTCCTTTCTGTAATAATCAGCAATTTCCGTAATAACCCGCGTATTGATACCGTTACTTGTTTTTTTAAGACTTATATAGTCAATAATCAGTCCCTCTATCGGAGGATTTCCCGTACGTTCGCCGTAACCGAGCAGGGTACCGTTCACAGCAGACGCGCCATAGAGCCATGCCATGAAGCCGTTTACAAGAACCTTATGAAAATCGTTATGCCCATGCCATTCAAGATGTTCTGAGGGCACACCGCACTCCCTTACAAGAGTATCAATGATTTTAGGTACCGATCTTGGCAGTACCGCCTGTGGGTGCGGCACTCCATATCCAAGCGTATCGCAAGCTCTGATCTTTACTGGTATCCCGCTCTCTTTTGATTTGGCCATAAGTTTTTTAACAAACGGTACAACAAAACCGCTGAAATCGGCACGGGTAATATCTTCAAGGTGACATCTGGGAATAATCCCTTCAGTAAGAGCAGCGTCAACAACTTCCAGATATTTATCCATAGCC
>JBDRKX010000022.1:0-22300 GCA_043813605.1 Elusimicrobiota bacterium | reverse complement strand
GATCCAAAAAAGTTGAAAGAACTTGATAAAATCTTTAAATTGGCAACCAATATTAATGATCTCAAGGATTAAAAACATGATATTTATTTTTCAAAAAACGCGCTTTACTAAAGTTACATTCTTGCATGAGTTGACAGGATCTGAAGCTTTCTAATTAAAATCTATTTCTGGAGTGATTTTCTCTGTTTCCTTAGGCCCGATACCGAAAGCATACAGTCTCATCCCGGCCAGATTTCCCCAATATGTATTAACGTAATGCGATTGCACTTTTGTGTATACATCGATGGCCTCTTCAGTGCGCTTTGTCAATTCATATATTCTAGCCATTCCCATAAGAGCTTCAGGCTTAAGATAGTGGTCATCTTTTATGTTGTTGTAATGTTCAAGTGCATCTTCATATTTACCCATCTCCTCACATACTGTCGCGAGTGATAAGCGTGCCTCCGGTTCGATCTTATTTTTCCTAAAGCCGATACATTTTTCAAGGATTTCCCGGGCCTGCTCATGATTTCCTTTGCGATAATACGAAAGACCTTTAAAATAAAGTGCCTGCGGTATTACTGATGTAGTCTTAAAAGTCTCTTCGATATTATCGATTTTCTTTATTGCAGCATCGTAGTTGAACCTGTCAAAATCAAGCTGAGCAAAAGCCAGGAGCTTTGATGCAGCTATTGTCTCCTTTCCCCTGTTCTTTACTACCACCCCTATGAAAAGAAAAATCACTATTACGGATACAATAACTACATATATATTGTTCCTGTTTTCTTTAGCATATTTAATAGATGATATTACGGCGTTTTCAAGCCTGTTCTTTCTTAATTCGTCTTTTACCCATTTTTTTGTCATCTTCTTCTCGTTTGCCTCGCTTTTTCAACTAGTTCCCATGAGTTGCTCCTGAATTCAGCATAGTTTTCTATCCCCATATTACATAGATGAAGTATCTTTTTTACCGTATATTCTTCTATCAGATCCGCTGGAGAATGGGTGTCGGTATTCAGGACAATCTTGCATCCCTTCTTTTTTGCAGCAATATATACTTCATTGTTGGTATTCCTGTGGCCGTTCCTCGTAGTCAGTTCTATGCAAACATTATTTGATTTAGCGATTTCCGCCTCTCTTTCCGAAAGATGCCCCGGGTGCGCCAGTATATCGCATTTTGCCTTTACTGCTGCCAGGTTGGTTCCTTTCGGTACTTCTTCCGCCGATGTTTCGCCATGAACAACTACGATCTCCGCGCCATTTTGTCTTGCTTCATTAACCATACTCTCAATATCGACAGGTGGAATATATGTAAGCTCTACGCCTGTAACAACCTCTATCTCATAATATTTCCTCAATTTAGCGGCCGCTTTTTTTATAGAACCCAGAACAAATTCCAGGTTGGAATAATCGACATGATCAGTAATAGCTACTGCTTCACATTCCATCAGTTTACACCTGTATACCAGTTCCGCAGGACTTAATACTCCATCAGAAAAAAATGTATGTGTATGAAGGTCAATAAGTTTCATTATGATAGAATACTATTTGGAATGCAAAAAATCAATACCTGAAAATCCTTTTATTTTAGAAATGATATTCCAGACCGGATGTTATAAACTGAAAATCTCTGCCGAAATCATATCCGGTATAATGATATTTGGCCTGGAAGACCAGGTTAAGGTTTTTACCCAGGTCATAATCGGCACCCAATCCGGTATTGAATCCAATGATAAACTCGCTGCCCGAACGGCTGTCAACACCGGGTAAAGACGGCTGAATATGGCCGACAAATGTATATACTCCGAGTCCTGCGACAAAAAAAGCATGCGTCTTTTGTCCTTCATAAAACTCTGTTTTTTCATATACACATACGGAGAACACCTCGCCTTTGAATTCCTCAGCGGCAGCATTTCCGGAATCCTTTATATATTTATACGGAAAGTATCCGATATTCAACCCGGCTGTAATACCCGGCATCACCATGTAACCTATGCCGCCTTCTATAGCAAGATTGAGATTTTCGAATTCGCAATAACCGATCCCGCAGGATACCCAGTCACACAGGCCTATGGTAGTCCCATCAGGAACAGAGTAGTCCGGCGCTGCGCTTTTTTTCGGCCCTGCTGACTCTTTAGCGGTATAGTGATCATCTTCCTGAACAGGTGTCTTTCTGTTCAAATGCTTATACAGCTTTTTCGGTATAATATTGCACGATGTTTCTTCTATTGAATCCGACCATAAAATATTGCCATTCCCGGTATCTACAAGTCTACAATTCAGTTTCGTTACCGCAATTCTCATATATTTCCCGCGGGCACGGTCTTTTTCATAATGTACCGACGCATCTATTAGTCTGAAACCCAGCACATAACTTGCATCAGGTCTGCCGGAAGCAGGGACAGGCCTGCCCGCGACAGCGAATATTTTCCTGTTACTCTCGGATATTAGCATACCTTTTTTTGAAATTTCTCTGATCAATGCGTCATCTATCAATGACTGGATCTCCCTGTCTTTGTCGGTCCCTGATTCCCCTGCCATATTATGCAGAATAATAGTTTTGCCTTTGTCCGCATTCTCAGATACAAACACAGTCACTGATCCGGCGGCTTTATCTATTAAATTCATTATAAGTTCCTTATCGGAAACATATTCCTCTATGCCGGCATGAGCGGATGCTGAAAATAGTATTAATAGCGCAATGACCTGCCGTATTATCGTTTTCATGATCCTATATCTTCCTTATATATTCACCTTTTATCCAGAATTTAATATTTCTGGCCGCTATACCTACTTCTGTCCATTCTTCCTTAGATCCAAGTATTTTCACCTTGCTTCCTTCCGGTACAGTACCCTGTCCGGCGGACTCTTCTCCCGGTGAGTGGTATATCACGGCCTCGTTTACAGCTATCGCCTTGTCATCGGATGTAACATCCCTAACTCTCAGGTACGCAACACCAAATATCATTATAAAGATCACTCCGGAGACCATACCTGCCCATAATTTCCATTCCCGGCGCTGCCAGTAATATGCCAGAAAAGAAAACATGAAAAACCATCCGAATACTGATACAGCTAAGATCATCCGGTTTATGTCCGTAACCGCGCCGGCCATATCAGAAAGCCTGCCAAACAGATCTTCATCTTCTTCCATGTTCTCGCCAAGACGTGATGACATAAGTCCTATGTTGTATGCAGCATCTCTATTTGCCGGATTGAGCTGCAGAGCTCTTTCCCAGTAAAGCCGGGCATAACCGGGTTTATCCATACGCCAGTACGCGTTCGCAAGATTATACATAGTACCTTCATATGGACCCTCTTTGTCGAGAGACTCAATATACAACGCGGACGCTCTCTCATAATCTCCTTTACTGTAATAATCTGCAGCCTTACTGAATAAGTCCCCGGCTTCCAGCATACCGGAAGCGGATAAAAGAAAAACTGCTATCCATATCAGGGACTTCATTCCTTTCTTTACATGCCGGATGAATTTCTTAAGATCATCGTTTACTCTGTCAGGATCAGCCTTATCAGGTGAATATACGCTGGCTTTAGCCCTTTTTACGATATCCCGGATTTCTTCAGGAACTGCGGCAAGCCGACCTGATACTTCTTCTATCTTCCTGTAAACATCGACATGCCTGCCTTCTTTTAATAACACATGGCTCTCCCGCAAACCGCGTTTTATCTGCCTGTTCCTCAGAATTTCCGGATATCGCGGCTGGATATGGTTCTTGTTTATGTAAGTTAGAATAAAGGATAACATCCAAAACATGACAGGTATACTTTCAATACTCCAGAATCCTTTTCTAAGATGAATAGGTTTCTCTGCCCTTCTTCCCGTATTATCCATGATATATCTTATATCGTCCCTGTTAATGTCCAGCTGTTTTTGCGGTTCTTTGCCGGATACAGTTTCGTCCTGATTTATACTTTCTTCGGGTTGCACTATGAACTTGATCTTCCCGCTCTCTGCTGTTTTGTAAACTTTCTCTTTGGGATCAAAATAATTTATTGAAACTTTCGGTATTACATGCGGCCCCTCTATTTCTGGAACAAGTACAATCCTGAATATCTTTGATGAATAAAACAGGTAATTCCTGGATTCCGCATGATCTTCGATTACAGTTTCGTAAACTCTGAACCCTTCCAATTTACCCAGTTCAGGTTCTTCAAATACAGCCGCATTACCCAAACCTTCTATGGTAACAGTGACAGATACCGGTTCCCCCCGCGCTACTGTCATCTTATCACTTTCTGCAGTTATGCTGAATTCTCCCACCCCATTGGAAAAATCCGATGGCCGGCCGAAATCCGGCAGAGCAAGAACTTCGAAATTTATATGATCAGTAACAAGTATCTTCTTCTTCCCCTTTGAAAGCATTCTGTCTATATAATCTTCAGCTGACTCGTCTTCAACAAGTACAATCAGTTTTGCCGGAGAAATACTCTTCCATCCTGCAGTTTCTGCAAAGAGAGCACATCTGATCTCGGTAACCAGGTATTCATGTCCTGCGATCTCGGATTTAAAATTCCGCGTTGGGGGGAGGTCTTCCCTGACAAAACCTTTAAACGGAGGCGGCACGAATGAAGGCTGTGTCATCAGATTTTCTCTCTGGTATATCTTAAATGTATAGATTATCTGTTCGCCGGTAAAAGGTTTTTTCTTATCTATCTCCTGTTCAATGAATATCTTAGGTATATCTTTCTCATCGGCTTTAGAACTCGTCTGGAACTCAAAATGTTTCTTTTCATCAAGAACCCTTATCCTGACCGGCCGGGACACATATTTTTTGCCTTTATAATCAAGCGTGAATGGAGCAATAGTATATTCTCCGGCTATTCGAGGGGATAGGTAATATACGTATGTTGTAGATGTACCGGATTTTCCTCTGAAAGGGACAGCCTTGGAGCTACTCCCTCTGCCGGTTATCTCAAACATGGACATATCGGGCAAATTCGGATCCGGTATGCTTCTTACACCCCCCGTTACTGTAACTTCCAGTTCGAATTCTTCCCCGATCCGGACTGTATCCGATTTCATGGTTACATTTATGTCGAACTGAGCCAGCAGCCTGCACGGCACTGCGATAATAATCAAAAAAAACAGATATTTCACCAGTCTTTCTCCACTCTTATTTTGGGATCTATCTTTCTCTTTTCTCGGTTCGGTTTCTGAATTTTGTTCCCCATCTCTCTCAGTTTATTCTTTGCTTCTCTCTTATCCTTTTTCTTTTTTTCATCATCGCTCTCTTTTGGTTTAGGTTTGGATTGAGGCATTTTCAAGTTCTTCTTACGCATAAGCTTTAAAGCCACTTCCATGTTAAACCTTGTATCTTCATCAGCGGAATCAGACATAAGCATCTTTTTCCATGAAGCTACTGAACCGGCATATCTCTTCTTCTTAAAATATACGTTCCCGAGGTTATAATATATTTTCTGCCTGATTTCTGCATCTTCAGCTATACTGAGCGCCTTTTCGTAGTTTTCTTCTGCCTCCTCCAGTTTGCCCTGGTTATAATAAGAGTTGGCAAGATTATAGTATATCCGGGCGCTCTCTTTTTCAGCAAGTGCTTCAAGATATACAGATTCAGCTTCTTTGAAATCACCGTTCTCATATATTTTATTTCCCTTATTCACTTTGAGTGCAGGCCAGGCATAAAGAGCATCGGTGTTAAATAGAACAACTATGATAAAAAATAACGTCCTTGATTTCACCTTTTCTTCCTTCTCTCACTTAAAATGAACTCAAATACAAATAAAAAAAGCGCCATGGCAAGCGGGTACTGGAATCTGTGCTCCAGTTGGGCAATCATCCTCTCATCTCCTTCAGTGGTCGATTCCTTTTTCAAAAACTCAAGTATAAGGTTAACATCAGAAGCATTCCCTGTTGAATCAAGATACATACCTCCGGATGAATCTGCCAGTTTTCTCAGGATATCGCTGCCGAGCCTGGTCATCACTGTATTGCCCTCTCTATCCTTTTTATAATTCTTCACACCATCTTTATTCTTGATAGGTATAGGAGCACCGGCGCCTGTACCTATTCCAAGGGCTATTACCCTGGTGCCTGATTCTTTCAGGATATCCAGCACAGATTCTGCTTGTCCCTGAAGTTCCTCACCGTCAGTCAAGAGTATTATATACCTCTCAGATACCTTTCCTGAAGACGGAAATGATTTTAATGCCAGTCTGACTGCAGATTCTATATTTGTTCCGGGAAGCGGGACCATGTTATTCCAAGCTTCATTAGCAAGGAATCCGAGTGCGTCAAGATCAAATGTAACCGGACACTGCATAAAAGCTTTACCTGCAAAGAATATTATACCGCATCTTGTTCCGATCATATTCTCAACCATGAATATCATTTTTCTCTTAGATAATTCCATCCTGGACGGATTAATATCTTCAGCCAGCATACTTTTAGAAGTATCTACCAGAAATATAATATCCTTGCTTATTTTCTTTATTTTCTGCATGTTTTTTCCCCACCTTGGAGAAGCCGCCGCTAAGAGCAGGAAAACCATACCGCTGATAAACAATATTCTCTTGAACCGCATCATACCGAAAGACATGAGCAGAAGCCCGGCCGGCTTTATCTTATTCTCAAGATATATACGCCTGCTCCTCTCAAACAAAAGAAGCAATACCATAAGTAATGGAACAGCCAGAAGGGAATATAGAAAAAATGGATTATCCCATTTCATGTGAACATCCCCGGCCTCATGAACCTGAGAAGCATTTCCAGTAAGATCAACAGCAGCGCTGCAAACAGAAAAGGATAAAACTTCTCTTCATACTCAAAATACTCTTTTACTTTAACCTCGCTCTTTTCCATCATGTCAATCTGAGCATATATCTCGTTAAGTTTTTCAAATGAAGTTGCCCTGAAATACTTGCCTCCGGTGATGTCGGCTATCTCTTGAAGGGTTTTTTCATCAAGTTCATCCGCTATTGTAACATAACGCCGACCCATGACAGGGTCATCGACAGGTATTCTTGCCGGACCGGGTTTCCCGGTACCTATCGTATAGATTTTAATATCCAGGGCAGCGGCCATGCCGGCTGCTTCAAGCGGTTTTATAAAGCCCGCATTATTAGCCCCATCTGTCAGAAGTATCATGACCTTTGATGGAGAATCAGAACGGTCCAGGTATTTAAGACCCAAAGCGACTCCCATGCCGATAGCTGTTCCTCCGGCACCTATCATGCCTGCTGATATGTTTTCCATAATGCTGGCGACCGCATCATTATCAAGGGTTAACGGACAATGGAGAACAGGCATTGAAGCGAACAGGACAACGCCCAGCCTGTCCGAACTCCTGTTAGCTATGAATTCTTTTGCAGCTTTTACTGCGGCCTGCATCCTGTTATATGGATCAAAATCTATAGCTTTCATACTCCTGGAGACATCCATTACAAGCATTATATCGATCGTCGACTTTATGTAATTCCTTTCCTTAAGATCCTCTCTCGGCCTGGCCAGTGCTGTTATCATAAGGCAGACCGCCGCAAATCTCAGATACCTTACCAGTATTCTTCCGAACCTGCCGGAAGGCACCCTGCTCTTGAGAAAATCAGACATGGAATAAAGAAGAGCCGGCGGCCGCTGCCGTCTTTTAATATAAAAAAAGAGAAGTATCGGAATTATCAGGAAAAAATATTCAGGATTTTTAAAGGTCATTTTTTATAAGGTTGTAGGCCTGATTCCAGACCGATTCGATATTAGACGGTTCCATACCTTCAGGTGTAAACTTTATCCAGTCACACTCTTCGAACATATGCCTGCTTCTGCCATATATTTCCTCGTTATAGCGTATTTTCAGCATATTCGTTGCTTCGTAAAGTGTCAGTGACAATACCGGCACATCATAGCGTTTTTCAATATACATCCTCACACAGTCAGATATAGCGTCATAATATACTTTATACTCTCCGCGTGAAGGATAATCAGCTTCCTTTATCTCTCTTAGCCTCAGGAGAGCCCGATCCATTATAGTAAGAGGTTTTTTCTCAAGGGCCCTCTTTTCTCTTTTTCTTTTCTCCCTTAGATATATAATAGTGAATAATGCAAGAATAAAAGTAAGTCCCAGAATCCATCTGCTATCTACATCATTTATTTTTACAACATTTTTTATCGGCCTTATAGATGTATTCTCTGTAACCTTCTCTTTCACTATCTCCTTTGCTTTTATGGAAAATTCACCTATATTAAATTCTTCAGCGTTATCACCCTCGCCTAAACGCGCTATGACAGGAACTGTCATCTCACCGATATCATATACGGCAGCTGTCACAAGTATGTTACCGTTGTTCAAGGAATAATCAAAAATTTGGGCATACCAGACAGGGCTTTCGATGGATGATATGGCAGGAGAAGCCTCTAACGGCAATTCGATTTGGAAATGTTCCCCCATGAATACTTCTTTCTTATCGGGCTCACCACTTGCATTTACCTGTATCAGTCCTGCCAGAAGACACACCAGTAAAAATTGTGTTTTGATTATGAACACTTGCCTGTTAAACCGGCTCATAACCGTATAATAAAGAGATTCAATTTGAAGTGTTTTGATCTTATACAGGATCTTTTTCCTGATAATCTATTCTCTCACTTGTTTCCTTATTAAAAATATGGATTTTCTCAGGATTAAAAAGTAATTCCAGTTCATCACCCATTTTAACCCTGTTAGAAGCTTCTGTTTTAATAACAAGTTTATTGCGGCCGGTTTTTGCATGAATATAGTTCTCACTGCCCATCGGTTCTTCAGCCTCTACAGTCGCATGTATCACATCCGCACTTCTCTCAACCTGGGCATATATCCTGTCAATAACATCTTCAGGACGTATTCCCATCACGATTTCGCAGTTTTTATAGGGTTCAAGAAAACTGAATCCTTCTTTTTTTATTTTAAATTTAAATCTTTCTCCGTCTCCGTCTCCGTCTCCGGATTCGACCAGACTGTATGTTTCCTGTTTAGCTACTACCCTGACATTTATAAAATTCATAGATGGAGAACCCATAAATCCCGCTACAAAAAGATTGGTCGGTTTATTATACAAACGGATAGGTTCGTCAACCTGCTGGATGAGTCCGTCTCTCATAACTACGATCCTGTCCCCCATTGTCATCGCTTCTACCTGATCATGAGTCACATATATCATCGTAGTCTGAAGTTTGGCATGCAGCTTCTTTATCTCCACTCTCATCTGGACCCTTAATTTGGCATCAAGATTGCTCAGAGGCTCATCGAACAGAAATACTTTTGGTTTTCTGACAATAGCTCTTCCGAGAGCGACTCTCTGCCTTTGTCCTCCACTCAGCTGTTTTGGCCGGCGGTCCAGAAGATGTGTTATTCCAAGTATTTTTGCGGCTTCATCAACCCTGTCATCTATCTCTTTTTTGGGGTATTTCCTCAGTTTGAGTCCAAAAGCCATATTATCGCGTACTTTCATATGGGGATAAAGAGCATAGTTCTGAAACACCATTGCTATATCCCTGTCTTTCGGCGGCATATCGTTAACTTTAATATCGTCAATTTTCAGTTCTCCCGATGTTATCTCTTCCAGACCAGCTATGGCTCTCAGAGTGGTAGATTTGCCGCATCCGGAAGGCCCTACGAGAATACAGAATTCCTTGTCTTTTATTTTTAGATCCACTTCCTTACAACCGACCACATCGCTGTCATATATCTTTGACACATTATTCAGTATTACTTCCGCCATATCTATGATTCTCCTTTACGTTTACAGATTATCTCTATTTCTTCTGTCTGGTCCTGCATCTTTTTCGAATGTTCATAAAACTTCCCGTCCCTCTCAAGTATTATCCTGGCTGTTTCTCCGATACAGCCTTTTATCTTTAATATCACAATGTCTTTTTTCCTGAAAGCTGAAAGCACTTCAACCGTAGAAGACCTGATTGCAGTGCGGTCGTCCAGTTTTACGCCGAGAGGAAGGATCTTCGCGCTCCTGCTGTTAATATGAATATCTTCAGATTCAAAATCCACACCCTTCTCAGGCACATCGACTTTCACATTAACAGAATATTTTTTCTGATGATAATTCAACAGAAAAAGGAAACTTCCTTCTTTTGAAGTCCTGAGAAATCCTACAATATCGTACGGGTCAATATTTATCTTACGTATAACACCGAGTTCTTCTCTTATTATCCTGTCTGCTATTTCAACATGATAATCGTAATAATGCGGCATGGGAGATCCCATAAAGACAAAACGCCCTTTTCCCATATCCTTTGCAAACGAACAGATGCTGTCTTCCACTGTTGCAATCACTTTATATTTACCGGATGGCTCTACTATGGATACAGCGCCTTCCGTAAAACTTTCCTGCTCCCCGTAATCCACCAAAGATGGGAATATCTTTTTCTTCACTTTCACTCCCACGGCATCCGCAATGATCCTGCAGCTGTTTCCGCTGAGGTCACGCTCCGGGAGCTCCGGGAAAAGCATCAGCTTCCCGCCGGCTTTCACATACTTCAGCAGCTTCTTCTGAACTGCTTCCTCCATAAATGAAAGTGAAAAAACCATCATTGAGCTGATCTTCTCCGGGTCCAGTTCACCCTCATGCAGGTCGATAACATCATATGCTGTACTGCCCATGCTCAAGAGTCTTCCGATCCCGTCAAAAAAATACCTGTTCCTTGCATATACCAGAAAGCCGCAATCAGCATCACTGAGGAATTCAGTGCCGTAATAAGGCGGATATATTCCGAAAGTTGTCTGAACAAGAGGTTTTGTCCTGGCAACAGTGTTACCGAAACTTTCAATGAATTCCCCGTACTCTTTCAGCACTTCATATTTATCATCGGTCACACCTTCGGAATCTACGGGCGCCTGCCACTGATGCCGTTTGCCGAACATACCTATATTATCCGGATTTTCTCCGCCGCTGAACATATAGCAGTTAACTCCGTCCACTCCCGATGCAAGCGATGTCTTTAAATTCAGTTCTACATCAGAAGCGTAGAGCCTCGGTTTATCCCGCAGAATGCCTGTCTGGAGTTCGGCACACAATACCGGATTGGAATACCTGGTAAGCGTTTTTACCACCTGCGTAGTTATATACACATCATGAAAATTCTCATAATCCATTCTTCTCATCTGGTAAGCACCGCCGAAGACTACATCCTTTACAGCCGAAGGAATGTATTTATAGAATGAAGTAGTCATAGGACTCGCAAACCCTCTTCCCCTTACATCGAAATCTATAAACTGAGGTATATTTGCAATCACAGGGATATCTATCCCTTTTTCTTTAGCCGTATTATACAGGAAGACATAATAATCGGCGAAATATCTACGATAGAAATCGGCCCAGTCCGCGAAATCCTGCCACCCGTATTTCTGCCTGTTCGAAGTCTGCTGGATTTCGGTAAAATCCTTAAAATCACACCCGGGATACATTTCAGCCAGTTTATCTATATTAGAATACTTATCTTTCAGATATTCCCGGTACATCTCTGTCGCTTCATTGCTGTAGTCCCCTCTGCCGTTCACCCATTGTATCATCCCTATTTCGTTACAGAGCTGCACAAGAAGGATATTGCCTCCCCTGCTGGCAAGATACGGTAGAAATACTGATATCACTTCACCATACCATTTTTTTACGAATTTTCTGAAAACCGGATTAATATAAGATATGAGCATAGTGTGGGGAAGATTGACTATTCCTTCTCCGGTGGAATATACTTCCGGATAGTTCCCGGTCAGCCAGAACGGTATTCCTTCTCCCTTTAATTCGGCATTGGAGAACGGGCCTATGCGTACAGTAAGATAAAGACCTGACTCTTTGACTTCTTTAAGAAATCCTTCTATATTCCGCTGAGGATGGGTCTTCCCGCTGAAATCGTATTTATTTTCTTCGTATTCATGCCATGACCAGGGAATATATGTACTTACCGTATTCAAACCGGCTTCTCTGGCCCTTGCAAGATGAAGTTTCCATTTTGATGGTTCTATCCTGAAATAATGCATCTCACCCGAAAAAATATAGAACGGTTCCCCGTCCAGCATGAAATATGATTTATCGCTTTCAAGCATATATTTATCCCTTCAATCCTGTTGTACTTATTCCCTCTATTATGTATTTCTGCGCAAACAGGAATACTATTATCACAGGGATCACTACTATTACCGCGCCGGCCATAACCAGACCGAATTTTTCGGCATGCTGTCCGCTCAAATTCGCCAGCGCTACGGGCAGTGTATACATCTCTTCACGTATCATCACGATCAGCGGCCACAGGAAACTGTTCCATGATGACATAAAAGTAAATATTCCGAGAGTGGCAAGAACAGGTTTACAGAGCGGCATTATTATCTTCCAGTAGATACCTATCTCTGAGCACCCGTCGATACGCGCTGATTCTATAAGTTCATTTGGTATTGTCATGACAAACTGCCTCATTAAAAAAATGCTGTAAACCGATATGGTACCTGAAACAATAAGTCCCATGTAAGAATTCAGCAGCCCGAATTTCTTTAAAATGAGGAATACCGGCATCATGGTGACCTGGGAAGGTACCATCAGGGCGATTATCAGTATCGCGAATATCCTGTCACGGCCCGGGAACCTGAATTTAGCGAAAGCATAACCTGCCAAAGAATTAAAAAAAAGTCCCAGCGCGGTAACGATTACGGCAACTATCGTACTGTTTACGAAATACCTGAAAAAATTAATCTCTTCAAAAAGCGCCCTGTAATGAGAGAGCGTCGGTTCTTTCGGCAGCCATTGCGGAGGCATCGCGTGTATTCCCGCATTGGATTTAAAAGATGTAGATATCATCCAGAAAAAAGGCGTAAGCGTCATGATCAATCCGCAGACCAGGATAGCCTGTAACACTATTTTTCTTATCTTTATCTCAATCGCGTATTCTGAATTCATATTATTTAGCCTCCAGTTTCCTGCTGTATAATATCTGAATAACCGTAAAAAGAAGAATGCATACAAAAAGGACATAGGCAACCGCTGTGCCGTATCCGAACTTGAAGAACATGAATCCCTGGTTATACATGTGCATGACTATTGATATGGTCTTATTTAGCGGTCCACCGTCGGTCATTATATACGGTTCTGCAAAGAACTGCAGCGATCCGATCGTGGTCATGATCATCACAAAAAACAGCGTAGGCTTAAGGCTCGGCAGAGTTATATGCCAGAATGACTGCCAGGCGTCAGCCCCGTCGACACTCGCGGCCTCGTATAGACTGCTGGGAATAGTCTGCAATCCGGCCAGGATAATGACCATATTGTATCCGAAATTCTTCCATACCGACATCACAATGAGTGACGGCAGTGCCAATGTAGGGCTGCTGAGCCACTGCTGTTTTTCTATGCCTATAAATCCTATAAGGTAATTAATGAGCCCGTACTCGGGATTATACAGCCATTTCCATACTACCGCTACAGCTACAAGCGTTGTTACCACAGGCATGAAATAGCCGGCCCTGAAGATAGCCTTGTTCTGTATATATCTCTTATCTATTATCACGGCAAGAAACAGTGCCAGGCCTATATTAAGCGGTATTCCCACTCCGGAAAATACTGTAGTATTAAGGAGTGCCTGCCAGAATATCTTGTCACGGAAGAGCAGAAAATAATTATCCAGGCCTATGAACCTCAGGTTTTCTATATTGGAAAAACTGTATATATTCCAGTTCGTCAGGCTTATCAGGAAAGAACTGAAAATAGGAAAATAGAGAAAAACGAGAAGAGTGATTATTGAAGGCAATATAAACAGATAAGGTATATAATACCTTTGCCGTCCTCTACCGGGAACACCGCCCGGCGGAGCCATGTCAAGCCTGATCTTGTCCTGCTGAACAACAGCAATGTTCTTTTTACTCTTAAGTGTATAGTTGGCATACATCAAGAACAGCGTAATACCGCATAAAGATACAATAATGAACCATGGGACGACATTACGGCTTCCTTTTTCGGTTACAGTCAATATTTTCTCGATATCATCCTTCAGGAGTTGCTGCATCCTGGATACCGGGATCTGTCCCAGTATATATTCTTCTATCCGCTGTTTTATTACTGACGCTATTTCTTCCCACTGGGGTATGTTTGGAGGACTTTTTGTATGCATCATCTGTTCGCCGAATACTTTTATCATCGGTTTACTGTCAAAATAGCCGGATTGCCATGAGCGAAGATTTGAGGGCAATCCGCCGGCAAGCTCAAACCATTTGATCTGGTTATCGGGATCAGACATGAACTCTATGAATTTCCATGCCAGTTCCTTATTCTTAGAATCCTTAAAGATCACCATATGGCATCCGCCTACAAAAGAATTCCTGTTCTTTTTCCCTGGCAGAAGAGCCACATTCCATTTGCCTGCTATCTCCGGAGCTTCTTTTTTTATTATGTTTACCATCCAGGGGCCTGATATAAACATGGGATATATCCCTTCCTTGAAAGCCCATAGAACTCCGAGCCCGGTACTTGTCGGCGCTGCTTTGTTATCAAAAAACTTCTTGTAGAATGCGGCGGCGCCGGCAAACTCTTCGCCGGTAACCGTGATCTTGTCAAGCCTGTCATCGAGTATACTGCCCCCGTTCTGCCACAGTACAGGAAGGAAAGACTGTTCATCCTTTACAGGCAGAGATATCCCGTAACGGTCGATCTCTCCGTTTCCGTCAGTATCTTCGACCAAAGCCGTACAAATATTGTAAAACTCTTCCCATGTTTCAGGTGGTGAATCATATCCGGCTTTTTCCAGTATATCGGTACGGTAAAAAAGCACCCTGGTCTCCACATACCAGGGAATCCCGTAAAGACTCCCGTTTATTTTTCCTATACCGTATGAACTTTCAAAAAAATCCTCTTTCCTGAGATCTGAACCGGCAATATGATCATCCAGCGGTTCAAACGCATCCATTGACTGGAATTCAGGGATCCAGGTGGTTCCCATCTGTGAGATATCCGGCGGCACACCTCCTACAATAGATGTCAGCAGTTTTTCATGTGCCGCTCCCCATGGTATTGCTTGTGTTATGACTTCTACTCCGGGATTCTGTTTTTCGAATATCCTCGCCATTTTAGATATCTGTGTACCCTCATATCCCATTGCCCATACGACAAGTTCCCTGTTCTTGACATCGGCTGCACAAAGAGGGATTGCCAGGCAGGCCGCCAGGCAGAAGAATATTATTGATCTTTTTGATATTTTTATTTGGCCGGGGATATTCAAAATCTCATATTAAAATACATATTCAGGTTATTATCATCATAGGGAGATCCTTGCGGCTCCCAGGAAGGATCACCGTAACGCGTTGTCTTATAGCTTATTGAAAAACCGAAATCGGTCTCTACCCTGTACGAGACATCGATCTGCATGGAATGTGTGATATAGCTGCTTCCCGTTGATCCATGTGATATCCTGTCTTCCCTGAATGTGATCTTTGGAGTAAGAGGATACCTCACACCGGGAGTAAGAGGATATATCAGGCTGTACTGGAACGCCAGGATTATACTCTCCACTCTTTCGTCCCTGTCTATACTCAATTCCGAATTCTTGTATTTCTCTTCTTTTATCTCAGAATTCAGGGTCAATTCCATATTCCTGGATCCCAGGTAACCTACACCGAAATTGACCGTATTACCAGAATAAGCACTGTTTGATTTTCGGACAAAATCATCCCAGTAAAGATTGATATTATATTGGTCATACCACTGCTTGAGCCTGATACCGTAGACTTCTTTATCTGCGTATACATCTTCAAAGACAACCGGCTCCATACGGAATTCCGGCCGGAAATACCTGCCGATGTCCCTGTAAGATATGCATATGTTCGTTCCTCTGGATATACCGTCAAGCAGGAGCTTTGCTTCATACATGCTGTCATTTACTGCCGGCGATGAGACTGCATGACTATAAACCGGATATTTCGCGGTAGAATAATCCGCCTCCGCTTTTTGTTCAAAATTATAGTAACCGTATGTCAATTCGCAGTTGACCCTGTAGTTCAGGAACCTCATCAGAGCAGACACAAGATATGAATACTCAGAACTTACAGGTTTTATCGTCCATGCATCATCACCGGAGAGACTGCCGCCAGACTGACTTGACGTATCCAGTTTGGCAGTTTTTTTATCATACAGGGCAGTCACTTTCAGCCTGTGGTCACCCGCGTAATAGAGACTCCTGTTTCCAAGAGAAAAAGAGCTGTACTGCCTTTTGATCAGAAAAGTATCATGTTCAAACATGCCTTTCCTGCCTTTTATTGACACTCCCTTCCAGCCCCAGGCAGGTGCGATATTATATGGTGAATACCCGATCCAGATATGCCCCAGAGTAAGTTTGTTCACCATAGGATCGAGCCTTTCTATATTCAGCTGAACGGTTTTCAACACTATATTCGATGTGTCTGTTTTCAACTCTGAATAAGGATATTCATCGGAATCCTCGCTGTATGCCGATTCGCCGTATTCCTGGCTGTCGAATGAAGCATTGATCCTGCCCGTAACCCTGCCTGTCTGTCCCTGCAGTGTCAGTCCCTCAGCATGAAATATTTCATTTTCCCTTTCAGGTGTGTATCTGTAGTTCATACTGACATCACCGGTCATAAACACAGACTGATCTGTTTTCGTGTCCGATAATCGCGGATCACTGGCCTGCCGGCCGAACATACCGG
The DNA here is from genome assembly GCA_043813605.1 of Elusimicrobiota bacterium. Classification (GTDB taxonomy): domain Bacteria; phylum CG03; class SLGR01; order SLGR01; family JBDRKX01; genus JBDRKX01. The sequence continues at coordinate 5,663 of JBDRKX010000022.1, read as the reverse complement.
GCCCTTCATAAGGATCCGTTGCGAAATAGATATCGTCAAAATAGAGTACACCTTTTTTATCCGTAACATTCTCGTTCAGCACTATTGTCAATTCCATGATATTCTTCATGCTGACAAGTCCGTCAAATACACTTAACGGGATGACGAATCTCTTCCATTTATTTGTAACACCGTCGACTATATAGCTGCTCGAACGGTTTTTTGTCTTGAGCTCTATCTTAAAACGCCTTGTATAACCGTTTTCTTCATCGCCCCTGGCAAAAAAGACAAGATATTTAAATCCGCTGATATCAATATCCCCGGTCAGGAAATAGTAACCTCCATAACCGGTATGCGGTATCCGGTCAGCCTGTCCGAGAATAGTATATTCCGAATAATCCATCAGGTACGTGGGACTGGCAAGATATGTTATAGCAGAATCAATGTCATAGACAAGTTTCAGCGAGTATCCCCTGCTCTCTCTGGTGAATTCAGGCTTTACCCACAGCGTTTTGTCCGCAGGATTGTTCACCCACGCATTACTGTTTTTGCCCAGACTGTTGACAAAACTCCTGTTTTCAAAATCATCTACGATAAGTATCCCGCAATCAGAGACCGATACTACTGATATACTTATAAGGAAAGAAACCAGTAATAGTTTTATCATTGTGCTGTTGTTATTCATCTAAAAACTCCCCGTTTTATTTTCACTACCAACGAAAAAACATGAGTCATGCCCAGATCTTTGTGCCTGGAAAAAGCATAATCAAATTCTAAAGTACCGTAATTCAGGCTGAACCCGGAAGCAGGGATAATCCCTCTTTCGTCAGAACTGGATATCCCACCTCTCAGCACCAGCAACCTTTCCACCAGATTTACCTCCATGCCGAAATTGGTAACACCTGTTGTCATGTAATCCAGACTGATAGTCGCCCGTTTTACGGGTACAAAATATGTCCCGAACGAGTAATTCGATCTAAGTGTATCCTCTGCGCCTGTATCCCAGTATATTTTTATATCTCCTATGTTCTTTCCTGAAATACCGAATCCGAGTGTGTTATCCATAAGGTGATACTGTAATCCCGCGTCAAAACCGTAACCCGATGCATTGCTCTCGGCAAAAACCCTGTAGAACTTGAAATTCACACCTGCCGCAAGCCGGTCTATCATCCACGGATGTCCGGCTACCGTGAGCATATATATATCCTCATCGTGTTCAAGGAACTGTACCCTGCCGGTTGTTCCCACCCTGTGCCATGAGAGCCCGATATTCACCCTGTAGTCGGGAAAAAGAAATCCGGCGAATTTCTGGTTTATCAGACCAAGTCCGTAAAAATCCCTGTATGACATCACGCATTCGGCTATATCGATATCCGCATGTCCCGCAGGGTTATATACGGCACAATCAAGCCCGCCCCTCATTGCAGTATAGGCTTCAGCCATACCGGCGGGCCTGGCATTCAATGAGACATCATCAAAAGCGCCCGCTGTTACCGCGGACGGTATCAGCGATATGATCAACGTAAGAAACAAAATAAGAACAAAGCTGTTCTTCATCACCTGTATACACCCAGTACGTGATCTATGCGGTCATTACCGCTTGCCGTTTCAGCTGTTATACTGTAAAGATACAGCCCGTTCTTGACAATACCGCCGAAATCGTCCTTACCGTTCCAGTATATAGAAAACTCGGTGCCGGCACTTTTATTACCGGATTCTGTTTCGTATACTTTAGAACCGGAGAGATCATATATGATAAGTCTGACATCCGCAGATGCCGATAGGGTTAAAGAAAATTTTATCCTGTCAGCCACGCCATCATTATTCGGAGAAAAAGGATTGTCCTCTATATTTATATTACGGATGATCTTTCCTGTCCGGACCGCTTCGTAGCTTTTCTTGATAATATCTTCTATCGTATCTACATAGACGGTCCCGGAACTGCCCTCATTCTTTGATATTGTGAAATAGAGGCCCTTGAGCCTCTTAAGGTTGATCTCTTCTTCGCCATTAGCGCCGGCAGTAAAGAACGAAAAATCGTTTATAGCCAAATCGAGTTCCTTCCAGTCACCGGAGGTATCTGTTACCTTGAATAATTTTCTCCAGAACCTCGTACCGTTGGCATCCTCCATCTTTACTTCGATATTATTATCGGCGCCCGTTCCCTTGTATCTCACCTTGAGAGAATCGACCGCCGCAAGGTTAAGGCCCCACTCGCGCTCCATTACGACCCAGTCATTGACATTCACTGCCGCGCGGTTAAAACTGTAATCCAGTTCAATGGCACTCCCGTTATTACCGTCAATACTTTCCAGGTCCACTGTAGTTATGCCGCTGTCTTCGGCCAGTCCGTATTCCGCCCAGCCGGACAGATCGCATCTTGTATCCATATCGTCTACTGTGGATATTTCTTTTCCAGTATAAGCAGCCGATGTAGTGAAACGCAGATCATCTATATAGACAATTCCCACTTTCGGGTTTTTATCGAATGTCAGTACTATTTCTTTAGCAGCAGAAGATACAATAGTGCTGAAATTTGCCATATTACTCAGTTGAATGGATATTTCTTCCCAAACATCCTTTGTATTTGTAACCGTAAAAGTTGAAACATTATTATCTTTATCCTTTAATTCCAATTTAAAACTCTTACCGGGAAAATCACTTTTAAGCCAGAATTTCATATGAGTATATCCGTCAATACTCAACTCCTCATCGTGATCCAGTTTAATATAGTATCCACCATATCCACCACCTGTATAATCATATGTCAATTGCACGCTGTAAATACTATTGTAACCTGGAGCATAAGAACTAGAAGGATCACTTCCTCCTCCTCCTGACCATACTCCCTCATTTCCGCCTGTTTCATTGGGCGGCGTACCGAAATCAAAACTGGATACTAAAAGATATTCTGCAGTATTCAGATCGTAACGCTTTATATCATCGACCGCTATGCTCCCGCTCCCTCCGGTTACGGGCGCTACCGCAAAGGCTATTTTTGTTATGGCCGCTGTATCTAGCACACCGTCTCCGGAAGTGCCTGTCCAGGAAGACATGCTTACAAACGGCACAGTGAACTGTGTCCATTCGGAAATACCCGTTATGCCCGAGAATGTCCTGGAGAATGTATCGCCATCAGCATCGTATACCTGCAGGTTCATCTTATTAGATGACCCGGATCCCTTAAAATCGAACCTGAACGAATCACCGGCGGAGACATCGAGTTTAAGAAGATTATCGTTATATATCTCAACCCATTCTCCGCCCGGTGTAAAATCATAATCAAGCTTATGCGTACCTCCGGTGACTGTAACATTGATCGTTGCAGTGGAATCGGTCGCAGTGTTCCACTGGGTATCCATGTCATCGATCACAGCAGAATAGGCTGAGCAATTCACGATAAATATCAGTAGAGTTTGCAGGAACAGTTTCCTTTTCATTTGAGTATAAGCCTGCCGAGGATTATTCCAGACGGTTGATTTTTGAAAAACCAGTTCAGTTTTCTACCCTTATCATCAAGCCCGTCCGAATCAAAAACCGCCGGAGAAACTCCTATATAACTGCCTGCTTCAGGTTTCATATTCAGGAACTCCCAATTGATCGCCACTTCTATCCTGTATCCGCTCTTTTTACCTCTAACTTTCATTCTTATGCTCTCTTCGGGGTCCATTTTCTGAAAAAAAGCGTATTTCGCCGGGATCCTGTCCAGACTGTCAGGAGCAAATCCGAGTTGGAAGTTATCCTTATTACCCCAGATAAGCACATCCGAATCCATACTGCTGATGTACAGTTCAACACAATCATCTTTATATATCTCTTCTTTGACCCTGTTAGCATATACGACATCATCTTCCACTTCTACAGTAAAATAAAGATATGTGTCATCCCATTCGAATGCGAACCTGGCACTAAGATCATCTATATTTCTTATATGCCCAAGCTCCAGATCCGCTTCCGTATCAAAATACGTAAAATCCTTATCCTCTATCTTGTGGGGAGAATTTGTCCTTAAGGCATATACTTCCTTCTGAAACATACTCTTATTGCCTGCCTGGATACTTGCAGCGGATGATTTTATCCTGGTTGTTCCTGATTTAAAACCTGCTGCTTCCATACCTGCCTTAATATTCTTGTTCTTCATAAAGCAGTTCCAGACAAATCCTGTCCTGTAATTCTCTATCATCAAAAGCGATATCCCCAGATCTATCCCTATATGCACATCAGAGAACCATTCTTTGTCTAGATTAAAGGAACTCACAAAACCATAATCGTCACTCCATATACGGTCGCCGTAACTGACAAGCATCTTCCTCAGCATCGATATAGATTCTTCAGGAATAAACGGGACAGCTGCACATACAGCGTAAGGGGATACCGTACCGTCATGAGTGAATATTGTGGCACCGTAATTTCTATAACCATCCGGTCCGTCACTTGCCGATATACCCCAGAAACCTTCCCTGTAAGTGGTATATTTCCCTTTATGATCGCCGCAAAAATCTATGCCGGCCTCTATCGCCTGTTTGGAATTCTCCCAGTAATCTGTATATTTGTCATGTTTCTCCCTGAAATCCACAAAAGCATGCGAGTACTGGTATGTAAACATGGACTCGCTTTCACAGCATATATAAGCATGATTTCTATAAATCTTGGTTATCCTGTCGAAAGATTCCCATGACTTGGCCGGAACCGGATTCTTCTCAGCGCCTATAGCCATTATATACATGAGCATCTCTTCTGCAAACATATCCCAGAGTATAAACCTGTCGAATTCAGTTTCAGGCGTCCACCCCATATATAGAGCCCCTGAACCGGATTCCAGCATCCATGCCCACTCAATACCATCGTATATTCTGTCAGCCAGTTGTGTTATTTCTTTTTTTCGGAAATATTCTTTTGCTACTATAACGCCCCCGAGCATAAGCGCAGTATCGATGGAAGATACTTCCGAGTTCCATACCCTCTGCCCGGTATTCATATCGATAAAATGATAATAGAAACCGTTCTGCTGCTCGGCTTTATCTATTATTGAAACCAGTGTCTTTCTTACCCTGTCATACGCCTGGTCGGACTCTATCCATCCCCGGGCATCCGCTATACATATCGCGGCCAGACCGAATCCTATGGAGGCTATACTCGAAGGTGAACGTATGGTATCCCTGTCTCTGATAAAACCTGTCTCGGGATCGGTTTCGTTCCAGAAAAAGTTAAACGCCTTTCTTTCAATAATATCGAGCAGTTCATCGTCAGTGAGCCGCGCAATATCCTTATGGTCCATATTGCTGGTTTCCAGCAATCCCGGGCTCTCCTTTTTCGGTAAACCGGTAAAAGAGATATCATCGATCAGGATATTTCCGTGGGAATGCCCCAGATCATCACCGTTGAAGACTATAACCAATTCGGTCATGTTTCTCAGATCTGTAAGATCCCCGAAATCTTCCAGTGGTATTGTTATCCTCTTCCATTCTTTCTGACCTATGTTCACCACATGGGCCTGAGAAGTTTCTTTTTTCTTGTTCTTGAGTTCTACTGTAAATTTACCCGGAAAATTCTGGCCGCCCCTTACAAAGAACTCAATATTATCATAGCGGCTTATGTCAACACCCATAAGCTTTGAATAATATCCGTTACTGACCCCGGGCTTAACCTTGTATTTAAGCACAAGCACCCTGGTATCATAACCG
>JBDRKX010000021.1:0-10612 GCA_043813605.1 Elusimicrobiota bacterium | reverse complement strand
TCTGTTTTATTAAATCCGCTCCGAACATTTTTTTGATGAGTTTTTTCAACATCGATATTTTCCCTCTTAATTTCTATTTTGACAAGTTTATTTCTGTTGTCAACTTATTTTTCAGTGATTATATTGAACTCAATAACAATTACGAACAGGAACTGGGGTTTGATGCTGTCGAGTTGAATTTTACTTATTATACCATGCCCACTGCGGGATTAATGGAAAGATTCTGCAGTAAGACTTCGCCGGATTTCGAGTTTGTAGTAAAAGGTAATAAGACCATGACCCACGATTCTTTTGATTACAGGATAACAGAAAAGCCCGACCCGGTCAAAGTTAAAGAACTTTATGAATATTTTTATGATTCGCTACAACCTTTAAGAGATAATAATAAATTAGGAGCTGTACTACTGCAATTCCCTGTATTCTTCTATCCCACCAGCCGGAACATGGATTATATACTGGCTGCCGGAGAATACCTTAAAAATGACGCTCTCGTGGTCGAATTCCGCAATTCCGCATGGCTTAAAGAAGATACCTTTTCTTTTCTGGAACAGAACGGTATTTCCTATTGCGCAGTCGATGAACCGCAGTTCCCGCGGCTGATGCCGTTCGAAAACAGGGTTACTTCAGATACCGCCTATATAAGGTTCCACGGCAGGAATGAAAACTGGTTCAATTCATCGACATCCGTACGGTATGATTATCTCTATTCAGAAAAGGAGCTCAGGGAGTTTTTACCGGAAATAGAAAGTATGGGCAAAAAGGCGGCAAAAACCTTTCTTTTTTTCAATAACTGTCACGCAGGAAGCGCGGCAACAAATGCAAAAATGCTTAAAGAGATGCTAGGATTGTCTTCCAATTCAGGTAACAGGGAACTATTTTAGAAAGTCAGGGCCTGTAAAGTTCTTTCAGTTCGATCGTGGGATTTTTGTATCTTCTCCGTTTTTTCGTTACCGAGAACCACTGTATCGCTTTTTCGGGACAGAGGTGGATACATCTCATGCACTGTTCGCAGTTTTTGCCCCACCCGGGGCCGGTCTCCCTGGAAAAGGTTATGTTCTTTACGGGGCAGAGATCGGAACATATACCGCATTTCGTACATTTTCCGTCAAAACGGAACTTAGTACCCATCCAGTCGGATATTTTTAGAAATAAGGAGTAGATCATCTTCATCGGCAACCGTAAGAACAGGCTGCCTGCAGGAATTATGTTCTCTTTACCGTCAATGATATCTTTTGCTATTGATTCCAGTTTAGGGACAGCTTTGTAGCCCTGTCCAGTTACATCCGGTGGGCGCGGATTGTAAAGATTGATATAGTTTGCCGGCATTCTGTGTCCGGCGCTGTAAACGGTTCTGTACCCTTTTTTCTTGAGCAATCCCGCTGTAATGCTGAAGGTGTTTACGGGCAACAGCCCGTAGTTGAGCACAAGGTATACTTTCTCAATACCGTTTCCTTGCCGGAGATTATCTATGAAATTCCGCACCATCTTCGGAGGGCCGTAAGCGTATACAGGGAACATGAGTATGAATTCTCTTCCCGGTTCGGTAACATTCTCCCGGCAGCTTTCTATATTGACCAGTTGAACATCAACCTCTTCGGCTGTAAGATTTTCTGACAGTGTTTTTGCCATCATGAGAGTATTTCCTGTACCGGAAAAATAGAATATTTTCATCTTGTTACTGAGATTATTTCAGAGCCGAGATATATTCTCTGCATCCCTCTATAGAAGTGAAAAGGTAACCGTTCATACCCGCTTTAATACAGTTGTCTATGACCCTCTGTTTATCGTCTATAACCAGTATCCTGGCGGGATCTATCCCGGTAGAAACTGCCGGTATCCTGTAAAACTCATCATCATGTTTTGTGAATCCGAGGTCATAGGAAATAAATTTATAGTCGAAATGATCCATGAACGGATACATGTTATCTATATCGTATATCCAGTTTGTCTGGTCTGAGAAAATGCCGAGTTTGTAAGTGTGATGGATCTTTTTGAAAAGCTCGATCATTTCTGTCCGGGGCTGAAAATTATCGAGATATACATAATTATACGAACTGAGATCCTTGTCCAAGTCCAGTGCGCCGGCAACTATCTTCCAGTATTCGTCCTCTCCTGTTTTCCCGGCGGTATACCCGCTTTCCAGTGCCGCTTTATACCCGGCTATCCTGTACATCTCTTCAAAAGGCCGGCCGAATTCCATGGAGAGTTTAAGTATTCCCAATTGAAAGCCTTCAGGAGCTATCACTCCTCCAAAATCAAATAGAATAAGTTTGATATCCATACTATAGTCCTATCTCTCCGGCTATCTCCTGCATACCGTTAAGACATATTGTTATGAATTCTTCCAGCTGGACACCCATGTTCTCGCAGCTCTTTATTTGAGCCCTGTCGGCGCCTGCGGCAAACCTTTTTTCTTTGAACCTGTTCATGACAAAATTGACATCAACTTCACCTATTTTTTTTGCCGGATGCATGAGAGTGGAAGCAACAATAAGGCCTGTCAGCGGATCGACCGCATACAGCGCCTGTTCCATCCTGCTGGAAATATCTTTTTTTGAAGCATGGGCCCTGATAGCGTCGATTATGTCACCTGAAACACCTGCTGTTTCGAGCATTTCTGCCGATACAACACCGTGCCTGGAAAAATCGCCTTTTGTTATATCGTAGTCAATATCATGCAGCAGGCCTGCCATTGACCACCTATCTTCATCTTCACCGAAATGAGATGCGAGTCTTCTCATGCAGGCTTCAGCAGCAAACATATGTTTGTCCAGGTTTTTTGTCTTAATATTGGTTTCAATCAATTCGATCGCTTCTTTCCTGTTCATGCTCGATGTCTTCTTCACCGGCTGCTGTTCATTCTAAAAGACCTTTATAAGCAGAAGGATTTCTCAGTCCGATGTTATCCGATAACATCGGCGCTTCGCTCCCGTAACTCGCGTATTTCAGCGGTTCATTACTCAATGTTGCGTATATTACCTCTTCCCTGCAGAGTCCCTGCGCCAGCCGGTGTCCCAAAGGAGAGACTATCATGCTGTGGCCATAGTAGTACTGCTCGCCTTTATCTTTGCCAACTGCATTCACTGCGACTACATAAGCCCGGCTGTCATACGCCCTGGCGGAATTTGTGAGTTTCCAGGTATCGAACGAGCGAAGGAAAGCTGAAGGCCTTACGATAATATCGCATTTTTTTATACCCATTATCCTGGCCAGTTCCGGAAAATCACCGTCATAGCATATCATCATGCCTATTCTTCCTATAGATGTTTCATAGACATCTATGCCGGTACCCGGGACTGTCCATTCTTTTTCTGTAGGGAACGGGTGTATCTTCCTGTATACTCCCTTTATATCGCCATCATCGCCTATTAGCACCGCGGAGTTGTATACGCCTTTCTCACTGGCTGGTTCATAGGTCGGCCAGACTATGTTGACCGAATATTTTTTTGCGGCTTCGGCTATCTTATCGGTTGTTTTGCCCGGTATTTGATCGACAAGATTACTCAATTCTTCAGCGTTCAGTCCGGTAGCAAACCCTGTGGTGTATGTTTCAGGGAAGACTACGAGATCCGGTTCATATGACTCTTTGCATCTTTCGATCCATTCCAGCGCCTTAGTGATGTTCCCGTCGATGTCACATGTGATGCTCTCTATTTGTATTCCGCATACTGTAAGATTGTTTTTCATAATAATCCTTTTAATATTTCACCTATCTCCCACGGAACCCGCGCCACCGGTACACCCGCTGATTCAAGTGCTTCTATTTTTGATTCAGCCGATCCCATAGATCCTTCTATTATTGCGCCGGCATGCCCCAGCCTTTTTCCTTTGGGGGCGTTTTGCCCCGCTATGAATGCCACGGCAGGTTTTTTTAGAGGAGAGTTTTTTATATATTCCGCCAATTCTTCTTCCATAGTCCCGCCTATTTCTCCTATTATTGCAACGGCTTCAGTCTCATCGTCTTTTTCGAAAAGTCTGTATATATCAGTGAAAGTCGAACCGACCACAGGATCTCCGCCAAGTCCGATCACGGAAGACTGTCCGTAACCTTTTTTGAGCAGGTAGTAGCATACTTCAACAGTAAGTGTCCCGCTTCTCGATATCACTCCTACTTTCCCTTTTTTTACATATTCTGTTGCGAGCACGCCTATCTTGCTCTCTCCCGGTACCAGGAGTCCCGGCGTGTTGGGTCCGAGCAGCGTTATATTCTCCCGTTTGGCTGCTGATATGAATCTCATCGAATCGTGCGGGCAGATCCCTTCGGTTATCACGACAACAAGACCTATTCCTTCCCCGACCGCTTCGTTCACAGCATTTACAGTGAATTTTGAAGGCACGAAAATACCGCATGCATCCACCTGGTGGTTTTCGAGCGCTTCTTTAACGGAATCATAAACAGGTATACTTATATGGACCTGGCCGCCCTTGCCCGGAGTTACGCCGCATACGACTTGAGCTCCGTACCTTGTCATCTTTTCAGTATGGAACGTTCCTTCTTTGCCGGTTATGCCGGAAACGAGGATACGGGTATTTCTGTTTATCAGTATTGACATCTACATCCCTTTAAGTAATTCTGCTACGCGCCGGCCGGCATCAATATCGTCCGCGTAAACATCATCCAGTCCCACTTCTTTAAGAGTCAGGACTCCTTCTTCGGCGCCTGTTCCGCGCATCGCTATGACAACAGGCACATTGATCTCGTTTTTTCTTACAGCTTCTGCCAGTCCCATTGCGATAACATCGCATCTTGATATACAACCGAAAAAATTACCGAACAGTATCCTGACATTAGGATTTTTCAGTATGATACCGACCGCTTCACGGGCTTTATGGTAAGTCCTTCCCGATACTTCAAGAAAATTGGCGGGTTTTCCGCCGAAATATGTGATTATATCCAGTGTTGCCATATTCAATCCGGCACCGTTACCGATAACACCGATATCACCGTCCATCATGACATACCCGAGACCCTGTTTCATGGCTTCTTTTTCCAGGTCCGAATAAGAATCTTCTTCTTTGATATAATCAGGGTGTTTCGATGCAGCCTCATCGTAAATGGATATCCTCGCATCTGCCGCAAGAAGGTCGCCGGAAGATGTCAGGACAAGAGGATTGATCTCTGCCACTTCGCACTCATACCGGGTAAACACATTGTAAAGATCATTGATCACTTTAAATACTTTTTCAGCTATATCTGTGTCTGGAGCGATTTTAAAAGAAAGTTCCCTTAATATTACCGGATCCGGGCCGGTATTTATATCAATTTCATATTTGTGTATCGCTTCCGGAGTTTCGGATGCGAGAGTCTCGATATCCACGCCACCGCTCGCGGAAAGCATAAGTACGATTTTTGCTTTTGACCGGTTTATGGTATACCCTGCGTAGAATTCTTTTATTATATCGAGTTTAGGTTCGACAAGGATACTGTTTACGGGCAGGTCATTGATCATTGAACCCAGAAGGCAGACAGTCTCTTTTTCGTATTCTTCTATCGTGGAAGCGAATTTTATACCGCCCGCTTTCCCTCTTCCGCCAGAGAGTATCTGCGCTTTGATGACAACGGGAGAGTTTTCGGAGAAAAACCCTTTCCCCGTCTCCGGTTCATATATAAGGATACCTGACGGGACAGGTATGCCGTTCCTCTTAAAAACCTCTTTTGCTTCGTATTCAAACAGTTTCATTTATTATGTTCCGGATTAGGATCCGATAAAGCAATATTTTATTAGCAGATTTCTGTTCAGTATGTCAACATGTGCGGCAGATAAAAGTGAGATTATTTTATCTTATGGTGTTTGTGTATTATTTATTTTCTTGTATAATTTATATGATCCTAAATAAAGAAAAAGAATCGAGTTTCACGAAAACGTACTAATAACATCAGGGAAATCTGTATATAATGAAAAGAGTATACAACGAAGTAGTAAGCGGCATACTTATAGCGGTAACATTCACCGTTCTTACAATAGCACTGGTAAACAGCCCCTCTCCCAATAAATATCTTGCGCTTTACCTGATGCTCGAGATAATAGCTTTCGCGCTCTTCTCATTGTACGGAGCAGTACTTCTCGCGACACTCTCCATGTTTGTCGCATTGGGAACACTCATAATCGCGGAGAGCTGGTTTGCTGTCGCAGCTATACTTACATACTGGGGGATCATAATAATCCTGAACAAATACCTTATCGAAGTAAGCAGAGAATACGGTAAACAGAACCTGGAAATAGAGAATAAAGAGAAAAACCTGGGAGAACTCATAACAGAAGAAGAAAAATTTTCCCAGATGATACCGATACTCAAGGAAATGAGAGCCAGGTATGTGAAGATGGCTGAGTTTTCTTTTAAACTAAGTACTTCTTTCAATGATTCCAGGTTATATTCGTTTGTTCTTGAATATGTAAGGAAATTCTTTCCGGGGAAAAAAATGAGTCTTTTGACGATCCCTGAGGACCAGTATGATAAATGGGTCCACGAAAAAAAAGCACCGCTTTTAATAGAAAATACCTTCAAGGATTACCGGTTCAAAAAACGCTTCGGTGCTTCTATCAAGTCCCTGATCGTATGCCCTCTTTTTCAGAATAATGAAGTCGTGGGGACTATTAAGCTGGAATCAAAAAGCAGCCCTTTCAGTCATTCAGACCTGAGACTGCTGAATGTTGCCACTACTCTTTCTTCGATTGCACTCGAAAAGGCAAGACTTTTCCGGCGCACACAGGAGCTTGCGATCACAGACGATCTGACCGGATTATATACGCATATATACTTCAAGGAAAGGCTCGAAGAGGAAGTCAAGAGAGCTGCCCGTTATAATGAGAACTTTATCCTGCTCATGTTAGACATCGATAATTTTAAACATTTCAACGATACATACGGCCATCAAACCGGAGATATCGTATTGAAAAACGTCAGTGATACCATACAGCAGATCGTACGCGAAACAGATGTAGTGGGACGTTACGGCGGCGAGGAGATCGCAGTCATACTTCATAACATCAGCAAGCAAAAAGCGAAGGACATCGCCGAAAGGATCCGGATATCCGTGGGTGCTATAGAATTTGTGTTTGATTACAGGAAAGTATCTGTAACAGTGACAGTCGGCGCGGCGAGCTTCCCGGAGAATCCTACTGCGGAAGTACTTATCATGCGGGCTGATGAAGCTCTTTATACCGGCAAAAAAAAAGGAAAGAACAGAGTAATATTCTCGGATACGTATTATGAAGACTGACAGAAAAAGGAAACAGGCGTATATTCTTTTTCTTGCATTCGTGCTGTTTTCTATCCTGAGTTTTTTGATAACATCGGATACTGATCTGATTTTTTCTATACTTGGAATGGCTTCGGTCTTATTGATACTCGAATTGGGAAGACTCAGAGACGACAGCAGAAACCTGTTCTTCTTTACAATAGCCATTGCTTCGTTCTTCGCTGTTTTCGGTGCCGGTTTCCATAAGTATTACAGTCTGGCAATATTTCTTGCATTGATCCCGTCGCTTAAAATAAGTTCTGTAAAAAAGATGAATCGCCTGAAATTCCTGACCAACATGGATATGCTGGAACTCAAAAAGAAAGACATATTAAAGGAGTATAGAAAATCAAAACGCAGAGTCGGCGCCCATGATAATGATATCAACAGGTTTACCAAATTATATGAGCTGTCAAAGGATATTGAACAGATAACCAACTCCGAGGAACTTGCGGAGAAGTCGCTTGAATCACTCAATCTGAAGATAGATGTGAATATGTTAGCTTTCTATACTTCGACGGGCGGCAAGTATGAGATACTGAAAACCATGAATATCGATGAAAAGACAGCTTTCATATGGCTGGAAGAGATCGATAATATAAAGAACAGGACAGGAGACGATCTCTTCAAATTTGAACTCAAAACAGGCGACAGGAATATCGGACTTATAATCTGTAAGGGCAAACTTAATGCAAAGAACATAAGAGAAGCTGAGGTGCTTATTTCGCAGATAAACCTGGGATATGAAAAAACTATACTCTACGAGAGGGTGAAAGTGCTTTCAAGGATAGACGGTTTGACCGGGCTTTATCTCAGGAAACATTTTTTCAGAAGGCTTGAAGGCGAAATAAAAAGGGCTCGCCGCGAGGATTATAAAATAGCTTTTATTATGGCCGATTTGGACAATTTTAAAAACTATAACGACACATACGGACACCCGATGGGAGATAAACTCCTGAAAGATGTATCTGAAATAATAAGGCATAATATTTACAGCTCGGATTTTGCCGGCCGCTACGGGGGAGAAGAGTTCGCGATCTATATGCCCATGGCTGACCGGGAAGGCACTATCAAAAAGTCTCAGAAGATATGGAAGCTTGTGGAAAAGGATACCCCTACTACGATCAGTATGGGCATTTCCTATTTTCCCGACAATGCAAAAACGACGGAAACGCTGATCAGAGCCGCAGATACGATGCTATACAAGGCAAAAGAAGAAGGGAAAAACCGTATCTGCCAGCCGTAGTGCTGTTATCTTTTATTGAACCGCCGCCGGAAAAATAGAAACAGGTCCTTGAGATAAGAACGATCGGTGTAAAGTTCAAGGTGGTCGATACCGGTATCATTGAATATCTTACGCGTTTCGCTGCGGAGCTGAGTCAGGTCATTTTTAATGCGTTTCCTTTTTCCAGAATCAATATAATAGAATCCGCCGGTCTCGGTGTCTTCAGAATAAAGTGAACCTTTGAGCGCCAGATCTTCTTCCCACGGATCAGAGATGAATATCGGAATAACCTCGTGTTTGCGGCATAATATACTCAATGGTTTTTCATAATCGGAACACATAAAATCGCTTATTATAAATATGATGGCTCTTTTTCTTGTCATCTTGTACAGGTATTCAAGAGCAGTTTTAAGATCCGTCTTCTTTCCTGTGGAGGGAGATGCCAGCACCTCTCTGATAAGGGTGAGTATCTGGTGCTTTCCCTTGCGCGGGCGGATGTATTTTTCCACTTTATCAGAGAATATCAGCATGCCTATACGGTCGTTGTTGACAATAGCAGCCCACGAGAGCAGTGCAGTCAGTTCCGCGGCAAGTTCCTTTTTGGATCTTACTGTTCCGAAATCAAGGGAGGTACTCGTATCCAGCAGTATTATCAAGGTGAGTTCCCGCTCTTCAACGAATTTTTTTATATACGGATGCCCGTATCTCGCGGTGACTTTCCAGTCGATACTCCTGAAATCATCACCCGGGATATATTCCCTTACTTCGCTGAATTCGAGCCCCTGACCTTTAAAAACACTTTTATAATCGCCGGCAAAGACATTTTCTACGGATTTCCTTACGGCGTAGAATATCTTCAGTATCTCTTTCCAGACCTCAGGTGAAATCATATCGTTTAAGCTGCTTAATTGCGTGTCAGGGTACTTCTACCTTTGAAAATATCTCTTTAATGATATCTTCGGGAGTCATCTCTTCCGCCTCGGCTTCATAGCTCAGGATTATCCTGTGGCGCAGTACATCATATCCTACTTCTTTAATGTCATCGGGTATTACAAAGCCGCGCTGCTTTATAAATGCGTATGCCCTGGCGGCTCCTATCATATATATGGTAGCACGCGGACTGGCGCCGTATTCAATGAGTTTTTCGAGACCGGGGAGTCCGTTTTGAGCAGGATCACGGGTAGAAATTATCAGGTTAACGACATAGTCTTTTATCCTCTCATCTACATATACTGTCCTGACAAGTTCCTGGGCTTTCTTGATCTCATCCAATCCTATGATCTTATCAATATCGGGAAGCCCTTCTACCGCCACTTTGTCAAGTATCTTTTTTTCCTCGGCTCTGGACGGATAGTCTACTTTTACTTTCAGCATAAACCTGTCTACCTGGGCTTCAGGCAGAGGGTACGTCCCTTCCTGTTCGATGGGATTCTGAGTAGCCATGACAAGAAACGGTTCGGGAAGCTTGTGAGTATTCTCACCTATCGTCACCTGCTGTTCCTGCATAGCTTCAAGAAGCGCGCTTTGCACTTTAGCTGGAGCCCTGTTTATTTCATCTGCAAGAATAACCTGTGCGAAAAGGGGTCCCAATTTAGGGATGAATTCAGAATCCTTGATATTATACACAAGTGTGCCAACCAGATCTGCCGGCAGAAGATCGGGGGTGAACTGTATGCGTTTAAAGCTGAGTTTCATTGACTGGGAGAGTGTTTTAACTGCGAGTGTCTTGGCAAGTCCCGGTACGCCTTCGATAAGCAGATGCCCTTTACATAACAGTACTATAAGGAGTCTCTGGATAAGGTTATCCTGACCCACGATGACTTTTCCCATCTCTGTCATGAGTAAAGAGATAAAACCGCTCCCTTTTTTTATCTTTTCTTCGATCGCTTTGAGTTCCATTTGATCCTCCCTGTTAATAAACTGAAACCGGTAAAATTAATTGTATACTAATCTGGATTTTCAGTCAATTGCAGGATCAACTGATTGTATTATTGACACCTGCATAAGTAGGGCCTCTGGAAAAAAGCAAAAGGTATAGAATAATAGACGACAAAAAAGTATAATATTGACATGTAGATAAGGAATAAGTGCAAGGAAAGCGTAAGGTACCCCCAAAAAACCTTGCATTTAGGAATCACAGGAGGCTG
>JBDRKX010000020.1:0-16471 GCA_043813605.1 Elusimicrobiota bacterium | reverse complement strand
ATAAAAATGAGCCGTACATCATATCCATGCTGTTTCAGCACAGATGATATACTCCTTATACCATGGCATGTAACTACCATTTCCACAGATATTAAAGTGATTATCTTACTGCTCATCATTCACCTGGATCAGGATAGTATTCTTTCCTGTATCTTGTATCCTTTTTCCTTATAATTGATCGGAATAACAGAACAACTGTAACTCTTAACTATTTCTTTTGTTTTATTATCCACATCAATAAATTGCGATATTATGTTAAGATGTTACCATTTATTATAATTATGGTCAAACTATTGCGATCCCGTTGATACCTATGCATATAATCCGCGGCATGTTTCTTAAATGTGATTATTTTTCCGGATTATTCAATGGCAATTTATGCATATTTTTCACTCTTTGCGGATTTTTTATATACAGTATTACCGGGGGTATTAATTGTTTGTGTTTTTTTATTTTAATTCTATTATATATGTAACAAACGGCTTTGTGACGTATTAAAACTGTTGTCCTGGACAAGTATCCTGTACGATTTCAATTTTTCTTTGTGTATAACTGCTGCAAACAGATTATCGCCTTTTTTTGTCATTTTCTTCAAATAATCATCCCCGTCAATCTCATATAATACATACGCGGTACTTGTGTCACTATCCGTTTCAACTGAGATTACTTTTTTTTTATCTATTGTTTTATAGGATATATCTATTATAGACGGCGATACAAAATCTGTGATATCCAGTTTAGCTTTTTTCGCATATTTTCCCCATAATTGCGAATACATGTAGATATGGTTTATAGAATCGTTGATCTCATCACCTATAACTGTGATATTTTCGGGATTATTGGTTCCAATCGGATAATCAGAAGAATTTATCGCATTAATAATACTGGGAACAACACGATAATCATAACCTATCAGCCGGCACGCTACTGCATCTGTAGCTACAGGATCGGTTCCGGCAAGTATTATTTTTGAATTGTAGGGTATCCCCTGTTTATATGCTCCATGGTCTCTTTCCGCACCTACTATTCCATCGATTACATTAAAATACTTACGCTGTCTCGTATGCTGCAATCTACCCTGTCTATCCGAATATAATACAATTCTGTTTATATCGAGTATTGCCCGCCAAAAAATATCATTATTAAAAAAGAACTCGTTACCTACTGCATCGGTCTTATAATGGGCTATTCTCTCCGCGTACCATTTATCATCATGAGTGCTTGCAATAACGCTTCCTACATGGGCCTTGATACATCCCGTAATAATCATTTTACCGTGCATCTTCAGCTTTGGGACATTAATAATGACATCTGCATCCAGTATGTATCTGCTTATCGCATACCACCCCAGACACTCACCTCCGGGATTCTTGCCTCTGTAATCCGAAGTGGAATAATATTGCGTATTATACAGCATATGATTTTGCGACATTAGATCGGAATCGGTATATGGACTTCCTGCAAAACTGCTTTTATCGCCAAGATATATCCATCTCCAGTATTTCCTGTTATTCAGGTTTACTGTCGATATTCTTATGTTTCTGTTGCGTTTTTTCAGCACCCTGATCATCTTTTTATAACCGGTATCGGCCAGTGTTTTTTCGGTATATGAATATGTAGTATTTCCATCACCGACCTGTATTTCAGAAGCGCCTGCCGCTATGGCCATATCGATCAACGGCCTGACCACTTCCGGATGCGTATAATACGGATCCATATGCAGCACCAGATTCGGTTTGATAAGTACCTTATCTCCGGGACTTATCAGGTTTTTCAGCGGATTACCCGGATCTCCGAAATTCAATCTTTCAACCGTCTTCCAGACAAAATCATATACAGGATTAGTGTCTTTATCATACGGCGGAGAAGATGTCCCGTAACTCATTGCTTTATCGTGACTGAAGCTTACTATTGAAAGATTCTCTGAATCTGCTGCCGGCACATGAACCGATTTAGCATACCCAAGTGTTTTATTCTCTTTTTCTATTAAGGCATTACTGAAAATACTCTTTTCTTTTTGCGGGATTGTACGGCTTCCCGCCTTGATCAACCTCTTTTTTTTGTAAGTTTTCTGTACTTCGACGCCGGCGAAAGTACCAGCGATTAAAACAGATACTATTATTACCCGGATATAGTTTTTTTTCATCCATCCGGTTATAGACCGGATATATACGATGGCCGCAGGCAGTATAATAGCACTGAACGAGAATAAAATATGAGATACCCCTGCCTGCTGGCAGGGATAAGCGATACGTGTAGGTTTGGTACCTACTCTATAGAAAAACCAGAACAAATAACCTAATGCAGCAAGAAGGATACTCCCTTTGCCGTTCAATAATATCTTTTCCTTATATTTACATTTCATAAAATGACTACTCAGTTAGCGCAGAAAAGGGCATTTTCTACCTATTTAAGATATGCCAAGAGCAAGTAATTAAATAGCTTATGACAACTTCTTCGACGGTAAAAACATTAATTGAATTATTGCTGATGATGTATCTTATCACATCCATAATTCATTTCTGCTTAAACTGAGTAGTCATATTTCATAATTCACAAGTTCCAGATGAAACTGATATATATATATTATCAACGTTATCTATCAATATCCTTCAATATCTTTATTATTTTTTCAGAACGTTTTGTGCCTACTGATCTAAAAAAATCTATTACTGCTTTACGGTGTTCCCCTGATTCTGCTTCTTCAATAGCTTCGGGAAGAGCTTTTTCAAGCCATCTAAAATGTTCCCTGCGGGGAGTTGAGAAATTCAACCTAAGGTATGATGTGGATTTCGTATCTCCCAGACCATCAGAAGGATATACAGCGCATTTTCTTTTTAAAAGCGCCACCGTCAGTTCCTGACAGCTCGCTTTTATCTTCGATGTGTCTATGCAGGTTACATACCCATAATCCGGTTTAACTACAAAGGAGAGCAAAGGATTATTATCTACAATATCTTCCAGTATGCTGAGATTTCTCTTCAGTTTTTTTGCGCACCGCGGAAAGTATTCCTTATCCTCTAATGCGGCCTGGGCCCCATATTGCATAAGCAGATTGATATTAACCCGCGTCAATGCGCTCTCCATCGCCAGTATAGGACCCAGAAGGTCCGGATGCCCCGCCATAAAACCGATCCTCAGTCCCGCTAATCCGAAACCATGTGAAAGTCCTGTAATCGTGATAACATTTCTTGTATCGACTTTATCCAGGGCTGACATAGGATGGTGTTTCACTCGTTCGTTCAACCTGTGAAAACTGTGAGTTATATTGTCGAGCACGATAATATTGTACTTATTCGCAATCCTTACTATTTCTTTAAGTTCGTCTTTTGTCTGTATAGTCCCAAAAGGGTTTATCGGATCGCAGATTATTATCATCTTCGTTTTTGGCGTGATCTTTTTCTTCAGGCTTTCTACATTTATACGGTAACCGCTCTTTTCAGTAAGTATTACCCTCTTTACCCTGCCGCCGGCTACCAGTACAGGCGGTTCAAGAAAAAAATAACCGGGATCCGTTATTATCACCTCATCACCAGGGTTCACAAATGTCATGACACTATATGCTACAGAAGCATGAGCTCCCTCTGTACATGAGATCTCAAAATTCCTGCTGCAGGATCTTTTAAAAAGAGCCTTTGACGCTATATCTCTCAGAGAAGGGACAAGGTTAGGCGGGTAAGGCACAAGGTTCTTGTTTGTTGTTATTCTTTTCAGGCTTTTTGATACTCCGGCCGGGGGGCCCAGCTGGAAATTAGCAGGCCCGAAATCCGCCCACTTGTCCGGATCGAGATCCAGCCTTCCTTCCTCAAATACATCACTATATTCCCAACCGAGTATTTCAATCGCAGTGCGGTAATGAAAAAAATTCCCTACCAGGTTATGAGATTTCATAAGACTGAGAGTCCTGTCATTCAATACTGTATAGGCTTTTGTATCGGCAGTTTTTTGACCTTTCCGGCTCTTACATAACCAATCATAGAAAAAATTTCTTTTTGTCATTTTTTATATTCTCCATATTTATGAATTATGTTAATATGTTAGAATGTTACTAAATGTTATAATTATGGTCAAACTTCTCCGATCAAACTGTTATACACGATTTTTTAGCTTTTTAGAATGGAATATCAGCATTTCCGAGAAAAACAGTTTATTCGTATTACAGTGGAGATTTATTTTATGGTTTCAGGAGAAACGATTTCTGATTTTTTCCGGATGACACATTGTTATAATTCATTATGCATTATTTCCGGTTATCTTCCCGGATCAAGTTATCCAGCCGGCCTGGCGTGTAGTTGCGATAATATGCTTTATGCGCGATGCCTGACCCTGACTTATCTTACCGGATTCGAGAAAAAACCTTAGTGTCTTCAGTGACTGTTTCTTGACCTTGTATTCATTGTCGGTAACCAGCGGTTTAAGTATTTCAATAGCATCGTCTATATGCACTTCACCCGCAAGTTCTGCAACCCATATCCTTTACCATGGATTAAGATTCATGGACAGGTCCTTAAGGAGATCTACCGCGGCCTTGATATTATTCTTCGTAAAAACCCTGAATTCACGCTTTAATTCGATCTCTTTCAGGCTCTGCTTTTCAAATGACGGGAGACTCCCGGTTCCGCAACACCGCAGTAGAGCTCATCTGCGCCCTCATTAATTAGAATACCAAGTTCTTTAAGATTATCAAAAGGTGTTGTTATTTTCATAGGGTTTAAGAATATTGCCTAAGTCTTTAACCTCAAAATCTCTCTCAGTTCAAACCGATATTAAAAATTGACAGGTTTTCCTGAATACTATTTACCCGGCACTGAACTCACAGCATATACATAACTGCCATTTTGAAATACAACTGACCTTATTGTACCTGTGTTCAAATGATAAAGCTCGCAGACTATATAATTGCCGTTATAATCTGCCGTCTTTATAGAGAGTTCTTTCATTGTACAGGATTCAGTTCCTGCTGCTTTACGAGATGCTTCTTTCATCGCCCAGATATATGCCAGTAAGACTGCCTCTTCGCTTTCGTTACATGCTGAGATCAATTCCCGCTCTTCAGGAGTAGAAAACGTATCAGCTATTTCCAGAATTGATTCATTTATCTCCTGTACATCAATTCCTATTCCCGGATCTTGTGCTGCTGCAACTGCAGCAGCATCACCAGAATGAGTTATCGAAATATACGGAGGAAATACAGTCACACCCGGATCTTCGATATCAACACAGGGAGGTTCATCAGGCGCACTCCGGATTACTACAGCGCGAGCGGCGGGAGTATCTGAATCGAGATACATACGCACGGCATCTTTTGCAATGATCCGGCCTGCAAGCCACTCAAGCCGCCTTTTTATATGCTTAAAACCGCGATACCGTTCCCTTTCCTCTCCGGAAAGATATTTATTCAGTAATCCTTTTTCATCGGTTTCAAGTGTATCTTTAACATGAGAAATACTTATCTGAGCTAACACGAATCCTTTATCATAACCTAACAGATCCTTGATCTCCTTCTGCCTCGGATTCTCTCTCAATAGTTTCCAAATAGGTTCATTCAAACCGTTAAAACCTCTTTCTTCTCTCGGTTTTTGAACATAACTGGCACGCTCTGTGACTTTTCCCGTACTATCCATGGCCTCAACATCATATATTATATCCCTTTCATTCAATTCCCGTATACGAGTCCTGCAAAACCTCTTTTCTTCTGAATCATCAGAAACATAAAAACTTATATCCTTAATAGATCCCACTAAAGATGACTCATTACCATAAAAGATATCAGTTGATAGATTTATCAGATCTAAAGTACCATCGAGCTGCATCAGATTTCCAATTTTAGGTTTTTCACAAAATTCCGATATTCTATTTGCTTTAATTTCACCTATTACCCCATCCCGAGTAACCGAAAAGACTGAACTTATGGTCCTGTACATACCTTTCCGGTATTGACGCATCTTAGTTTCCCACAAATCTTTAGCGTCAACACGGTAATCTCCCACTCCAGTGCTTACTAACAGAAGAGATGGTTTCTGCGCTGCTTCCCTGTACCCGAATCTGATCCTGCAGGAAGCATGAACCATTTCTTCGTTTTTCGTACTTCCGGGAGCTACAAAATTGCTGAATACTTTTCCATTGAACCAGGCGCATTTATTATCTTTCAATACTAATGACACGCGCACATAAAACTTCATCTCTTCCCCGTGAGGAAATATACCCGGATGAGGAAAAACAATATCATTAATATCAGTTACAGAGAATCCGGGATCCGTTAATACTGAAGCCGCCTGGGCTATCATCTCAAGACTGACCACGCCAGGCAGAACAGGATTCTCATAACCGACATGATGTTCAGCTACGATCCTGTCTTGTTTCATGTTCAAAATCCTATAACCTTCAGCTATTTCAGGTGAGACAATATCAATCTTTTCGAGTAATGAAGCCCCTGGGGGTGATCCGGCTGACTTTTTACCCGGTCTGTTGATCCTTCTTAAAGGCGTATTACCGCAAAAAGCAACATTCCGGTTTGATCCTGCCGTTAATTCTTTAATAAAATATTCACCGCCTGTTTCATGAGTGATAAAATCATTCCCTCTCACACGCAGCCGCTCCATTACAGCGCCGATACGGATCATACCGACATTCAACCAGGGCCCGAAAAACACATTTATCCATCTGCCGGTACGGTTCCGGCGCATTCCGGCAACCAGGATCCCTGCCAATTCATGCCCTGCGGCATAAGAAGCCTGTCCCATGTTACCCCAGCGGCCGGCGACACTGGAGAAATTAATAAAAGTTCCTACTTTAATATCCGATAACGCCGATAAAAGACAAGCTGTTCCCAGAGCTTTTGATCTCATATTTCCGATGAATTCTTCAGCAGTAATATCCTCAGTAGCTTTCTCGATCAGATCACTTGCTCCCTGGATAACCAGGTCAATAGATCTATATTCCTGATGGATCTCATTGATCAGGCTTTTCACACTTTTATGGTCTGTTATATCACACTGCCGGTAGACCACTTTACCGGCAATATCTTCTAAACGCTTTAGATTGAAAGCACGCTCATTCTCCCATACCCGTCTCCAGGCGGTCTTTTCAATTTCTAAAGGTATAATCCGTTTATCCTGTTTGCGTAATTCATATAATACAGCCGCCCGGGCAGTCTCAAACGTTATCTGATTTTTACCGATAATTCCGGTACCCGGCGGCAGAGGACTCTTTCCGACAATAATAAACTGAGCATTGCTGTGTTCTGCGAGTTTTCTGCATATACTGGCTGTAATGCCCCTTGCACCTCCTATCGCCAGCACCACACTCTGTGAATCAAGTTTTATTTCCTGACCATGATTATCCAGATCATCAATTTTCCAGCGGATTTCATACCGTTTACCGTCGGTATATCCTATTTCTGAATACTGCCAGCAGTGCATTAATTCATTAAGAACATATCCTGCAACCTGATCCACAGGCTCATCAGGATTCAGATCAAGGCAGAGAAATTCAATATTTTCCTTAAATTCCTGCGTTAAACAACGCATCATACCCCATCCGATACCTGCTCTCGCGGGTACTGTTTTCGCAATTCCCGCACTCATTTCCCCACCCAGAGAAGTCACTTCGATCCACGATGTTTTCTTATCCTTGTTCTGCCGGATCAGATGTGCCAGCTTCTGTCCCACTGTGAGTAAAGATGATGCGCGCTGTTCAACCTGCTGCCACCATTTCTCGCTCTTTTCCAGAAGAAGCCGGTCATCTTCATTATAGGACCACATATTCAGGATTATGTCGAAATCCTCAGGGAGATCCCTCATATTATCAGCCGGTAAGACAGGATATACTGCTGCCCCTGCCTCCTCCAGCATGTCCTGTAATAATCTTCCCGGACCTTCACTGCCTGTCAATAGTAAACAACGCTTATTCTTCAATGAACCGTTTTCCAGTCTGTTCTCAGCTGACAATGGAACTTCAATTTTTTCGTATGTCCAGCGATGACAATCCGTTTGCCATTCCTGTTCATCTTTTACTTCCCGGACTTCTCCGGATTCCTGCAATCCGGATGTTCCCGGGGCAGTCTTATCCCTGATAAGATCCCTGCATATTTCAATTAATTTACGCGGAGTCGTGATCTTATACCGCTGTGATCTGAGATCTTCCCCGAAATCAATATTTAGTTCCCTTGCCGCTTCGCGGATGATCTCCACCTGCTTAATAGAATCGAGCCCCAGTTCCGCTTCTACGTCAAAGTCGATATTTATGACCTCTTCCGGGTATCCGGATTTTCTGGAGATCAGTTCTATGATCTGTTTTTCAAGGCCATCGTCCGGCATCGACTTTTTTTCCGCCTGATCAGCCGGAAGCCCTGTAAAATGCTCAAAATCTACACTGATCATATCTTTCAGGAAATCACTGCGCCGATTCAAATATTTTTCTATAACATCCGGATTTTTTTCTTTCAGGATCTCCCTGATCAAATCAGGAGAGGCGGTATCCTTCTGTTTTACTGCTATTTTGGACCTTTGCGGCTTCACAGTTCCAGATGCGCCTGGACTCTTAAGCTCTTGTCTCGGCCTGATTCTGCTGATATCTACCGGTAAACCCTTGGCTGCACAGAATGCCAGAGTATGGAGCAGTTGCGCAGTCGGAGATATGTGCGGTATATTTGCAGAAATGGTCCAATGAGTTTTATTAGATAGGATATTGTCTACAAACGAACTAAGTGTAGATTTCGGCCCGATCTCTATAAACAGACGTGCACCATCTTCATACATGGAAAGAACATTACTGATAAATTCAACAGGTTTGATCATTTGTTCTACTAACACATCCCGTAGATGAGCAGTGAAATTACCGTCTGTTTCATAAGCCCGTCCGCTCAGGTTGGACTGAACAGGAATTCCGGGCGGATTGAATGTTAATGTATTAAGCAGTTTGCGGAAAGATTCAGCCGCCGGCAAGAGGAGCTTGGTATGGTAGGCGCTTGTGACCGGAAGGATCTTGCATTGGATACCTTTTTCTTCCAAATGTTCCACTACTTTCTCAACTGACTCGACATCACCTGATATAACCGTCTGAGCCGGACAGTTTTTGTTAGCTACAGTTATAAAGCCGCCAACCTGCTCAAAAATATCCTTGTACTCTTCAAGCATTTCTTCAGACATATTGATGCTCGCCATAGAACCGTTCTGAAAGCAGTTTCTTACAATTCCTTCTCCTCTGATAGTAGTAAGATTAATAGCTGTATTCATATCGAAAACACCGGCGGCATATAGCGCGAAGTACTCCCCCAGGCTATGGCCTGCGACCATGTCCGGCTTTACACCGGCGCGCTCAAGGACTTGCAGGATACCTGCTACCATAGCCAGCATTGCAGGATGATTATAATCAGGGCGGTTCAAGAGATTGCTTAGGCGATCCTTTTCTTCGGAAGAGCCTGCTTCTCCGGGAATTAACACTTCCAGCATGGAATTACCGGTATATTGATGTGCGATATTATCGACCTCCCGGAATATATCCCCTACAAAAGGGAAACAATCAGCCATATCCCCTCCCATGTTCAGGTACTGGGACCCCTGTCCGGGAAACAGGAAAGCGATCTTTTCATCTGGCCCGAGCGGGTTCTCACTGAAGTATATGCCTTGAGCTGACGAGAACTCTGACCGTGTTGTATCTTCCAATACCTCGAGGGATTTATTTATGTGAGAGATAAGTTCTTCTGTGTCAGCAGCAACGATTGCCAGAGTCGCTCCATCAGGAGAAGCGAGCTCCGCAATTTTAGCAGCAATATTATGCAAACCAAGCTGTTCATCCTGAACCAGTTCATCTCTTGTATTTTCAACGAGTTTCAAGAGATCTCTCCGTGTAGAAGCCCGGAAAATAATGAGTTCAGCCGGGAACCTGGCACCGTTCTTGACATAACCTGCCGATTCATCCATTAGGGCGGCTTCAGCCGGCGCCTCCTCAAGAACAGCATGGTAATTTATACCGCCGAAACCGAATGCGTCTACTGCTGCCCTGCGAGGGACATCATTGCTTTCCCATGGCTGTGCCTCAGTTATCAGGTAAAACGGGGAATTTTTCCAGTCAACGTCCTTGCGGGGCTGTTCACAGTTTATTGTAGGAGGCAGTATCCTGTTATATAACGCCAATGCCGTCTTGATAATTCCCGCTACCCCGGCGCCTGATTTCAGGTGGCCGATCATGGATTTCACTGAACCTAGTCCTATATACTGTTTCCTGTCGGAATATCTGCTAAAAAACTCGATAAGTGAAGCAAGCTCGATTTTATCACCTATCCATGTACCGGTACCATGTGCTTCAATCAGGGAAACTGTATCGGGTGTGAATGGAAGCTCCTCATAGGTACGTTCGAGCGCGCGGATCTGCCCCTTCATATCTGGCGCTGTAATACCTTTTGCGCGACCGTCACTTGATGTGCCTATATTGCGTATTACAGCATATATCTTGTCACCATCTTGCATAGCATCTTCCAGGCGTTTTAATAAAATTGCCCCGGCCCCCTCACCTATAATAAATCCATCTGCCCGCTCATCAAATGGAAAAGATCCTTTGTCTGATATCGCGCCCAGGCTGGAAAAAAAGATATATGATCCGATATCAAGACGGCCGTCAATTCCGCCCGCAAGAACCGTATCAAACTTTCGTTCATTCAATCCTTTTAAACCCTGACTGAATGCGGCAAGCGACGATGCGCACGCGGCGTCTACAACCAGGCTGGTACCGCCAAAATTGAAACAATTATTAATACGGCTGGCTATTATACTACCAAAGACTCCACCGCATGTGTCTTCACATACTTCAGGCATATCTTTATTAAATGCATCTTCAGCCTGGGCCAGTAAGGAATCCTTCTGGGTCTGAGAAAGATTTCTAAACTCTTCAACAGATTCTAAAGACTTGGCAAACTTGTTCCAGTGAAAACGGACATTTAGTAAAGATTGCATTTCTCCTTTTCCGTTTGAGCCGATGAAAACAGCAGTACGTTGACGATCGAAATCCTTTTCCAGATACCCGGAATCTTCTAAAGCCTGATAAGCCGATTCCAGTATAAGAAACTGCATGCGCTCTATAAACGGTCCCGAGACAGGAGGTATATGGAACTTTAAAGGATCCTTTTTGAAATCTTCGACAGATGCAGCCAGTTTTGAGTGTGATCTATACGGTTTAGTCCGGGAATTATCATAATAAAGGGCCGGATCCCACCTATTTAAGGGGATTTCGCGCACAGCGTAATGGCGATTGATTATATTTTCCCAGTATTTATCAGGATTAGGAGCATCCGGGAACACGCACCCCATACCGACAATAGCAACTGCATCTTTCAACTGCACTAAAATAACTCCCTTTATTTCTAAAATAAATTATAATTATAAATAACATATTATATACAACTAAGACAAAAATTCAAATAGTGGTAAAATATAGGAATTTTTATTTAGTTCTACTAAAGAAACTTTGCGAGGACTTAAAAATCAGGCTATAATTGAACCCATATTTTTTAATATCTTCATCAACCCTTACGCCAGAAAAGCTGTTTCAGAATCCACTGAGTTATCTGTTCATACTTTGAATGAGCCCGCCTGTAATGACACCTGTAACATATATGACTCTCCGAAACTGTATTGCTCAAAAACTGCTTGCGAAGCCTTTTATATTCATCCGAATTCCATATTTCGCTGAAAGGCCGTTCCTTTATATTCCCCATAGGCAGTTTCCCCTGGATATCATTACAACATGGGACTACCGTACCATCCGCAAGTATGGCCGCTTTAAGGAAAACATGCAGACAGGGCCGGTATCCGTATTTAAGCGCCCTCCCGATCGTTCTGTCAATATTTACTAAGCCATGCCAGTTGCCGGCTTTCCTTATGACAACTTTATCTACTTTCTTTTTCTGCCAGAATTCCATAAATTCATTGATTACTTTTTCTGTTTCCTTCATTAAAAGGATCTCTATCCTGGTAACCGGTTTTTCCGCTTCTCTTTTTTCTCGTAAATCAAGAAAAGCTTCTATTTGCGACTTAACCTTTTCAAATTTAGCTCCGACACGGATCTTCTCATATACTTCCGCACTGCATCCGTCAACTGAAAAAGATATAAAATCCAATGAAGAATCCAGGATTTTATTGGCCATACTATCATCAAGCATGACAGCGGGAGTATGTATTCCTACCCAGCAGCCTTTTCTTTTGGCATAGTCTATCATCTTGAACAGGTTACTGTTCAGCAGTGGATCACCTGCAACATGCAGAACTATCCTGGGTTTAGTCATATATATTTGATCTATTGCTTTTGCGAAAGTTTCCATATCCATCATTTGTTTCTCTCTTTCTAATCCATAGGCTGATGGACAAGTGATGCACTTCAAATTGCATATATTGGTTATCTCGATCCAATACTGACGCGGCAGATCTATAGGTTGTTTTTTCTTTATACTAGAATACAATCTAAGACGCTTTGATAAAGGAAATGGAAGTAAATCTGTTCTGTTTTTTGCGAATTGTGTTTCTTTCATAATAAATAATACCAAATTATCTTGATGTTTTTCAAAAATACGAATAACTCCATTCGATGGCTCCGACTTCTCTTTGCTCAAACCTATTCTGAAACATTTCCTTCATAACATCCAGTAATTCCGTCTACCCCCCTCATTCTTTTCAAGGGACGCACGTTCTACACGGATCAGCATTCCCTGAAATCGCAGCCTACTAAGGTTTGGCGGTACAAGGAGACGCATGGCCGCCGGAGCAGTGCCTCGTATCCGACTTGATGAGGTCCTCAAGGCCGCACATCGGAACAAACTTCCCCTTGTAGAGTACGGCATCCGTACAACTTTCGCAGAAATTCACCCCTTCTTTTTGCTGAAAAGGACTTAATGAGATAGCAACAGATTGCCATTTGATCGTTAACGCGTACTGTTTCAAAAGATTCAGCCGAATGTTCCTCGCGGATCTATTCACAAACATGTGCATATAATCCGCCAGTCTCCGTTTCAAGGGGATACTCCCGTTGTACGGGTAGTTCCCGCGGACTCGACGAAATCGTTCTACGTATTTGCGGGCAGTCGCGCTGTCTCCCGATCCCAGGAACTTTCCCCCGTGGTATGCGCACATGGTATGCAACTTTCCCGGCACCGTGTCGTCATACTTGCTGCCGAGATAAGAGCTCCATTCAAGCCCGAAAGCTTCTTTGATCGCTTTGCACATCCTTTTCTGCGCCTCGTGCTTCAACACTTTGATCTCTTCAATTTCCTCTATTCCATTATTCCTATTACAGCCGCAAGAAAAGGCCTTCTCATATTCCTGCGCGTCAGTGCACAAAGAGAAGTTCAACAGTTTTACGATATCGGAATTGCTTGCGAAAAAATCGCACATATTTTGAACATCACGGATATCTTTCTCCGTGAACTGAAAACTGAATCCCAAAAGGACACGGCCAACTCTTCGAAACATATCACAGAAGTGTTCCCTTATCTTGTTGATCTGTTCTTCCGTATCACCACGGCCCTGATGCTTATCTACATGGAGGAATACATATGACACACCGAGATCTCTGAACTCTGCCAGTTTCTGTTCATCCATAAGCAGTCCGTTCGAATATACTCCTACATTCAACCCGGCCTGCTTTACATACGCTATGGCATCATTTAATTGTGAATGGAGCAAGGGCTCTCCCCCCAGGAATGAAATACACGACGTATTTCGCAGCTTTACGACATCGTCGATGTATACCTTCATCTCTTCCAGGCTCATATCCCGGTCAGTATCATAAGCCAGCTTGCTCACCCGATAGCAGCCGGGACACGACAGGTTACATCTTGTTGTGGGTTCGATCACGGTGTTCGGATTGTCCTTATCTGTGTACGGCCATCTATACAGCTTCGTCAAATCAGGATATTTTATTATTGAGAATTTTGACATAAATAATTATTACCTAAGTTGAGCGATTCCTAATTGAAAAAAGTACCTCCAGAAGGTATAATATTGTCGACAAAGAAGACCTAAAAGGTCTTTTTCAATATTAACCCAGGAGGTACTATTAAAATGATAAGAAATTCTTCCGAAAAAAGCAAAATCAGAATCGATAAAATTGGAACAACAACAGACTATCTTACATCAAGAGGCGGCCTGGCTTTTGTTAACCGTTACATTGAATCAATTAATATCTATCCGCTGTTAAAACGGTACTTTGGTTCAATGCGGAAAACCTGTAAGGGGTTGCCAATAAATGAATTGTATAAGCAGCTATTCTGTTTTTTCATAGACGGAACAAGTTTTCGTTTAACAAGATTTGATGAGTTGGCCAAAGACAGAGGGTACGCTTCAACAATTGAGACTCCTCAGAGTAAGATGGCCTCATCACATCAGATAAAACGGTTTTTCCGGGCATTTTCTTTTGTAAGGAATTATCTGTTCCGCAGGCTCTTACAGACGATATTCATATGGCGTCTGAATATCACAAAGCCTGCAGTAATTATTCTTGATTTAGATACGATGGTAATGGCAAATGATGACGCATTAAAACGTGAAGGAGTGGAACCGACTTACAAAAAGAAAAAAGGATTTCAACCGTTGCTGCTGAAATGGGGGCTATTTGTAGTTGATGCAGTATTCCGGGGAGGCTCTAAAAATTCTAACAATGGAGATACTGTAATAAAAATGATTGAGCATGTTGTGGTTCTAATCCGTAATAAATACCGGGCGGATGTTCCGATAATATTAAAGGAAGACCGCTGTTTTTATGATCAGAAAAATTTTAAGGCATTTGAAGAGTTGGGTATAGGTCATATAAGCGGTGGTAAAATATACGCTACTATATGTGAATATGTGGAAAATTGTCCTCAGGAACAGTGGGTAAATATAGAAAAAAAGAACCAGACGTGGGAAATATTAGAGTTTGGAGATTGCCGGGGAACTTGGGATAAGTTCCGCCGAGCAATATTTACTCAGCCATTATATGAAGACAATCAGAAGCTTCTTCCATTTGCCCGGCCGGCCCGAATTTACTACACAAATCTCGGAATGGGAGGTAATATCGACATATTATTGAAAAATGCGGGATTAGAATATTATCTTGATGTGGAAAATATTGTTGAACTTGCTCACCAGAGAGGCGCGGATGAATTGGTTCACAGGGGAATAAAAGACTTCGGAACCGAGCAGCTTCCATTCAAGCGGTTTGAATCCAATACCGCTTTCTTTTACATAATGCTTGTGGCCTTTTAATCTGTTGGAAGCATTTAAGGAAGATGTCTCCAAAGATGTAATACCGAAAGTATGTTATGCCACACACAACATTCCGCAGAAAGATTATTGATATAGCGGCTAAAATTGCTCATACAGGCGGTAAAATAATATTCAGGGTAACAGAAGATACCTGGAAAGCTTTAAATGTAACAATGCTTTGGGACTTATCCAATAAACCTCTTGTGCCTGCCATTCTTTAGCTGCTGTTAATAACATTGGCTCTTCGTGTAACTGAGTGGGTCATTTTATAGCTCTTTCAGCATACAAGTCAGAACTTTGAGCCGAATATACGCGTCATCTCGAAGACCATAAGCCCTCCTCTGTATCACCCGGATTTTATTGTTAAGTCCTTCGACAAATCCCAGGGAGACTTTGTTTTCCGGACGGCTATAAGCTGCGATCCCGTCCCAATGCCGTTCTATCATTTTCGCGAATTGCTCATACGGTTTCAGCCTCTGCCACTTTAAGGATTCTTTCCAGTTATCAAAAAATCTCCGCGCCCAGCCTTCGCTCTGATAATCCCATAACTGCCCGAAGGTCTCCTTGAGAAGGTACGCCGTATTGAGCCTCTTGTTTGCCTTGAGCAGCTTTCTCAAAGCTTTTCTTCCGTCTATCGTCAGATTTTCCCGATTGGACAGCAAAGTGTATTTCTGACCCTTGATGTACGCCCTGTCCTTCCCTGACAACCGGGAATATTCCATCTTCCTACCTTGTCCAAAGCCTTCCCAAGATGCCGCATAACATGGAATTTGTCGTAAAGTATTGCCGATTGCGGAGCATTCTTTTTCGTAGATTTCTCGAACGCTTTCCACATGTCCATCACAGATAACCGAATCTTTTTTGTCTTTTTCTCTCCAAGCCATCCGTAAAACATGTCCATGCTTTTTTCCGGCCTGTCCGTACCTCCATACCAGATCGGACGTTTCCGTTCCAGATCGCTCACCACTATCCGGTACACGTGGCCCTTTTTTTCGATATCTCGTCTATCCCTATGACTTTCGCCGCGCGGACAGGATTCCGCCGAAGCTGCTCCTCCATATACTCCTTTTCCAAGTTTTTTACCGCATGCCAATCCAGCCTCAGTTCCTTCGCCACATCCTGAATCGTCATGCTCCGACATTTCCTGCCTACAAAATACGAAAACCTCTTCGTGTAAAAAGGATTCTTTGCCAGCCAATCGATCTTTTCTCTTTTCACTTTCCCGCATTCCCGGCATT
>JBDRKX010000019.1:0-18859 GCA_043813605.1 Elusimicrobiota bacterium | reverse complement strand
ACTGCAGGATACACTGAAGATAGCCGAAAAACCTGTTAAAAAGAATTTCCTGACGAGGTACCGTGTATTATTGATAACCGGCGCGGGTGTAATCGGAGCGGGTATATCTGCTGTTTTCCTGGTTAGCGCCGGCCCGCTGGCAGCGGCAATAGCCGTACTTGTGTCGGCCGGTATAGTATACACCTTGAATGCGCTGGGCAGAGAGAAAATCCGTAAAGTGCGTGTGATAAGACAGAAAGATGCTGCGGAAAAAACTAAAAGGGATATACCTGTCACGGGTGTAAAAAAAGAGCAGAAACCCGTTCAGGCAGCGGTGCATGGCAGCAGGATCTCAAAAATGCTGAAAATAATTTTTTCTGTATTTCTGGCAACTACTCTGTTAGGGTGCAACGCTTTTTTTACGAATTTTATGAAAAATCCCAATCCCCGCCTTGACAGGCCGTTGTCGTACCGGTCGGGAAAAGATGTCCAGGATAAACGCAAGATAGATAAACCGGTTGAAAAAGAAAAAAAGAAAACAATACAAAAAGGGCCAACAATAAAAGATAGTAAAATACCCGCAAGTATTAGAAAACCGCATATTAAACAGAGAAAACCGGCACCGATAAAGAAAAATATACCCGGTCCGGGATTGAGCATGACCGATGAACCCTTGAGCAAAGACAGGGATATAATAGCAGGACTTGCAGGAAAAAATATCCCGTTTGCGGCAGGATTTATGCTTCCGGGTTTCGGGTTGATGCTGCCGAGGAAAAAAAGCAAAAAGGATTCAGCAGATGATGATATTTATACCGGTTCCCTGAGCCTGGAAGAAGTGACAAGAAAGGGCGCTATAGGAAAAGGCTCTTCTGCTCAGAGGGCAGAAACAGTAAAAACTGGAAAACTTAAAGCAAAAGAAACAGCAATAGTAGGGCAGATGATTTATAGGTTTAAAAGCAGGGTGATAACAGCAGGGGTTAGTGATAATGCGCGTGTTAAGCTGATTATTGAAAGGCTGGAAAAGTATTTTGCGCGCGGTGACATTGTAACATTTAAAGCGGTAGTCCATGGCAAAGAGGACTACCTGCTTGCGTTTGCCGATACCGGCCGGCTTGCCGTATCCAGAGCCTTATTTTCAAAAAAGTTTTCTGATAACCTGGATGAACTGCTGTTCCATGAAGGATATGCCGCTGTGTTCGGGGAAAAGAATTATAATACTCACCGCGACATATACAACGGTCTTCAGCGGGATATCTTCGGTGCCCAAAACCCGCTTAAACGAAAGCTTAGAAAATATATTAATTCAAGGAATATTTTCAATAAAAGTATAGGGCTGATAAAATTTGCACTATTTGTATCGCCTGTTGTCTATATGACAAACATCATGATAGGCCCGATATTGAAGATTCTCTGTGCCGAATCACTGGCGTACTGGGAACAGTATCTTACTATAACAGTAGCCGGTATTCCGATGGCGATCTGTTACTATAGTGCAATACTGGGAATAAGTCTTATTGCCCATAAAATCCTGCAGACGGTACTTAGAAGTAACCTGATACTGACTTTAGCTCTCATCTTGTCTACACATATTTTTGCCGGTGATACACTTAAACTTGTAACCATGCAGCTATTGGGAAATTATCAGAACCTCTTTAATACATGGCAGTTCGGATCGCTGTTGGGAGCTTCTTACGGTTTCGTATTAGCGACGATAGGTATTATTGCATATAAAACAGCAAATAAAATAACTGGTATAACCCAAAAACGTCTTCTATTACAGATAAAACAAAAAAAATCAAGCAACATGATAAGGTTGACTATGCGAGTTTTAATCGCTTTTATGATCTTAATGGGAGGTATCCTCGGTATCAACCGTGTGCAGGCATATTACGATTATTTTAAACACGGAGATAACAAGATATGGGTGATAAATGCCGACGAAGGATTAAAGAAACAGATGAAAGATGCCCTGGAAAACCTTCCCGAATGGCATACAAAAGGCCTTCATTCTATATCGACTTATCCGGAAGTTACGAAATACGCCCGCGGTTACGAATTGGGCCCGTTCAGTATGATCGCTCAGGAATGGGAGACTGAAGGCGACAGAAAGATCCTTTATCCGTTTGTTACAAGACATGAAGTTGGGCATCATGTATATTTCAGGCGGATATCTCCATCTTTAAGAAGAGAATTTAATTACATCAGCGTGCATCTATCTAAGGAAAGAAAAGATTTCCCGACTTCATATGCGTTTGAAAGCAATAAATACGAGGATTTCGCGGAGATCTATGAGTTGTATACTTCAGGACTAACATACCAACCCAAAGATATGATAGTTGCAGCAGAAAATTCAGAACCTTTCCAGAAAAAAACAGCACTGGTAGCCGGGCTTTTTCTTGAAGGAGATTATCTGAGGGTATATGACAAAAAAGGCACCTGTAAAAAAGTAAAAGTAAAGTCAGAAAACGGCAGGATCACTTTTGCCGAAGTGAAAAGAGCTGTTTATGAAGTCCATCCGGGTCCGTCTGTTTCAGAGGCTATGGATCATCTTATGATCATGAAAGATATAGGATTGCGAAGTGATATCGCCCCGGAAGCGCTCAAAAAAGTAAAAAGAACAAAAGAGACATTATGGACCGACCAAGCCGGTAATATGCAGCTTGAGACAAGGGAGATAAAGGGAAAACTTATAACAGCCAAATTCATTGTAGATGACACTAACCTGCCTGATGGGATATGGGGATACCATTTCAGGGATATAGATAATAATCTCGTTATTGTCACGAGTAACCGGTTTCAGGATGAAACGGCGTACCATGAAGCTATAGAAGCGGAATGGATCGAGGAACTGAAAAGGCGCGCCGGTCCGTCCGTACCCCGGGAATTTCTTGATAATATCCTGCACACAGCTCATATACTGGCTTCCGCAGAGCAGGTCATGGCATTCTGGGCGGATAAATCAAAATTCACTCCGTTTCATCACCATCTGCTTTATGAAAAATATTCAAAAAAGCAGGTCAAAGATATCTTAAATGAAGACAGGACAGCACACCATGAAATAATTAAAGAACACCTAGGTGAAGATGCTGCAGTCGCAGTAAAATCCTATGAGGAGAATATAAAGAAACAGATAAAATATTCCTTCGGTACAAGGAAGTTTAGATTGCAGCAGGTTGTGACTGTGATAGATATGATCAGGGCGGTTTTGGAAGGAATCAATGCGAAGTTTGCCGGGCTCGGGAAGGCGGAAAGAGCAGTCTCAGAGAATATCATGGATTTCCTGGCATCGCCGGGGAAAGCCGTGCTTCTCGACAAATTCACAAGATATGACACTCCATCCGAAACCCCGGAACCGGTGGTCACGCCGTCTGTGCAGGATATCCTGTCGCATATAGACAACATCGAGGGCGAATATGACGAGATGGGGGAGCATATAAAATACTGCATATTCGCCATAAAGGAGTTCATACAGGAAAACGGCCGGCTTCCCGTGACTGAAGAGATATCCGAGGTCATAGTACAGATCGAAGAAGCTACCGGCGAGGAATACGGGCCGCGGGAGAACTTTATCATCTACAAGGCTGTATTGAAGGGCTTAGTGCCCATGGTGGACGGGTTTTGGGAGAAAAAAGAGAACCGCATGAATATACTTCTGCTTATCAAAGCGGAACTGGATATGGGCGATTACAGTGATATGGAAGAGGATTCATTCATCCAGACGCTGAAGGACCTTCGCGTATACGAGGATATAACTCGCGTGATGACGGTTCCTGAACTGATGGGAGAACTGACAAGAGAAGAGAATATACAGCTTATACTGAAACCCGTACTTGAAAAAATATACGGCAAAGACGGAAATGTGCTGGCTGAATACAGGGAGCTGTATGATAAGCTCATCTCTGCAGGAGGGGTAACACTCGAGGATATCGCTTTATCTGCACCTAGGTCAAAGGGATTCGCAGCAGTCTTTTCAATCGCCGAAAAGAATATGGATTCGGCTTTAAATCTGGTTGATTCAGGGCTCATTTTCAGTATCTGGGATGATGATAAGATGGTGAAAGGCTTCTCTACCTCTGCGGGCATGCTGGGCGGATTCCGTATAACCCCATCCGGGAATCTAATTCTGACCGGAAGATGGAAAAATATCTTCTCCGGGTTATGCGATACCTCAGGCAGTATAGACCTAAAGAAAGCCGTATCCAATCCCTCAATAATGCGGATAATTTCCGCGGTAGGGTATATTGGTGAGGAACTGGCCGGTGTTATATCTGATTCGGTCTCCCTGTCTTCCGTCTCATCGGATACCGGAAAAACGGACAGGCTGGTAGGGGCCGCTTCGATTGTAAAGGCTTTGTACGATGAGAATCCTGAACTCGGCAGGTTACTCTCAGGTATGATAGAGAGGTTCACCGCGGACAGCCGCTTTAGCGATAATCTGGATCTGCTCTATCAGTCGGAAGAGGGTATGTTCTTCCTGCTCGAAGTTCATGATAAAAACGGCCGGGTGAAGGAGGTATACAGGAATATACTGGGTGGTCTTCTCAGGACGGATGACGGCAGTATGATGGATCTTGGCGGCCTTTTCGGGTCGGCAGACAAGATAACTCTGTTCCTCTGCATAATGACGGCCGGTTATTGGAGTACCGAGTTCGCCACGGAGCTCCTGGAGGGAGATTTCTTCGGCAAATACAGCGCTGAACTCAACGCTTCCAGAGATGATTTCCTGGAAAAAATCGAGCTCGCCGCCAACATCGCCAAATTCTCGCCGCCGCTCGGTCTTCACATCACAGGGGAGATGTTCTCCGAGCTGGATGATTACATCAAAAAGAGCTCCGAGTTCGGCGGGCAGATAGTATACGTTGCCAAACACCTTGAATTAATAGCGGACCGGAGCCTTAGAATCAGAACGAAATACGGTGATATATTCGAAAGTTTCACAGTCGCGGGAACCCGCATGATAGACTTCCAGACGGTTTTCACCGACTGGGCGCATATAAGGACCTTCGTAACACTGGCAAAGATGGCTCAGGTGAATATCGGACTTGCGGAATATGTTGCCGGCCGGGATATTTTGAAGCAGATACTCAAGAATGAGAACATGGCAAACAATTTCGAGCGCGTATACAAAGAGATATCACAGGTCCTGGACAGGGACGGGAAGTTCGCCAGGCACCCTGGAGTGTTTAAATTTTTCACAGATAAGAGGAACGGCAGAATAAACCTCAGGAAGCTGCTCTCCAGTGCCAAGGAGGCCAGGTTCTTCAAGGGATATGTGAATCTTGCGGAAAGGAATCCGGCCGCCGCCAATGCGCTAAGAAAAAGCGGTATACTTGAAAAAATAGACAGCTATACCGAGAGCCACGTAGTCATGGAATATGCCGCAGAATCGCTGGCTGAGGTCATGGATAAGAACGGTAAGGTGCAGGAGGAATTCCATGATCTTATTTCGGTATTCATGATCCCGGGAACGGCAGATATTGACATGGATTCGCTCTTTGCAAGCATGAGTATGGCAAGGCTCCTGGCAGCTCTCGTGAGGCTCCATAACATAGATCCCGCCGCAGCTCTTGCCATGTCGAAAAGAGAGTGGAATTTCAAGCAAGACAGGGAATTAATCGGGAAGTTCCATGAGGCTGTCGATATTTACAGATATCCGGATAAAAAATATATCGAGGAGATGATAGAGGCGGTGTTCGAACACCACGCAATATTCGAAGAGAGCCTGATAAGCGTCATTTACGAGTCCAAATCCCTTATGGATGCAATGCCCGGTTACAGCGGCGAGATCCTCCAAAAGACCTCTTCTGTTCTTAAAAGCGAGAAGAACGCGGCAGAGAACTTCAAACTCATAGCTGAGACTTTGCCGGATATAATGCGGGATACCGGGATAATAACCGGCGCCGGATTCATCAAAGAGGAGTTCCGGGACATATTCACTGATTTTATTGATAACACGGGCCGTTTCCTCATCTACGAGGTCATAAAGAAGCGGATCGACACGCTCAGGTTCGTCACTTTTTTGAAAGTAGCGAGCGTGGATCCCGCATCGGCAAGGGCTCTTTCCGAGAATGATATTATCGAGAAGTATGTGGCGGATGAGGAGTCACTGCAGAAGGACTGGATGTGGGCGTCAATGAAAAATACTTGCGTTAACTGTTTTGCTAACCTCGCTCAGGCCTGCCCGGCGCTCCTTAACGAGCTCATCGAGACGGGATACATAAAGGACGTGGCCGGTACGAGTCCCGATCGGATGCAGATACTGGAAATACTCACATCATGGCTGAGCGTATTCAAGGAGATAATGGAGAAAGACGGGCGTCTCTGCCCGGAATACAGAGATATATTCCTTCCTTTTGTCAGGGATGACGGTGTAATAGATTTTGTATCGCTTGTAAAGGATTTCTCAAAGACCGTGACGTTCATAGCGCTTATAAAGCTCGTCGGACTGCAGATGGAGCACGAGATACAGAGAAACGCCGCCCACGCGAGGAGTCTCGTGAAGATGCCTGTATTCGGCGAGATAATGGAAGACTTGGAAATGGCCATGAACCTGCTTGATATAGGGGATAAGGAAAAACTCAACGAGACAATCACCCCCGACTGGCGGATACGGGAAGAATACCGGGAGATACTGGAACGGTTCTCGGCAGACGGTATGCTCGATCTGGAGAATGTCCTCAAAAGCGCGGCGGCCACAAAGACCATGATGACACTGCTCGAGGTTTCCGCTATGAATGTGGGCCTGGCGGAAAATTTGAAAGCGTCTCCGGTCATGGAAAGGGTTATGAGTGACGAGACGGCGGCAGAGAGGTTACTCGAGGCCCATATAGGGATGGAATATCTCCTGAAAGAGGATATGAAGCTGCGCCGGTTCGCGGATATATTCGAAAAGTTCAATGATAAGAACGGCAGGTTCGATCCGATAAAGGTCGTAGGCTCAAGAGTCGCCGATTCGGATTTCAGGACGAGGCTCGTATGGTCGTTCTTTAACGAGGATTTCCTCAGGCATGCGGAATCTCAGGGTCTTTATTCAGAAAACGACGAGGCGCTGACCGAGGCTCTGTCTGATTTCTGGATGTTCAAAAAGAGGGTAAATCCGGAGGGAATAGTTGATGAGAAGTGGCGCGGCCTGCTCGAGGGATATCTCGATGATTCCGCAAAGATAGACATCGCTACGCTGCTTAACAACAAAAAAGAGCTGCTCTACCTAACGGGACTCATACTGATCGCTGAAGGAGATATGGATCTTGCGATGGAAGCGAAGAGGTCCGGCATCCTCAGAAAGATGGTGACGGACACGATGCTGAGGAAGGACCCGTTCAGAAAATATGAAGACGAAATAGAATACGATATTATGAAGGAAAAGGCAGAGAATATCGTATTCTATTCATGGATTATCGGCCGGGCGGCCATAAGGAACCCTGTTCTTGCCGGAAGGATCCTCAATGACTGGAAGTTGTCAGACAGGCTGATGGCAAGGGAGGGGATGCTTGAGACGCTCTATGCCATGATCGAGGTCTTTGATAAAGTGCTGGACAAAAAGGGTATGGTAAATAATACATACAGGGACTCCATGTACAAGGCGGGATTCTGCAGCTCAACCGGTGAACTCTATTTCACTGACAGGTACTCGCTCGGCCTGCTTTTTAAACAGCTCCAGAGAGCCATACTTATCAACGAAAGGTATGCAGAACGGCTGATAGACCGCGGGGATATTGAGTATATTTCAAACGATGCGCGGCTTGTATCCAGATTCGAACAGGTACTTCCCGTACTCTTCGAGATAGCGGATGACGAGGGCAGGGTGAAAGCGCCCTACACGGGTTTCGCGGATATATTTGCATCTGACGGGATACTTGATTTCCGGGGCATATTGACATCACAATCCGGCGGCCTGGTAATGAAAGCCCTGTTCAATATCCACAGCGATAATCCCGAGCTGGCGGCATATCTTTCGAGAAGCGGTCTTGTCAAAGAACTCCTTAAAAATGATGACTCAAGGGTAATCAACTTTGAAAAGGTATCGGAGTATATAGGCAAGGTAAGTGCCGCCGGCGGGGAACCGTTGAGAGCAGGGCTCGGGTTCTTCACCGGGGAAAACGGCAGTTTTGATATCGGGAAGATCATTGCGAGCGGCGATAACGCCAAGCTGTTCAGATCGCTCGCGGAGATATATCTCAAAGAAGAGGAACTGGGTGTCAGTGTTCTCCCATATCTTAACGAGCACATCGGTTGGCCCGGTCTCTTGGCGAACGGCGCGGCGCTGAGACGGTTCGACCGTGACTGGGCGCCCAACATAGCTTACTGGTACCGGGATAATCCTGACATACTGGAAGCTATACCGTTCATAGTGATGAACTTCTACGAGTACTGGCTGATGGTGATAGAGGCGATGGACTTCGTCCCGTTCGATCTTCCGCTGGCGAAAAAATTCCACGAGCATGTGACTAGGATAAAGAGGTCCCCGCCCGAAAGGAACATGTTCCAGCTCGCTTACTACATGCTTTGCGAGAACCTGCGCGTCGGGTCTGTAGATAAAGACGGATTCAGGGTTCTTTTTCACGGCCTTCTGGATATCCGTGACGTCCGTGGGTATACCGCTTTTCTTAAAGATGAACTCGCTCCAGTCATAGAGAGGAATCTCCGCAATAAAGCTCCCTGGCTCTCACGGCTTATCGGCGACTGGAAAGATGCCGTCGCTATCGGAACGATAGGGTGGGAGACACCCGAAGGCAAGGAATTCAGCGTGAACCCGGAAGGCGTGTTTAAAAAGGTCGGCTGGATAATGGAGCACTTCGGCGTCGACCGCGCGGACGACGAGGATTTCCTTACCGGTCTTGCCTACGCCATCAACCTCAGGTTCTACTCGGTCTCCAGCGTGAAGAAGTTCAAGCGCGGGTTCCACAGGAACCACGGGTTCGACATACTGACATGGAATAACGGGATATACTGGGCGGGATTCATATCCGGCGCCGTACCTGCGCTGCCTTCAGAGATAGCCCACGCTGTCGGATTCGAGATAGACCCGAACATGGATATGGCGGAGAACGCGGAACTCCAGGACAGGTTCGGGTGCGTCCTTATAGGGAGGCGGACAGCTCACCTTGTGTTCGAGAACGCGGCTGAATATGTCGTTCAGGTGAACAAATATGCCCGCGCGGTCATGGAAAAATGGGTGAACGGTGACCTTACCCCCGAAGAAGACGAAAAGCTTGTCGCCGAACTTAAGAAAATATTGAGCATAGACAGATACGCGCCTCTTTTCGCTCTCAAGGAAAAGGGCGCGCTGGCAACTGTTGAAGATGCTCTCAAACCGCTCTCCTACTCGGATATCCACTCTCTCGGGAAGGTAATGGCCGGGAAAAATGTGGGTGTGAAGAACGCCTACTTGAGGTTCAGGGGAGAGTTTATCAACAGGACTGCGGAACTGGCACAGAAACAGATAGATGACTCAGTAGGGATAATGGCATTCTCCTCAAAAGGATATCCGGGTCTGAAGGACATAGTACTTAAGCCCTACGACGCTTACGCTGAGATTCACGAGATGGGGGAGAAGGTGAGCCAGGACCTGTTCGTACATCTTGTAATGGTCATGTATGAAGCCCGGGTCGAGGTCAACACGATGCCTTTCCTTAACGCCAAGGCCATGGAATGGGCGCTTACAACGGCAAAACAGAAAGATATTAAAGATTGGGAGTCGGTCGTGAAACAGCTCGGAAAGCTAGATGCAGCGACAGTTAGGAGCTGGGCGGCAGAGTTCGCCGGGGAAGACGAATTTGGTGTCCTGGCGATGGATGCAGGTTCGGCTCGGGACCGGGTGGGTTTTGACAGGGCCCTTGCTGATATTGAAGCCGCCGGTGTAGCAACCGATGAAAATCTTCTGTGGATATTCTGGAAGAGATTCGCCGAGATGTCTGGAGGCGATCTCGTAGAGAGGATATATGAGACTCTGATATATATGCACGGCAAGCGTTATATAGAGATACCTCATGCCAAGGCGCTTGCCGACGGCATAGACATATCCGGTATATCTGTAGAGGCCGTGAAACCCGGGAACTGGGAAGAAATCATCGATACAGTCATGGAACTTGAAACCGGCGGTGCAGTAGTCCTGGACAGGGAGTTCTACAGGAAGGTGATCACCCATCCGGGGACGATATGCATGCGCCTCCAGCACAGGGGGCGGACCATCGGGTATATAGCCGGGAACCTGCTTGAGAGCGAGCTGTCCGCCGGAGGTTATCCTGAACTCTTCCGGGAAGACGGCAACACCGGTCTCGGCAACACTATGTATGTCAACTTGATAGCGGTTGCAGAAGAGTACCGTAAATACGGGTTATCAGAGATACTCTACCGCGGGTTTATGGAAGCGGCGGCGGAAAGGGGCGCGGAGTATGTCTCTTTACATGTCCGGGAGAACAGTTCCCCGAAGATCGCGAAACTCACTGGAGTTCCCTTCAGGGTGCTCGACAGGTTCACGAATTATATGGGATCAGGTGAGAACTTCGAATATGCAGTTGCCGATCTCGACCGTGCTGGGTTTTCCGTTGCGCCGGACAGGGCCCTTTTTACTCTTCTCAAGACCTTGC
This sequence comes from Elusimicrobiota bacterium, assembly GCA_043813605.1. GTDB lineage: Bacteria > CG03 > SLGR01 > SLGR01 > JBDRKX01 > JBDRKX01. The sequence goes on along the minus strand of JBDRKX010000019.1, from coordinate 8,291 downwards.
TTGTTAATACCGATTCCGCCCGTATACCGTTTGCCGACGCTATAGAAGATATAGTCTTATACTTCGGTCATACATCCACTGAAAATATCACTCTTGATATCATCCGCATAGCAAGGGATACAGCGGGGGCCCTGTCTGACATGTCCGGTCTCGGAGCCGCCGGATTGCGGAACATCGTATATGACTATCTTTCGGCATACTATCTTCCGGGAGCTTCGGTACGCCCCGCTGAGTATGCCAGGACCATTAAAAAGCTTGGGAAGAAACTACGGTCCGCTACTTCGCATAGGCATGTAAAAGGCCTGCGCGGGATAAGTGTAAATATATTCGGGGGATCCGAATTGATCCCTGAAAAAGGTGATGGTATTCTCGCTATGGTACTCTTTGACCGTTCGGGAAAGCCGATTCTCCACCTGCACGAGGAACTGCTATCCATACTCCATGAGAGACCGCACCTTATATCTGAGTTTTCCAAATATCAGCTTTCGTTACTTAAAAAGCAGATGGAAGGCTACCTTGAAACGGCGTATCCCGGTTTTCTTTCGGCGGAAGCGGACATATCTGAAGAACTGCAGAAAGCTTATAGGTCCGCCGGATCGGCCGTGAAAAAGGCGGCCGCAGCAGCAGAAAAAAGTGTGCTGGATCTGAGATCCGTATTTGCTTCATCGGTCTCCGAACCCGATCTGGCAATGAGATTTATAGAGGCGCTCGAGAAGACCCCGGAACGGTTCGGAGTGCTCTCGTCGGGCGCAGAGTCTCTGGTCTTTGTGGACAGGAAGAAGAAGTTCCCTGTCGCGAAGTTTGCAAGACCCGATGAGGCTACACCCGCGATATTCGGAATAGATATGGAGCAGGGAATGACGCATGCGCTGAAAAGAGGCGCGGATTTCGCTGTGCCCACTATGCGGGTTGACCTGGGGAAAATCTACGAACTGAGCCTCGAGCGTGTCCCGCGCCTTATAGAGAAATACGGCAGTATGATCCCATTCACTGCAATAACTTTCCAGAAGGAGATCGTACCGCTTGATAAAAAATTGAAATTGCTTGCAAGGAAGAAGGACCGTGAGTCGGCCAATGAGGTCTTGAGACTCCTCGAGAGCCATCGAAGGATGCATCTCTCTATGTGGAAGAAGGGATTCATCAACCTGGATGTAAAGTTTGCGAATTACGGTGTGGACGAAGAAGGCAATGTGCTCCTTTCGGATTTCGGCGAACTTGTGAACAGGAGAAATCTAAGGGATGTAGATATAGACTGGTCCGTGCATAAAGCAAACAAACTCATATATGAGCTGCTGGAAGCGTCATGGCCCGGGCTCATCGGCCGCCATAGGCCGTTTACCGAAGAGCTCCTGAAGGCCGTATGGAGGAAAGGCACGGCATCCTTGGGGCCGCTCTCCGATGCGGATAAAGATATACCCCAAGACAGGCCGCGGGAGATAAAACCCGGGTACAGTGTGGTCGAGGTAACGGGTGAAAGGGAATACAATCACAGGATACTCGACCCGGCCGGCTGGACAGTCGGGAAACTCCTGCTGAACATGGAAGACGGCGAGACCATGGTTTTAAGTGATATATTGATACAGGGAGAAGACCGTGGCGCCGGAGCTGAAGCTCTCGCGGCGACTGCGGACTATACGCTCAGAAGAGGCATATCACGGTTGAAGATAGATGTAGTGCAAAACCCGCGTATACCGCTCATAATCAATAGTCTCATAGAAAATGGTGTCTTCGATGCAGCCGGCACTACTGTGAAAACAGGATTCGGTGAAGAGGATTTTAAAACTTATTTCTTCAGGGATGAAAACGATCTGAGGGAAGCGGCTGCCGCAGGCAGGGATACCGATCTTAACAGTATTACGGCAAAGATAAAAGGCTATCCTTCCGGCAGAAAAGAATATGAGATCCAATTTACTGATGGGCCGGCGGGTCCCGAACTGACCGTGATCCGCGGAAGCGAGGCGGAAAAGGCCGAGTTGCTGGCTATATCGAATTTTTCATTCGTATTTGCTGATCCGTTCAGGCCTGACCGGGTGATAAAGATCATCCGTGATTATGATAAGAGTACGGCAGAGCTGAAGCCGCTCATAGAAAAAGGCGAGTATGACAGGATAGTGCAGCGGGAATTTCTCATGCTCCAGGAGCTTGCGCATAAAGGGCTGGCAAAGCCCCCCTATTACTGGGGTATGGTAGGTGGCATGACCGGTTATATTATCTCGGAGCGGGTGGATGGCAAGCCGCTTTCCGATATTGCTTGTGATACTGCGACTGCTGATGAACTTGAGGCGCTGAGGAATTTTATCGGCCGACTGCGGCAAAACGGATACGAAGTGAGGGACTTTTATAAGCGCAACAATTTCAGAATGTCATTGACCGGCGACAGCCCCAGGATCTACATAATCGATGCGGGGAATACATTCAGGACCTACCCGGACAAAAAGTTCTACAGGCGTTTTCTTACGAAAGTAGGCTGGGAGAGCCTCACAAGGGATAAGAAAATAATAGATATGGTCCTCTCAGACAAGCCGATAACCGCCAGGCCCATATTATCCCCGGATAAAAAAGCGGCGAAGAATCTCATCAGTAAGGATGTTGATCTTCTTAAGGTAGATCCCGAGATACGGAAGGATATGAAGGATGGGTATTCGCTGAGAATACCGGCTGGCGCCAGTGTGTCGGATGTCGAGGGATGGTTCTTCGGCGATACCAAATTCATGGCTTTGACCCTGGTGGAGAACTCCGGTTACCGCTACGGGAGCGACAGGGCGAAGATCAAGGCGATAAAGAGACTCCAAAGGTATCTTGCCAGGTCCGATATCGAGTGGCTGAAAGAATGGCTGAAGGTGCTCATCCGCGTGAGAGATGAGGCTCCGTCAAAGCCCCTGAAGACAAGGGATATAGTCCTCCTCCTGGGTAAAAAAGGTGTTTTTTCCAAAGGTCAGATCCTCGCCCATTCAGGCATTACTTTCAACTCCATCTACCTGCACGTAAACCTCCTGAAATATGTCCGAACCAGTCTCGATATGCAGGCGCTTTCCATCGTACTCCGCCACGAGAACAACGATATTATCCGGGGTCACCACAGAGATGATGTGAGGCAGGATTTCTTCGACACGTTGATCCGCCCGCTCTGGAAGAACTTCATCGGGGGGGAACGCTGGTGGAACAGGGTTGCAAGACGCATTGATGTGTTGAACTCATTTACCGCCGCGGGCGTATTCGTGGGTCTCACTTTCGGTGTATTAGTTGTATACGAATCCCTGCTGAATGCCGCCGGGTCCTATCTGCTGAGAGATGCGCTCCTGTACTTTGATTACAAGATATTTGACGATCTGGTCGCATACTCTACACTGGCGGCGTCGGCGGTATTTTCCGGATTCGTGGCAATGTTTACAGCACGGGTCGGAAAATCACTGATCAGGCATCTCGGCTCAACACGGCCTGTTCTCGCTCAATTTTCGCGCGCGGCTCTTCTGTTCGCGGTACTGATGTTCGTGTTGAAAGCTCCGTTGTCCGGATTCTTCGAGCCTCACAGGTATTTTGATTCGGTAAAAGCCGGGCAGAACAGGATACTTGCTCTTAACGCTACGGATTGGGAGAAAAAACAGATTGAAGTTGTGGTAACAGACATACCGCGCAGTCATCTTGCGGGTTTCGAGGCGTTTCTTTTCGTGGATAATATCCCGAAGGCCATTGATAGCTACGGCGCACTGATCGACCCGGCCGCCGTTTACTGGTCACGGCTAAGACATTCGGCGCTGGATCGTTCTGCGTATGCGTATAACACGATTCAGAACATGTGGCACGAGATAGGGCACCATGTATACCGGAAACTCGCTGCAGAGGAGATCGCGGCATACAAGAAATCATATATCGAGAGTAAAAAGACAAAGGACCTGAAGGAGTTCCCGTCCAAGTACGCTATGGACAAGGACGAGGAAGAGGATTACCCGGAAAATTATTGTTTGTGGCTTGACGACACGCTGGGGCTTATCAATAAGGTCTCTTCTACGCAATATCTGTGGAAGAGAGCCGCATTGACGGCTAAACGCTTTATGACGCCAGAAGGTAAACTAAGAGTTTATTTAATAGGCCGTGCAACGCTGGTCGACGTGGCGCTCGATTCCGAGGGGAATATATCCAAAGAAGAACTGCTGCGCATAGGGAAGATGATAAATGAGCACAGGGAAAAGATTGCGGCCGAACAGCAATTTGTTGTGGGGGATTTGGACGATGGCGCCGGGTTAGAGTATTACGACACAGAGATTGACCAGGAAAAGGAAGCCAGCGTAGAATATTACCGGAAAATGAAAGAACTAGAATCGAGGGTTTCTGCTGCCGGTACGGGAAAAGACGAGACTGCATCTGCATCGATGTTCGGCATGCTGTTCGGATTCGGGTTATTCAGAAGAAAGCGTGAAGAAGAGAAAGAAAGGGAACCCGAAAAAAAGGCAGATGACCATAAAGTAATAAAAGCGAAAAGTGATGCCGCAGGTATCCTGGGGGAGGTTTCCGAACAAGATGCTTTAAAAGGCCTTGGTACCCCCAAGTGGCTAGGTAGACTTAATGAAAAACTGAAAGAAATAAATAATGGTGAACAATTAAAGGTCGTCAATATAGACTGGGACAAAGATACCCAGGAAGATTATAAAAGAAAAATAATGGATGAATTAAGAAATATCCCCGATGGTTCTCTTGTTTATTTTACATGCAGGACACGCTATAAAGCCACTGATACGGAAACTATCGAGCTGCTGGTGGCTGAAAAAAATGTAATAATTGAATTTGTGGAGGAAACCTATCAGGGTGAAGAATTAAGGCATGTATATGGTTACAGAGATGTTTATGAAGGTTCGGGAAGTATGCTGTTTCAGAGAAAATTTACAGTATACAGGAAAACAGAGGATATTGAGCTTTTTCAGATTGCTCTCAACAAGGACCTTGCTAACAAGAAATATATGGATGATGCCTATGGCGTTTTTGTGGATTCATTAAGGAATATTGTAGGAAAAGATTATAGAAAATATCAGGTTGCAGCTGATCTTGCGAACATCGCTTCAGTAAAGCTCTTTAAAAAGTATTTTACCGATGCGAGACAGAAATATGATGTAGCCAATATTGTAGAAGAATATGACAATGATGGATTTATTATTAATCCCAGTATCGGTGCAACAAGGTGGATTGCAGGGATACCGGATAAGAGTGCGCCGGCAGCGGAATTGAACAGTGTGCTGGATGTTGACGAAAAGATAATATTGAAGGGACTGAAGAGGCTGATAGGCATAGAAAGATATGAAGCAATAATCAGAAGAGCTAAGAAAGAAGAAGTCAGTTCCAATGATATGATCTCATTGCTTACATTGTCTGAAGGAACTCCTGTGCGGATACCGGAGAATGGAATCAGAGAAAAGAAACTTGAAGAAGCATTTAAATCGCTTAAATGGAAAAAAATATCGGTGGAATTACCCGGGAAAGATTATTCGGTTGATAAATTCTGGATGTATACAGATTCTTTAAAACGTATTGATGGATACAGGATGGAATTTAAATACAGGGTTAACGGCAGAAAAAAATCCGCAGTTATAGGTGTTATACACAATCCGGACAGTATAAAATCGGTCGAGGACTGGGTAGATGTACCTGAATTACCGGGTAACATTCTTATTCAGGATATCGCAGTTTCCCAATTAGATCCAGAAAAACTCGCTTCACTTATACTTGAAGAAATCGCAAAAAGCGAGCTCCTTGCAAGAGGACAGTCTGTAAAAGTAGCCGGAGAAAAAGCACGCGAAATAAGTAATACCTACCTGAGCCAAAAAAATATCAATCCGGAAGATCTTCAAAAAGAACTTAATCAGATAGCGGTATCTTGGGGTATACTGCTTGATACCCTCTCAATCCATACAGGCTCGCGGAATGAATCCCCAAAAGCCGAATTCATTATCAACTATCTACAGTCACTCGGTCTGGAATATATTCCTTACAATCTCGATGACCCCAAAAGCGCTAATCTTCCTGAGGAAGAAATCCCGGGCGTGCCGGGTGTTATTACAAAGAACAAGGAAGGCAATGTGTATGTAAGAATCTATCCGTCGGAGTCCCAAAAGCTTAAAGATAAATATCTTTTATTCCAGGCTCACATGGATATGGTCTTCGATCCGAAAGACAGGGATTGGAGTGTGCCTGTTGAATCACAGATCGTAGAAGAAGAAGAGAAGCTTTGGCTTAAAGGAAGGGACGCGAATCTCGGAATAGATAATGGGGCGGGTATTGCGGCGATGCTTGATCTTGCAGGCAGGACAGTGAATAACGCTAAAGGGCATTGCGGTATAGAATTCCTTTTTACGGTTGATGAAGAAACCGGGTGGTCGGGTGCTCTCAATACGGATACGAGCCAGTTTAAATCAAAGTACCTGGTTAACATGGATAGTGAGCCGAAATATGACGGTAGCGGAAATATATTAGTCAGTATTGCCGGAGGCTCGGGATTTGAAACAGTAAGAATTGCAGAACCAAAAAAATATTCTCCGGCAGGTTTCAAACATGTAAATTCCGATACACCTGCCCTCAGAATAAAGATTGACGGGGGTATGGGCGGACATTCCGGGGTAGATATTAACAAAGGAAGGCTTAATGCGATAAATGGACTTTTAGACCTTATAGAGCTTATACCGTCTGCAGAGCCTGTTTATTTTTCAGGCGGTTCAGGCCGGACCGAAATACCCAAACAGGCAGAAGCTGTCCTTCTTGTAAAAGATATTAAAGAAGCCGAAAAAATCATAGAGAATTACCGCGTAAGTGTGAAGAAGAAATATGCTGAGCAAGACCCGGGTGCAGACATTTCAGTAACAAATACAACTCTCGATAATACTATTTTAGATGCAGAAACAATAGGTGCATATAACAGTTCAAAGGGGGATAATGCGCTTGCAGATTTAGTAACAGAAATAATCACAAACAAGGAACTCAAATGGGGTGTTATAACTACTTTAGATAAAAAAGGAACCCCTAAATCTACTATAAATCTTGGAATTCTTGCAGGTAATGCATCCCGTGCCAGTGCGTCTGCCATGATGAGGAGCGTAAATCAGGAAGAACTCGACAGGTTTTCCCACCAGTATATGAAAGCGCTTAAAACAGAGGAAGATGACAGTGCGCCTGTTTATAACGGTTCTCGCGACTCCTGGATTGCCCTGAATGCCAAAGAGGCTATTGAGAATATAACCAGAAAGGAATTTAAAATAGCAGATTGGAGATTCGGTTTTCAGGGATTGCTCGACAGCAGTGTGCTTGCAGTCCAGAAAAACAATAGGGGCGAGCATTTTGAAGTTGCTATCATCGGAGCGCATTACGAGAATCCGCATACAAAAGAAGAAAAATTGAATACATCAACTTACATGCAGTTCGTGCAGTGGCCGCTCGAAATCGCTGAACTCTATACTAAAGAGGCGCTTAAGGATGTAAAAGATACTGCAATAGGATCCGGGGACAGTCAAGTTTCACTGGGCGGCGCGGTTGACATAGAGATCAAACCTGCAGCCGTTGTAGAGGCGGCTGAAGTAAAGCGTGTACGGCCGGTATTTATTGTCGGTTTAATGGTTTCCCTGGCAGCGGGTGTGTATGCTCTGGTGCACCGCGGGCTGATCGCAACGGGATATGATCGTCTTGCGGGTTTATATGGTACTGATGTGTTAACGAAAGCGGGAGTGATACTGGGCGCGTTCACCGTATTACTGGCATTGTTCGGGCTAGGTTTATTGGTGCGCAGGTCAAATGAGCGGAAATATGCCGCCATACAGGAGGAACCTGCTGTAACGGTGCCTGTGATGCTGGAAGACGCGGAAAAGATAAAGGAGCGCGCGGTGAAGATCCTGGAAGAGGAAGGGATCAGGGTGCGCGGAGCGGAGATAACCGGTCTGATGACGGAGCGCGGGATAGGGCGTTACGATGCGGAAGAAGAGACGGCGTATGTTACGGGTAAGGAACTGGAAAAGGTTTACGGGTCGCGCGGGGTGGGGCAGATACTGCCCGAGACATCTGATTACGCGAAAGTTATCACGAAAGACGGGCGTCTCGGCCACCGGAAGGTAGTGGATACTCTGGGAATAATATCGCGTAACCGCGAGGCGTCGCGGATGGCTGCGGTGATGTCCGGTCTTAGTGACCGCGGAGAACCCGGAAGAGTCATGCTGATGAATGACGGGGATGTGCGTGAATTCGTGCGGAACGAATGGGTGATGTGGTTTGACCGTACGGAAGAGCTTGAGGTTTCACTTGGAAAACTGGCAGAGAGC
>JBDRKX010000018.1:0-16683 GCA_043813605.1 Elusimicrobiota bacterium | reverse complement strand
CTGAAACCCGATATCAGAAAAAGTGCGGCCAGGTGCAGTACAGACGATATCAGTATACTCTTTCTGAACTCCATAGATTCAGCGTATCTTTTCCGTGGCTATAGCCAGTTCCGTTACGCCGGATTGCCTTGAAATATCCAGCGCTTTTACCACCAGTCCGTGCGGTACATTCCTGTCCGCTCTTATTATCAGAAGTTTTGTCCCTTCACCTGCAAAAGTATCTTCTAAAACCCTGGGCAGGGTCGCAAAAGAGACTACATCCTGATCGAGCAGAAGCGATCTGTCACGAGTGATCGTCAATACATGTTTCTGCCTTATTTGGTCCTCTGCGGTTACGGCGCGGGGCAGATCGACATTTATCCCGGGTTCCAGCACAAATGACGACGTAAGCATAAAGAAGATCAGCAAAAGAAAAACGACATCCGCCATCGGCGCCATGTTCGCAAAAATACTGTCATCTGTTTCTTTGTACTTAAATCTTTCAAACATACTACACTTCCTCCATCACATCCATGAGGTCCCGCGACATCTTCTCCAGTTCAAGCATTATCCTGTCAACTCTATGGGTAAAATAATGAAAAGACACCAACGCGATTATCGCTATAATGAGTCCCATAGCGGTTGTAGTGAGCGCTTCCGCTATACCGCCTGCCACTATTCCGGGAGAAGTCGTACCTGCACCGGCTATGGAATTAAAAGCTTTTATCATCCCGATCACCGTCCCCGTGAATCCCATAAGCGTGGCAATACTGCCGACAGTATTCAATGCCGGAAGAAATTTTCTTAGCCGGGGGACTTCGATCAGTGCCTCGCGCTCAAAAGAATCTTCTATCTTGTCTCTGCCTCTTCTATATTGCCGGAGACCGGATTTCAATACAGCGGCTACCGGGCCGCCCACTTTCTCACAATAGGCTACTGCTTCTTCCGGTCCGCTGGAACGAAGTTTGTCCTTTATCTTGACAAAAAGGTCCTTTTCATCTACTTCGGCATGCCTGAAATAGATAAGCCTGTCAATAATAATAGCTACTACAAGTATGGATGACGCCAATAGCGGATACATCATCATACCGCCTTTAAAGAAAAATTGAATCATACTAACCTCCCGGGCATTACGCTGTAATAACACCCATTATTTGTTTTCTCGTTTACTGCCGTATCCCATGCAGATAAGCATGAATACACGGGGTTCTTTTTCATAATAACCGCATTTATCGTATTTTTTGCTTCCCAACAGATTCCGTGCGCCTATCCGGAATTCAAACGAATCGTTTAATGCATATGTCATCTCCGCATCAAGCAGAAGAAAAGGGTCCACTTCTGTTCTACTGGTTCCGGATTCATCGTGCCAAATCTCAAATCCTTCTTTCAGATCGACCGTTAACCGTAATTCCAGCTCCCTGTCCTCTTTTATCTTTAATACCGGCGATAACGTTAAAACCGTATTACTGCCGAGATAAGGAACATCAATACTGGAACCTGTCCTTGTATGGTTCACTTCCAGATATCCTCTTTTTAATTTTACACTGAAACAGGTTACATCTGCTTCCTCTTCAAGATTCAGGGGATATATGTCCCCCGGCGCATTAATAAAAATCAGCTGATCAGTTACCCGCGAAAAACTCAGTCCTGCGCCTATGTACATGCCGCTGCCTATATGCCTTGTGGCTTCCAGCCCCAAAGTCCTGTTCAATTCGGCCGCGTACATATCAGGAAGCTTCAGGTATGGATATTTGTCGTACATGATATACAGGTCCGGATTAATATTTCTCCTTGTGTAGTATAGAGTATAACCCAGGGCAGCCAGGCAGCCGGTGATCCTGCCGCCAAAAACTGTTTCGGCTTCTTCCGGGTAATACCCGAGGTTCAGAAGCACATTAAAATCCCTGTATACGGAATTCACATAGTCGAATCCGAGTTTTATACTCTTTCTATCCTCATCTTCTATTGAAAGAGCATCAATCTCAAATCCGGCGGCAATTGAATGGTTAGGAAACAGTGCTGTCTCTGCTTCCAGCAGCATTGATGTCTCTTCTGCGCTTTTACCTTCTATGGAAGCGCCCTTTACCGAAACCTGCGGATTAAGTGATACTTTTCCGGCTCTAAAAAAGCACTCCCCTCCTGCTCTCCAGATATTTTTTTTAAAATCGGATTCCGCGCCGCTCCCTTCAGCGCCGCCTATCCAGCCCCATCTGTTCGAATATTTACCAAGGCTGATATGCCCGGACATAAGTTCGTGATCAGGATCCGTATTTTCCAGATAATGGCGGTTTTTTTTCAGACCGTAGTTATAAAACCAGCTGTCTCTTGTATATCTGGAATGATTCAATCCCATTAGATAATCACCGAACGTTCCCAGTGCACCGTACAATCTCAGACCGGATATCCTGTTCCTGAAAATATATTTTGGATTTATCGAAAGAGGATTTTCTATTCTCAACTCGTCAATAAAATTAGATTTTCTCAGATATGGTTGAAAATAACTGCCTTGTTCTCCTATACCGGGCAGATCAGACCTGTCCTTCCCCCATACGAATATATCCGGGAGATCGAGGTCTCCTTTTTTCTGGCAAAAAGAATACTGGCCAGGATATGAAAGGAGTAGAATACAGCATATCAGAATTTTTTTCATTTATCCTTTTCTATCTTTTCAAGCATCTTTGCCGCCCTGTCAGCCCAACCTGTATCCGGGAAATTTTCTATCACTTTGCGGTAATTTTTAATTGCAGATTCGATGTCTCCTTCAAGTTCCTTGCTTTTTGCCGCCATATACCTGGCTTCAGCCGATATTGAGGAGAATCGGCCGTATTCATATGCCACCTTCAGGTACTCTATAGTAGCCCTCGAATATTCCTCTTGAGCAAAAAAGATATCTCCCATTCTTTTTTGCGCCCGGGCAGCTACTTCCATTGTAGATGCTTCTGTCACTTTTCTGAACGTGGCTAATGCTTCCTTAAAATTTCCATCCATCTGCAATTCAACCCCTTCGTCGAAAATAACCCTGGCTGACGCCTCTGATCCCGGATAAACGGCTTTGATATGCTGCATCATCTTTTCCGCCTCTTCTATCTTTCCTGTTTCTTTCATAGACAGTGCCGCATTATATGCCGCTTCGGAAGCGAAACTTGAAGCCGGGTAATTATCGATAATATAGCTGTATTCTTTTACCGCCTCCTCCAGTTTCCGCATATCATAGTATATGCCGCCTTTTCTGAAGTATATCTCATCTATCAGTTCATAAGCCGGGTATGTTCTGATTATCATATTGAATATCTCAAGCGCCTTGTCCTGCTCACCGGAACGGGAATAGCTCCAGCCCAGCCAGTAGGCCGCTTCTACCTTAGATGTTTCTGTCTTGCTTATGGTAAGGAGTTTTTCATATATTAAAGCCGCTTCCTTATATTTTTCTTTCTGGAAATAATAGCGGCCCATTCTGGAATAGACATCCACTGCAAGTTCCGAATCCGGATAATCCCTTAAAAAATCCTCATAGGCGCTCATCGCTTCTTCCTGCCTGTCAAGGGTCTGATAGCTCCAGGCTATATTATACTGTGCATATACGGCTGCTTCCGAACCCGGGTATTTATCTATGACTCTCCTGTAATGTGTAACAGCTGTTTCGTATTCTTTCTCGTTGTAATAAGTATCCCCGATCCTGAGTAGAGCGTCTTTCGCTATTTCATGGTCAGGATATGCTTCAAAAAGCCTGGAGAAACAATTCCTGGCATGTTTAAAATCGTCTATCTTGAAGCTTGCCCAGCCTTCGTAATACAGTCCATTGACATTAAAACTGCTGCTCGGATACTTATCCTGTAATTCCCTCATAACCTCTTTTGCCCTGTAGTATTCTCCGGCCTTATAATATGTGTATCCTATCTGGAACTTGACTTCGGGTGTTTCTTTCAGTGAAGAATATACCTTTATCGCCTCGCTGTATTTCTTGGTTTTAAGAAAACAATTTGCTACACCCATTCTGGCTTCATCTTTTATGACGGGATCTTTTTCTTCTTCAGCGATATCAGTGTATATCCCGGCCGCCTTTGAATAATCCCTGCCCTGATAATATGTATTGGCTATACCCAGACGGGACCTGGAGTATACCGAACTTGCAGGATATTTATCGACCACTTTCTTGAATTCTTCTCTTGCAATGACAAAATTCTTTTCTTCGAACCATGCTTTTCCCATGTGATAATGCACTTCGGGTATCAGTATATGGTCCGGATAACTGGCGGAAAATTCTTTAAAAAGATCTACCGATTCGATATATTCGTTATTTTGGAAAAAACATATTGCCTTCCAATAGAGGGCCCTTGCGGCAAACTGGCTCCTGGGATAGAACTCAATTACCCTCTGATACTCCTTTTTCGCATTGTTGTATTCTCCGTTATAATAGTAAGAATGCGCTATTAGAAGCTGAGCCGAAGAATTCTTATCGGAATGGGGATATCTCTTTATAAAAGCGCTGAACCCGCGCGCTGCCTTTATGTAATCTTTGAGTTCAAACCAGCACCAGTTCATGGAGAACATAGCGCTCTCGGTCTCGGCGGAATCCGGGTATTTAACTGCCAGTTCATTCCAGGCTTTTATCGCAAGACTGTATTTCTCCTCGTAATAGAAACTCTCTCCTATCTGGTAATACGAGATTATTCTTAACTCTTCGCCGATTTCTTTTGAGTCTTTCAATATGCTGAAATGTTCCCTTGCCTTGCTAAAATCTTTTTCTTTCAGATAGCTCTCCGCAATTTTGAACAAAGACTCCCGGAAATACCGGCTTTTGGCATGTTTTTCCTTTATAAGATTAAAGGAGGTCCGGGCATTATCATATTTCTCCATTCTCAACCACGCAAGCCCGCTGTAGTAAACGGACTGGGCCGCCAGTTCACCCGGCAGGTCTTTGGTATCAGCAGATTCAAATATCTTCAATGCTTCAGGATAATTCTTTTCAGAAAAATAGCACATACCTGTTGTAAACCGGGCATAAGGGGTGTACCTGCTTTCAGTAAACCTTTTTATGAATTCCGTAAACAGTTCGCGTGCATTAAAAAAATCGCCGGCATGATAATAACTTTCGGCAAGAAAATAGCGGGCATCCTCATCAAACTCTGAATCCGGGTATTTTTTTATAAAATCGATATATATCGCAGCAGCTTCTTCATACCTTCTTGCATAGAATCTTGATTCCGCCATCATCAACTCAGCTTCCTGCACGTTATCATCGGGAGGGAATTTGATCACGACTTCCTGAAAAGCCCCGTAAGCTTTTTCATAGAGTCCCGAGTGAAAATACGATTTACCCACATATACCATCACATTCTTGAGATGCTGTCCCGAAGGATATCTTTCTATGTATTTTTGCAGGTTCTGCTGTGCCATCTTATACATACCGTCGGCATACAGGTTCAAAGAAAGAGCATAGAGCTCATCCTGTGTTTCATCAAGTACAGCTGCAGCAGGCAGGCTGACTGCAAATAATAATATAAATATAAACGCTGTTTTCTTATTCATTAACAAGGTACCTTTTCAGAAATCTTCCCGTATAACTTCTGGTGTATTTTATCAACTTTGACGGAGTTCCGCAAACAACTACCTGTCCGCCCTTATCTCCGCCCTCCGGACCGAGGTCTATTATCCAGTCTGCATTCTTTATAACGTCCATATTATGTTCTATTATAATAACTGTATTCCCGGCATCTACCAGGGCATGAAGCACCTTTAAAAGGCATCTGATATCATCAGGATGAAGGCCGGTGGTCGGTTCGTCAAGTATATATAATGTACCGCCGCGGCTTTTCTTTGAGAGTTCTTTTGCGAGCTTGATCCTCTGGGCTTCTCCGCCGGATAACGTTATTGATGACTGACCGAGCTTGATATACCCTAATCCCACATCACAAAGAGTCTGCAGTATTTTATTTATATCCGGTATTTTACTGAAAATTTCCAATGCTTCATCAACAGTCATTTCCAGGACCTCATAAATATTTCGCCCCTTATATTTCACATCAAGTGTAGCATCCGTATATTTTCTGCCCTTACAGGCTTCGCATGGTACATATATATCAGGAAGAAAATGCATTTCCAGCCTGATCGTTCCCTGTCCCTGGCACTTGGAACACGTCCCTTCTTTCACATTAAAAGAGAACCTGCCCTTGGAATAACCCCTTGCCCTGCTTAACGGCAGCCTGGTAAAAACTTCTCTTACCAGGCCGAAAACATCAGTATATGTAGCGGGATTGGATCTGGGTGTTCTGCCTATAGGCGTCTGATCGATATTTATTACCCTTTTAATAGTTTCACAACCGCTGATCTTTTTGTGTTGACCCGGGACATCAACAGAATGCGGCAGCAGGCTCTTCTTGACAGCTTTATGAAGTATTTCTTCGACCAGCGTGCTCTTGCCTGAACCGGATACTCCTGTCACGCAGCATAAAACTCCCAGAGGAAAATCAACGTCAATGTTTTTCAGATTGAACTGACTGCATCCTTCCAGCCGGATAAAATTCCCCGCCCCTTTCCTTACAGCCTGAGGCGAAGGAACGGCCATCCGCCCCGTATAATATTTTGCCGTAAGAGATCTTGTTGATCTCATAAACCTCTCCCTGTCACCGCTGAAAACCACCCTGCCGCCGTTAATGCCCGCGCCGGGACCGAGATCCACGACATGATCACATGTATCAAGCGTCTGCTGGTCATGCTCTACCACGATAAGAGTATTACCCAGTTTCTGAAGACTCTTCAGCGAATCCAGGAGCCTTTTCGTATCACGCGCATGCAGCCCCACGGTCGGTTCATCCAGTATGTATGCCACACCTACCAACGAAGAACCTATCTGCGTAGCAAGTCTTATCCTCTCTGATTCTCCGGAAGAAAGAGTATTGGCCTTTCGGTCTAGAGCGATATAGTCCACTCCGACATTGATCAGGAATCTCAATCTTGATGTAAGTTCTTCAAGGATCTTCCTTGCTATCATCGTATCATGCTTTGTTAACCTGAGACCGGTAATAAACTCTTTCAGGCCCAGAACAGGCATAGCCGAAAGTTCAGAGATATTCCTGTCAGCCACAAGCACTGCAAGCGATTCCTCTTTCAGCCGTTTGCCGGCGCACGAAGGGCACGGATGTTCCCTCATGTATTCTTTCAATATCTGTTCCCTGATATATGAAGAATCTGTCTGCAGGTATCTCCTGGAAAGTTCTTCTACAACCCCTTCGAATTCTGTCTTTTTCTGATATACCCATCCTTCCATGCGTATATCAAATTGAAATTTTTCATCTGAGCCGAATAATAAGATCTTTCTGATCTTCTTAGGCAGATTGCTGAACGGGATATCAAGACTGAAATCCAGTATCCGGGACAGACATTCCATCTGCCTGTATTTATAGGTCCTTGCAGCTCCTTTTCTCTTATATTTTGCTCCTGTTATCGGATTCCACCACGGTTTAATGGCTCCTTGATCTATGGAAAGCGACGGGTCCTCGACAACAAGTTCGGGATCTACCACAAGTTTAATACCCAGGCCCGAACATTCAGGACAGGCTCCGTATGGAGAATTAAAAGAAAAATTCCTCGGTTCTATCTCTCCTATGCTGATACTGCATACAGGACAGGCATAATGTTTTGAAAAAATAACCGTACCGGTTTTAAGCCCGCTCACTTCGACTATTCCATCGCTTTTCTTGAGGGCTATCTCGATCGAATCAGCGACGCGCTCTTCGTTTGAAGCGCTGCCGGTTATTGAGACACTGTCAACAAGCACGCTTATTGTATGCCTTTTCCGTCCGTCAAGAGATATCTCTTCTTCAAGCGAAAAACTGTTTCCGTCTATGATCACCGAGATAAACCCTTCCGACCTCAACCTGTCAAAAAGCTCGCGGTACTCACCCTTACGGCCTCTTACAAGAGGAGCCATTATCGATACTTCTTTCCTTTTTTCTTCTTCCATGACCTGTTTGACTATCTCCGAAGTAGACTGTGATTCGATCTTTCTTGAACATTTCGGACAATGAGGCACGCCTATCCTGGCATACAGCAGCCTCAGGTAATCATATATCTCCGTGAGGGTCCCTACCGTTGAACGCGGGTTATAGCCGGGGCCTTTCTGCTGTATTGCCACTGCGGGGGGGATTCCCGTTATAGAATCGACTTTGGGTTTTTTCATCTGTCCGAGAAACTGTCTCGCGTACGATGAAAGCGACTCCACATACCTGCGGCGGCCTTCGGTATATACAATATCAAAAGCAAGCGAAGATTTACCTGAACCTGAAACGCCTGAAATAACTATGAACGCATTGCGCGGCAGTTTCACGTGGATATTTTTCAGGTTATGTTCCCTTGCTCCTTTTATCTCTATAAAATTTTTCATCTGGTTATGTAGGTATTTTTTTTGAATCTTGTATTTTTCTCAGGATAATCAGCGTTATAATGCAGCCCCCTGCTCTCCCTGCGTTTAGCGGCAGATCTGATTATTATCCTGGCAACTTCCACCAGGTTCCTCATCTCGACTAACTGCGGTGTAATAAGATAGTTCCAGTAGTAATAGTCTACTTCCCGGCCTATTACCTCCACGCGTTTTAATGCTTCCCTGAGTCTTCTCGAGGACCGGACAACTCCGACATAGTTCCACATGACCCTCCTGAGAGCCATCCAGTTATGTTCAATAAACACCTTTTCCCTGGGCAGCCGCTTACCTGTGTATTCCCAGCGTTTAACTGATGCTATTTTCACTCTTTTAATACTCTCCGGTACTTTTTCTGATGCCCGGAAGCCCGATACAAGCGCTTCGAGAAGCGAATTTGATGCCAGGCGGTTTGCGCCGTGAAGACCGGTATAAGCACATTCCCCGAGGGCTATCAGCCCGCGTATCCCGGTAAATCCGTAACTGTCCGTATATATCCCGCCGCAGCAGTAATGAGCCGCCGGTACAACAGGTATGTTCTCAGATGTTATATCTATTCCCGTTTTTTTCAGTGTCCGGTATATTAAAGGGAACCTTTTTCTGATGAAATCCGGAGAGCGGTGTGAATGTATATCCAGGTAAAGATTTTTGACACCCCTTTTTTTCATCTCATTATCTATGGCTCTTGCCACTATATCCCTTGGGGCAAGTTCTTTTCTTTTATCATAAGCCTGCATAAAAGGTTCACCTCTGGAATTAACAAGCAGGGCGCCCTCCCCCCTCATAGCCTCGGTGATCAGGAACGATGTTTCTACCGTGGAATACAATGTCGTAGGATGGAACTGGATAAATTCCATGTTGGCTATTTTAGCGCCTATCCTGTACGCCATAGCTATTCCGTCTCCCGTAGCTATATCCGGATTTGAAGTATATAGATAGACCTTCCCGCAGCCGCCGGTAGCCAGTACCACTGTCTTTGCAATATATGTATTTACGCGGAGCGTCCTGTTGTTAAGAACATACGCGCCGCGGCAGCGGCCGTTTTTCATAATAAGATTTATAACTGTATTATGCGGGAAGATACTGATATTACTGCGGCTCTTTGCCCTGGCAAGCAGTTTCTTTTCTACTTCTTCTCCTGTCCGGTCTTCCTTGTGCAGTATTCTTCTTCTCGAATGCCCTCCCTCGCGGCCCAGTTCGGGTTCCCGGTTGCCGCCTGTAAACCGTACTCCCCATTTCTTAAGATCATTTATCCTGGCAGGACCGCTCTTTACCACCATATCGACAACTTTTCTGTCACAAAGACCGTCACCGGCAAGAATAGTGTCTTTTATATGTTCTGTGAACGAGTCCTCGGCAGCCGTTACACATGCTATCCCCCCCTGCGCCCTGCTGGTGGATGTATCATCAGGATCCGATTTTGTAACCATATTAACTGATATGTCACTGTCAAGGAAAAGTGAAAAAGAGAGGCCGGCTACACCGCTGCCTATTACAAGCACATCACTTTTATGCATTTTTCTTCAGCCTACTGACAGCATCCTGTTCAATGCAAGTGATGCTTTTGCTATGACTTCCGGAGCAAGTACCGTTTCTGGGGACAGGTTATCAAGTGAATTAAAGATACACTCAATAGAAATTTTTTTCATATTCTGACATGTTGTCCATGGAGCGGCAGGAACAAATTCTTTTTCCGGGAACCTCTTTCCGAGTGCGTAGAGCATACCTTCTTCCGTTCCCACAATAAATGTTTGGGCTTTTTCTTTTTCCACAGTAAGAAACATCTGTCCGGTAGACACGACATAATCGGCAGCATCAAGCACCTCTGCCCCGCACTCCGGGTGGGCCATGAATACCGCTTCCGGAAACTTTTCTCTTGTTTCCATAACATCTTCTATTCCGATACTGTCATGGACAGGACAGTATCCGGGCCAGATTATCATATTCTTATTGACTTTTGTTGACACATAACTGCCCAGGTTCATGTCCGGTATAAATATAATATCTTCTTCTTTACATGAAGCCGTGATTTTCACCGCATTTGAAGAAGTACAGCATATATCACTTTGGGCTTTTACTGCAGCCGAAGTGTTTACATAAGTGACCACTGCCGCATCGGGATATTTATTTTTCATTGCTTTCAGTCCTTCTGCACTGATCATATCCGCCATGGGACAGGTGGCTTCCCCGCCGGGAAGTATTACCTTTTTATCAGGGGACAGTACCTTGGCTGTTTCTGCCATAAAATCAACACCGCAGAATATTATCACTTCTGCGGCAGTTGTCCTGGCCTTTCTCGAAAGTTCAAGAGAATCGCCCGTAAAATCAGCTATATCCTGGATTTCAGCCGGCTGATAATTATGCGCCAGGATCACGGCATTCTTTTCTTTTTTGAGTTCAGCTATCCCGTAATTTTCCTCGTAAAACATTTCTGACATATCAGGAAACCTCTACTATCGTATTATCTATCAGGCGCGCCCGGCCCAGCCGTACGGCCGCCGCGAGAACGATATCTTTTTTTATTTCTCCGACAGGTTTCAGTGTATAAGCGTCAAAAACACCTGCATAGTCTATTCCCTGAGCATCAATATTGCCGGTAATGATCTCTGTGATCTTCCTGCTGACGGCCCCTGCATCTCTTTCTCCGGCAAGGATCATCTCTTTCCCTTTTTTCAACGCTTTGTAAATATAAGCCGACTGCTTTCTCTCCTTATCATCAAGATACCGGTTTCTTGATGAAACCGCCAAACCGTCGTCTTCTCTTTCTGTCGGGCACATCACCAGTTCGATATCAAAATCCAGGTCCTTAACCATTCTTTCTATTACTCTGAACTGCTGGTAGTCTTTCTGTCCCAGATATACCCGGTGGGGTTCTATTATATTGAATAATTTGGAGACTATGGTCGCTACCCCCTCGAAATGACCGGGCCGTGTCTTACCGCACATCGTATCAGTAATACCGCTGACTACTACCCTGGTAGACTCATCTTCCTTGTAGAGCGTTTCGACAGACGGATGAAAAACGGTATCAACTGCCGCGCTGTCACACAGAGCTGTATCAGCATCGAAATCCCCCGGATATGTCTTAAAATCTTCATCCGGGCCGAATTGCGTCGGATTGACGAAAATAGATACAACCGAAAAATCGTTTTCACTGACTGCCCTTTTTATCAGTTGGGCATGAGCCTTGTGCAGGGCGCCCATTGTCGGAACAAACCCGATTGTTTTCCCCTGAGATCTTTCCTGTCGAAGCCGGGCGCGCACAGCTTTGATATCGTCCGATATCTCCACTTCAGTAACTTTCTTCTTCCGCAGGAAACTTTCCCGCCCGGACTTCCGCGGCATACCTGTCGAATGCTGTCAGAATGTCTTTGCCTATATCGGCATATCTTCTTACGAACTTCAGTTTCATATCCATATCCAGCCCGAGCATATCATTTACAACAAGTATCTGCCTGTCACAATGGATCCCGGCGCCTATCCCTATTGTAGGAACCGAAACAGAAGCTGAAATATCACGGGCAAGCATCGCTGGAACCCCTTCCAGAACTATAGAAAACACCCCGGCTTCATCAAGCAGCCGGGCGTCTTCTTTAAGCATCCCGGCTTCTTGTTCTGACCTGCCCTGTACCTTATAGCCACCCATCCTGTGTATAGATTGCGGTGTAAGCCCTATATGGCCCATCACAGGTATATTATTATCAACAAGCAGTTTTATAATAGAAGAAACAGTCTTACCGCCTTCGAGTTTAACAGCTTCAGCGCCGCCCTCCTTGAGGAACCTGCCGGCCATGCGCAATGTCTCTTTGTCCGATATGTTATAGCTCATAAAAGGCATGTCTGCGACGAGAAGTGCAGAGGGCTGTGAGCGTTTTACGGCTTTAATATGGTGCAGCATCTCTTCCGGTGTAACCGGAATAGTATTCTCATAGCCCAGTTCGACCATACCTACCGAATCACCGACCAGTATTATGTCTATATCCGACTTGTTCATCAGTCTGGCTACTGAATATGAATAACACGTAAGCGCAACTATCCGCTCTCCGTTTTTTTTCATATCTTTGATAATAGTTATAGTTTTCTTGTCCATTTTCTTTATGATTAAGTTATTTTAGCACTTATTCATCTTATTTCAAGTCATGCATGTATATTAATCTTGATTTTTAATTATTAGTCTGCTATTCTTATAATTATGTTCAGCCCAAAAGATTTTTTTAGCGAGGATAACACCATTTTCAGCGCGCTTTTCAGAGATACAGAATATGTCTGGGAAGGGCTGCGTAATATCAGCCGGTATTTAGAAGACAACCTGCAACCCAATGTATCCGGAATCGAAAAAAACGGACCCCTGGTAATGGCTACGACCCGGCTTGAAAACGGTGCAATTGTCCATGCAGGCGCGTTTCTTATGGACAACAACATACAATTATGCGCCGGATGTACCGTAGAACCGGGAGCGTTTATCAAGGGCCCGGCTGTTATCGGAGAGAATACTCAAGTGCGGCACTCCGCCTATATCCGCGGTAATGTCATAGCCGGAGATTCATGCGTTATAGGACATTCCACTGAAGTAAAGAATTCTGTTTTGCTCGGAGAGAGCAAAGCCGGCCACTTTGCTTATATAGGCGACAGCATACTCGGAAAAGTGAACCTGGGTGCAGGAACAAAACTGGCCAACCTGAAAGTCACGGGATCTCTGATAGTGGTTTCCGCCGGCGGAAGAAAGTATGAAACCGGCCTGCGGAAATTCGGCGCTATCATCGGTGACGGCAGCGAAACAGGATGCAATTCGGTAACATCGCCCGGCACTATAATCTCAAAAGACTCCATATTATACCCGAATACAACCGCAAGGGGATACTATGTCCCAAAAACCATAATAAAATTGAGGCAGAATATTGAAGAAGGAGAAAAGAGCTGATGGGAAAACTGTTTGGTACTGACGGGATAAGGGGGGTTGCCAATAAGGAACCCATGACATCGGAAACAGCCCTGAAAATAGGGCAGGCGCTCGCGTATGTTCTTAGAAAAGATGGGCACAAGCCGAGGATAATAGTCGGGAAAGACACGCGGCTTTCAGGCTACATGATCGAAACGGCGCTCTCTACCGGCATCTGTTCTATGGGCGCTAATGTCGTCCTTGTCGGCCCGATGCCCACACCCGGAATAGCTTTTATCACAAACAATATGGATGCAGACGCCGGTGTTGTCATATCAGCGTCTCATAATCCTTATGAAGACAATGGCATAAAGATATTTTCCAATTCAGGATTCAAACTCACCACCGAACAGGAAGATGAGATCGAAGAACTCATCTTTTCGGGGAAATTGAGCGAACTCCTTCCGCCTTCAAAAGATGTCGGTAAAGCCTACAGGGAAGATGATGCCCTGGGCAGATACATAGTGTTCTTAAGACACGCCCTTCACAAGAGGATCAATCTCGAAGGCATGAAGATCGTAATAGATTGCGCTAACGGCGCCACCTATAAAATAGCTCCTACTCTTTTCAGGGAAATGCGCGCCGAAGTCGCGACCCTTAACACGAGCCCGGACGGGACAAATATCAACAAGGACGCCGGTTCTCTTTATCCTGAGATCCTCGCTGAATATGTCGTAATGCACGGAGCCGATATCGGACTGGCTTTTGACGGGGACGGGGACAGGCTGATAGTAACTGATGAGAACGGGCATATAATAACCGGGGACACGATAATAGCCATCATCGCAAAACACCTTCAGGCTACCGGTGAACTGAAAAATGACCTTGTGGTAACGACAATAATGAGCAATATAGGGCTTCTTAAAGCATTTGAAGATCTGAAAATAAACAGGATCGAAGCGCCGGTCGGCGACAGGCTGGTACTTGAAAAAATGATAGAGCACGGAGCGGTTCTCGGCGGCGAAGATTCAGGGCATGTCATCCTTCTTGACCATCACACTACGGGTGACGGCATACTCACGGCGCTGCAACTCCTGGCTGTAATGCAGACTGCCGGACAGCCACTCTCCGAACTGGCAAAAGTCATGAAAGTATTCCCTCAGATACTCAAGAACATCACGGTCAAAGATAAACCTCCGATCGAAGATCTTCCCTCTGTACAGAAAGCCATAAAAGAAGTAGAAGACGATCTGGGCTCATGCGGGAGGGTTCTTGTCAGGTATTCCGGTACACAGTCTATACTGCGTGTAATGGTAGAAGGGCCGAGTGAAGATAAGACGAGGGAATCTGTAAAAAAGATAACCGCTGCGGTAGAACAGGATTTTTCCTGATGTGCGGTATAGTAGGATATACGGGAGATAAGAACGCTTCCGAAATACTTATCGGCGGGTTAAGCCGTCTTGAATACCGAGGCTACGATTCTGCCGGGATAGCCGTTATTTCGGATAACGGCACTATCGAACGGCAGCGCTGCGAAGGAAAACTTTCCAACCTCCGGAAACTCCTTGAAGAGAATCCGTTACGCGGCACAACGGCTATAGGGCATACGCGCTGGGCGACCCACGGAAAACCTTCTGACGAGAATGCCCATCCGCACACTGACTGTACGGAAAAAATAGTTGTTGTACATAACGGCATAATAGAGAATTACCTGGCCCTTAAAGAAGAATTATCAGGAAAAGGGCACACTTTCACTTCAGAAACAGATACTGAGGTCATAGCCCATCTTACGGAAGAATTCTATAAAAAAACAAAAAACCTGCTTGAAGCTGTTTTTAAAACAGTTGAAAGACTTGAAGGGTCTTTTGCTTTCGGTATCCTTTCTTCAGAAAACCCTGAAGAGATCATTGCCGCCAGGAAAGATTCTCCACTGATACTGGGCATAGGTGAAAACGAGAATTTTATCGCTTAAGATGTCCCGGCCATACTATCACACACAAGGAAAGTGATATATCCTGAAGACGGAGATATCGCCCGGATAACAAAAAACAAAATAACGGTATATACTTCAGACAAAAAAGAAGTCGAAAGACCGGTCTCTACAATAAACTGGGATCCTATTATGGCGGAAAAACAGGGATACAAACATTTCATGCTGAAAGAGATACACGAACAGCAGCGCGCCATACAGGAGACACTGCTCGGAAGGCTCGACCGCAACAATTTTTGTGTCAACCTGGAAGACTTCAGTTTTGACGAAGATTATCTTAAGAATATCAACAGGATATTTATTGTCGGCTGCGGTACGGCCTACCATGCGGGCCTTGTCGGGAAATTCCTTCTGGAAGACAACCTCAAGATACCCTGCGAAATAGATATAGCTTCCGAATTCCGGTATAGAAAACCGCCGATAGACGAAAACACTCTTGTACTCGCCATATCGCAATCGGGAGAAACAGCCGATACGCTTGCGGCGATGCGCGAAGCAAAAAAGATGAAAGCAAAAACAGCGGTAATTTGCAATGTGGTCGGCTCCTCCGCGACCAGGGAGACCGACGGCGTTATCTATACCCATGCGGGGCCGGAAATCGGCGTTGCCTCCACAAAAGCTTTCACAACACAGCTCACGGCGCTCTATCTTCTGGCTTTTTATCTTGGCAGGATACGGGGCACCACACTGGAAGATGATGCGAAACTCTTTACTTCCAGCATTTCGTCACTGCCCAATAAGGTGAACCAGCTCATAGAATCCGAGCAGGATCACATAGAAGAGATCGCGCGCAAATATTTTAAGAAACGCGATTTCCTGTATCTCGGAAGAAACATAAATTATCCGATAGCTCTTGAAGGAGCGCTAAAACTCAAAGAAATATCCTATATCCATGCAGAAGGCTATCCGGCAGGCGAGATGAAGCACGGGCCGATCGCTTTGATAGACGAGGAAATGCCTGTTGTCGTGATAGCGACAAAATGCGGCGTTTACGACAAGATACTGTCAAACATCGAAGAAGCCAGGGCAAGGGACGGCATAATAATAGCGCTTGCGACTGAAGGAGACGAAAAGATAAAAGATGTTTCGGAAGATGTCATCTACATACCGGAAACGCTCGATATACTCTATCCTGTACTGAATACGATACCGCTTCAGCTTCTGGCTTATCACATAGCGTGCCTTCGCGGGTGCGATATCGACCAGCCTCGTAATCTTGCTAAAAGCGTCACCGTAGAATAATACTGTTTCTACATAATTATTTTTTGATTTACTGATCCTTTAAACCCACATTCCGCTTGTTGAAGAAGCCTTAAATCTGAATTAAGGATAGCAAAATTAACGGTACAATTCCATCGGTACTTCCAACAACTTCAGTAGCGTATTCTGCAATTGATTTAACTTAATAGGGAAACAAACTCT
>JBDRKX010000017.1:0-26605 GCA_043813605.1 Elusimicrobiota bacterium | reverse complement strand
TCGCTGCTATGTGTGAGAAACTTAATCAGATGAAAGTTTGTTTTCCGGGAACGAAGTTGATGCTGCACTTTGGGGTTGCCGAATCAGGCTGAAAATGGAAAAAGCGGACATTTTCTTAAGCTGCTATGTCAGGAGTTCTGATATTGCAGATATGCATATAAATGCTTGACAAAAATAATATTATATTATATAAAATAGTCAAAGGTGGTTTAGAGTGGTGAAAAGTGGCGGAAAACTAATAGGCGAATACAGTCATAGTGTTGATACAAAGAAAAGGGTTTTTATACCTGTAGATTTCAGGATAACAAAAACCTGGATAGTAACTGCAGGCCTTGAAAAATGCCTATTCCTGTTTCCTGACAACGAGTGGGAAAAAATTACTGAAGGGATAAAGAATCTCCCTCTTACCAAGAAAGATGCCAGAAGTTTTGTGAGAATACTTCTATCACGCGCCAGAATCCTCGCCTGCGACAATCAGGGAAGGATACTGCTTCCGGATAAATTAATTGAATACGCACAAATAAAACGTTCCTGCACGGTTATCGGCATGCTAAACCGTATCGAGTTCTGGAATCCTAAAAAATGGAATGAATATTTTCAGAAGTCTGAAAAAAATTATTCTGAACTGGCTGAAAATATTACGGAACTGGATTTTTGATCGGATTTACAATTGAATAAAAAAATAATTCACAAACCGGTAATGGCCGAAGAAGTAATGGGTTTTTTAAAACCCGAACCAGGCAATATCATAGTTGACGGTACTGTCGGAGAGGGCGGACATGCTGTTCTTATATTGGAAAAGATCATACCCGGTGGATTACTTGTCGGAGTGGACAGGGATAAAGATAACCTGAAGATCGCTGAAGAGAGGATATCTGAAAAGACAGATGATTTCAGGCTGTTCTGTGATTCCTATGCAAATATAGAAAACCTGCTAAAAGAACTTGAAATAAGGTCAATTGACGGAATACTGCTGGATCTCGGTTTTTCTATGAGACATATAGAAGCGAGCGGAAAGGGATTCAGCTTTATGAAAGACGAAGTCCTGGATATGAGGTATGATACTTCAGCTGGGATGACAGCTTCCGAATGGATCAATAATGCGCCCTCCGCGGAGATCGAAAAAGTGCTTAAAGAATTCGGTGAGGAAAAAGAATACAGACGGATCACCGCGGCGATAATGACACATAGAAAAAATAAAAAGATAACTACTTCCCTGGAACTTTCTATGATCGTAAAGAATGCAAAACGGCTTACCCACACCAGGATACATCCTGCCACAAAGACCTTTCAGGGCATAAGGATATTCATCAACAATGAGCTTGAGGAACTGCGTAAAGGACTTGAAAGAGCTGTCAGGCTTCTGGGAAAAGGCAAGAGGATGGCAGTCTTAACATATCATTCTCTTGAAGACAGGATAGTAAAAGCTTTTCTTGCCGATTATTCCGGGAAGTGCGTCTGTCCTAAGGGATTTCCTGTATGCAGGTGCGATGCTTCTCTGCGCAGTCCCAGGGTCAGGGTATTAAAAGCGATGCGTCCGGGACAAAAGGAGATAATGGCTAATCCCTCTGCAAGGAGCTCACATTTGAGAGGATGTGAAGTAGTTATACAAGCTCATGCGTAGAGAGCATATACGAGCCTACATAATAGTTTTTTCAGCGGTCTTTCTGATACTTTTCTTTGTTACATGGCAGCAGGTCACTATATTCAGGCTCGGATATACGATCACCAGCCTGCAGGAGAAGATAAGGAAAGAAGAGATCAAGAAACAGCATCTGATGAAAGAATATCATGGTAAATACAATCTGTACATAATCGAGGACCATGCAAAAAAATCATTTAAAATGGATATCCCCAGAATTGAGAATTGCCGGGTTCTCAGGATCAAAGAGGCTGTTCCGGGTAATGATAAGAAAAGACGAAATTCGTCTCTGGTAGCGTGTTTGAAGGATATGTTTTCACCGGCCGATGCCGAGGCGAGGTAACCGTCTATGCTGGCAAAATTCCGCATAATATTCATATTGTTGGGGCTGTTTGTATTATATGCCGGGTTGGGGGTGAGACTTTTTCATATACAGATAAACTGCCATGCGAAATACAGTGAAATGGCCAAAGATAATTATTCTGTCCATATAAGCAGGGTATCCCCGTACAGGGGTGAGATATGCGATAGAAACGGTGTACAGCTGGCTATCAATAAACATACATATTCTGTGGGATTCAACTACAAGTACGGCGCCCATACGGAAGAGATGAAAAAAGCTGTACTGGGATCGCTGAAAGTAGATATATCAAAATTCGAAGACAGCAATGATTTTGTGTGGTATGTAAGACATGTTGACCCGCAGGATATCAGCGGGATATTAGAGTACCGCAAGGACGGCCTTGTGATAGTCAAGGAAAACTCCCGGTATTATCCAAAGGCACCCATGGCGGCCCAGGTTATAGGATGCGTGGGAACGGATAACCAGGGGCTCTCGGGTATCGAATATAATTTCGATGATCAGCTTAAGGATAAGGTAGCTGACTGCGAATTTCTTAGAGACGCCAAAGGGCGGATAGTCAATCTTTCCTCAAGGGATGACTCATCTGAAGACAGTGTGAGCAAGATATATCTCACTATTGACGCGAACCTGCAGTATATAGCCGAACGGGAACTTATGAGCGGTTTTAAAAAGTATAAGCCCAAATGGGGGCTGGCAATAATACAGAACCCGTCCAACGGTCATATACTGGCAATGGCACAGTATCCTTCTTTCGATAACAACAGCCTCGTGGTAAGCGATGTGGAAGCACTGAAGAATATGTCTGTTTCAAATATATTCGAACCGGGTTCTACATTCAAGATCGTAACGGCAGCGGCCGCCATAGAAGAAAAACTTATAAAGACTGACGAGATCATTGATTGTGAGAACGGGGAATATGAAGTAGGTGGATTTCCTATCCGTGATTTTAAGCCGTATGAGAAACTGACATTTGAAAATTGTATGGTACATTCTTCGAATATAGCTCTTGCTAAAGTAGGGGCAAGACTGGGAAGACGGCTTCTTTATAAATATGCAAGGGACTTCGGTTTCGGGAATTTTACCGGGATAAGACTTCCGGGCGAGCCGCGCGGGATATTAAGAAAACCGGATCGATGGTCAGGTACAAGTGTATCAAGGATCGCGTTTGGACAGGAGATCGGTGTCACAGCTCTCCAACTGGTAGGGGCATTTTCAGTAATTGCAAACGGCGGGCTGTTATATGAGCCCAGGATAATCGACAGGATCGTGATAAATGACAAATCCCGGGAATTCGAATCAATAATGATCAGGAGGGTAGTGAGCGCTCAAACGGCCGAGACAATAACCGGTATGATGAAGAAAGTAGTGGAAGAGGGTTCCGGCATGCAGGCCGCGGTCGAGGGGTATAAAGTAGCGGGAAAGACCGGCACCGCACAAAAATACAATCCGGATACACAGACATATAAAGAAGACAAATATATTGCACTGTTCGGAGGTTTTGTCCCGGCAGAAACCCCGGAACTGACCATTATAGTAGCTTTTGATGAACCGGAGACAGAGCTTTACTGGGGAGGTTATGTCGCCGCTCCGGTGTTTTCAGCAATCGCAAGAGCTGCATTGAACTATATGAATATACCGCCTTCAGGAGTTACAGAGTGAGATTGAACGAGCTGTTCGGATCATACCGGCCCTCGGCTACCGATGGTGACATGGATATAGAGATAACGGGTATAGCCGCTGATTCCAACAGGGTAGAGGCCGGCGGGCTGTTTTTCGCGTTAAAGGGAGAAAAAGCTGATGGTGCAGACTATATTGAAGATGCTGTAAAAAACGGTGCATTGGCAGTTGTTACCGAGAAAAAGGTAAATGTGCCGGGAACAGCGGTGGTCTACGTTGAAGATTCAAGGCATGCTCTCTCTGAGTGGTCATCAGTATTTTACGGATGCCCGTCGGATAGCATGACGATCACCGGTGTTACCGGGACCAATGGTAAGACCACCATCACGAATATCATCTATCAGATGCTGTCCGAGGAAGGTGCAGCCGGTCTGATAGGTACGTCAGGTTACTTTTACGGCAGTAAGAAAGGCAGTTTCGGTCTGACTACACCGCTTGCAAATGACCTCCACTTTATATTCAGCGTTATGGCTTCTGCCGGAGTTGATAAAGTGGCGATGGAGGTCTCATCACACGCGCTTGTCCTGAAAAGAGTCGAAAACGTGAAATTCGAAAAGGCGATTTTTACGAATCTAACACAGGATCATCTTGATTTTCACAGATCCCTGGAAGAATATTACCTCAGCAAGCTCAGACTTTTCGGACTGCTTAGAAAGAAGGAGAAAGGTGCGGCTGTCATCAATGTTGATGATGTATATGGAGTGAGGATGTGCAGAGATATCGGATTCCAGCCTGTTACATACGCGATAGAGAACAAAGCGGATTATATGGCCGAGATAATCGACATCAACATGAAGGGAAGTACGTTTAATCTGATAACGCCGCAGGGATCAAGTGAGGTCAGTGCGGGATTGATCGGGAAGTTTAATGTATACAATTGCCTCGCTGCAGCAGCGTGGGCGATGGAAGGAGGAAG
Source organism: Elusimicrobiota bacterium (assembly GCA_043813605.1). GTDB lineage: Bacteria > CG03 > SLGR01 > SLGR01 > JBDRKX01 > JBDRKX01. The sequence goes on along the minus strand of JBDRKX010000017.1, from coordinate 22,006 downwards.
AAATATGGAAAATATCTGTAAGGCGATCAGCCGGGCGGTGCCGGTTCCGGGAAGGTGTGAGATTCTTAGCAAAGAAGACGGATCTGACAGGTTTGTTGTTATTGATTACGCGCATACGCCTGTTGCGCTGGAAAATATCCTGATGACACTGAGACGCATGGTGAACGGCCGGCTTATATGTGTATTCGGATGCGGAGGCGACAGGGACAGGGAAAAAAGACCGCTTATGGGGAAAGTCGCCGGTATTCTGTCCGATAAGGTATATTTGACATCGGACAATCCGAGAAGCGAAGAATCTATGAGCATCATACTCGATATCGAGGTCGGTATAAGGGATACAGCTACGCCTTACGAAGTAGAAGAGGACAGGGAAGAAGCTATCAGGAAAGCGATAAAGAATGCTAATGAAAGCGATTGTATTCTGATAGCAGGTAAAGGAGATGAAGAATATCAGATTATAGGAGAGCAGAAAATATTCTTTTCAGACCGTATGGTAGCTAAAAGTTACATATAGACCTGAAAGCTCTTTATTATGGAAAAAACCAGTATCAATACTATTGCCGGCTGGGTTTCCGGCCGGTTGAATATCGCCGGTGACATATATATAAAAAAAGCGGTCATCGACTCAAGAGATGCAGAAGAAGAAACTCTTTTCTTCTGTCTTAAGGGAACTAAAAGTGACGGACATGAGTATCAGGAAGAAGTGCGTTCCAAGGGGGGGTGTACGATCGGCGAGAGAGATGACTGCGACATAGTTGTTAAGTCATCACTTGAAGCTCTTTCTGATATTGCACGCGAATACAGGAAAACTCTTGATTGTATTGTGGTGGGAATAACCGGTTCAAACGGCAAAACGACTACAACCAGGCTGATAAGGAGCGTACTCGGGAAAGCATATAAAGTCCATTCTTCTCAAAAAAATTTTAATAATCACATAGGCCTTCCGCTCGCTCTGCTCGGGATAGACAAGAGTACCGAGATAGCGGTACTGGAGATGGGAGCTAATCATACCGGGGAAATAGCATCTCTCTCTGATATTGCGGGTCCATGTATCGGAATACTGACAAACATAGGTGATGCGCATATCGGATATTTCGGCGGTCCCCGCAAGATACTGGATGCCAAATTCGAACTGGCCCGGTCTCTGCCGGAGGGCGGGACGCTCATATATAATTTTGATCAGCCGGAGATCAGAGATGAAGCCATAAAATACGGAGTAAAACTGAATCTTCTTGGATTCGGAAAAGATCCTGCTGCGGACATGACATTTCAGATACTTCAATTTGACCATGAATCGACTATATTCGAGGTCGAAGGTTATACATTCAAACTCAATATGCCGTGTATCTTCAATGTATACAATGCACTGGCGGCAGTAGCCACAGCAAAGATCTTTGACATAAGTTTTGAAGATGTGGATTCAGCTTTCAGGGAGATGTGCGCGCTTTCGCACAGGCTGGAGACCATCGAGATCAACGGAATAAAAATAATTGATGATTCGTATAATTCCAGTCCGGCTTCTTTAAAAACACTTTTCTCCGAGTTATTGAAAATTTATCCTCAAAAGGATATAATCGCTGTAATCGGAGAGATGCTTGAGTTGGGGGAATATTCGGCGAAGTTCCACAGGGAGGCGGGCCGGTATATCGCGGGATTGGATAATGTTAAGTGCCTTATCGCAGGCGGGAGCTATGCGGAAAAACTAATTGAAGGAGCAATTGAGGGCGGATTAGACGGGGAAAATACCCATCTCTTCTCTACAAGCAGCGAAGCCGCCGGATTGATCAGGCGGAAGGCTGATAATAACTCTCTTGTTGTCATCAAGGCATCCAGAAGACAAAAACTGGAAAAGATCATAGAAGATCTGAAAGAATAATTATATGCTGTACCATCTCTTATATCCGTTCAGTGACGTTTTTTCTCCCCTGAATGTTATGAGATACATAACATTCAGGGCCGCAATGGCCTTTATAACCGCGCTGATAATAAATTTTATCATAGCTCCTTCCGTGATACGCTGGCTGAAAAACAAAAAAAGGATCCAGGTTATAAAGAGCGACGCCCCCGAGAGGCATATGCAGAAGCAGGGTACTCCTACAATGGGCGGCATAATAATCCTCCTGTCCCTGATAATCTCCGTCCTCCTCTGGGCGCGGCTGGATAACATATATATAATCATACTGCTTGGAAGTACTTTATGGCTCGGCATGCTAGGCTTTATCGACGATAATACGTCATCTACAAGCGTGAACCCGAAAGGAATAAGCCCTGCGTTCAAACTGCTCTGGCAGGTAGTCCTGGGCATAGTGCTTGCGGCATATTTTTATATGAATCCCACGAATCCGGCGGCTCCGTACTCGCTGAGTGTTCCGTTCTTCAAAGATTTCTTTATCAACCTGGGTTCGCTTTACATCTTTTTTATTATAATTACAATCGTAGCCACTTCAAACGCCGTTAACATCACTGACGGGCTGGACGGATTGGCGATCGGCGGGATAATTTTTGCCGCGTTAACATATTCTGTTCTTACATATATATCCGGACATTCAAAGTTCAGTGCGTATCTTTTTCTCCCGCATATAAAAGGTTCGGGTGAGATCAGTATTTTTCTTATGACCCTGGCGGGAGCAGGTCTCGGATTTCTATGGTACAATATATTCCCGGCCCAGATATTCATGGGCGATACTGCCAGTCTTTTCATGGGTGGTGTTATCGGAATAAGTGCCATAATAATAAGGCAGGAGATCCTTCTTCTGATCGTAGGAGGTGTTTTTCTTGTCGAGATAATGTCGGTAATTATCCAGGTCTTTTTTTTCAGGTGGAAAGGGAAGAGGGTATTTAAGATGGCTCCTCTTCATCATCATTTTGAACTCTGCGGCTGGAGTGAACCTCAAGTTGTGGTCAGGTTCTGGATAATTGCGATAATACTCTCTCTTGCCGCTCTTGCTACTCTGAAACTGAGATAGGATGAAAAACGGGAGAGATCTCAGCAGAAAAAGAATTCTGGTACTCGGAATGGCTGACAGCGGATTGTCAGCATGCAGGCTGCTCCTGGAACAGAAGGCCGATGTAACGGCCTATGATATTCGGTCACTGGAAGACATATCGGATATTCCCCCGGATATAAAGGAATCAGTCAGGTTCGAATGCGGCCGGCTTCCCGAAGAAATAGACATAGACGGTTATGACAGGATCATAACCAGTCCGGGTATTTCTCCTTCCAACAGTATTATAAAGAGGGCCTTGTCCAATGGAATCGGCGTAATAAGTGAACTGGAACTGGGAGTGGTGTTTCTACCTGATGTTACGGTCGTTGCGGTTACAGGGACAAACGGTAAAACTACCACATGTGAATTGATCTGGCATATAGCAGGCGGGATACTGGCGGGTAATATCGGGTGCCCGCTCACTTCAAAGGTCAGCGATATCAAAGCGGGCAGCCTTGTAATACTGGAGGTGTCGAGTTACCAGGCGGTATTCACACCTTCGCTTATACCTGATGTCGGTATAGTTCTTAACCTTTTTCCTGAACATATTGACTGGCACGGCTCGGCAGAAGATTATTATGATGCAAAAAAGAGCATATTGAAAAACCAGTCATCCGGGAATACCGCGATCGTAAACTATGAAATAGAAAATGTAGATGAATTTGTCAGTAAAATAGAATCAAAAAAAATATTTTTTTCTTCAAGAAGAGAACTGCCTGAAGGCGTATTCATGAGAAACGGCAATATAGTATCTGTTGACCGTAACGGGCTGGAGGAGATCATTTTCAGGGGAGAATCTATCTCCCTTCCCGGTACGCATAACAGGGAAAATCTGATGGCGGTTGCAGCTTGCTGGAAGGCACTCGGAAATAAAGCGTCACCGGATATATCCGGATTCAAATTAGGGAAACACAGACTGGAAAAATTTGCCGTTAAAAAGGGTGTAACATTTATTAACGATTCCAAGGCGACTAACATGGATTCGACTCTAAGGGCGCTGGAAAGCATACCGGGCCCAATAATATTGCTGATGGGAGGGCGTTCAAAACACCAGAAGCATCCGGATATCAGAAAGATCATCAAAGAAAAGGTGTCACTTGTGATCGCTTTCGGAGAATCAAGAGATGAGATAACCGCTATTTGCGATGGTATCGTACCGCTGTACGAATGTAAAAGTTTTAAAGAAGCTGTTGTAGCGGCGTTAAAAAAAGCGTCTGCCGGTGATACGGTATTGCTGTCTCCCGGCGGTTCCAGTTTTGATGAGTTCAACAATTACTGTGAAAGGGGCGACAAGTTCAAGATATGGATAGAAGAATTGGCAGGAAGCTGAAAAACCCCGGTTTTGATATTATTCTTTTCTCTGTTACATATATCCTTATAATAATAGGTATCATTATGGTATTCAGTTCATCTGCGATCATTGCGCAGGAACGGTATAACAATATGTATTTCTTTGTATTCAGGCAGTCCATCTGGGTGGTTATAGGTGTTTTTTCTTTTATCCTGGGGCTGAATACCGATTACAAAAAATGGGCAAAATTCTCAAGACCGGGAATATTCCTGATAATTATACTGCTCGCAGCTGTACTGATGCCTTTTATAGGCCATTCTGTAGGCGGCGCCAGAAGATGGATCAGGTTTGCGGGTATAGGTTTCCAGCCGGCTGAATTGGCAAAAGTGGTCGTAATAATATATATGGCATCTATCCTGGACAGGAAATTTTCAAAGATAGGTACTTTCTATAAAGACCTGCTGCCGCCGCTTCTTCTGGTTATGCTCATTGTTTTTCTTATATATATGCAGCCGGATTTTGGAACATCCGCCCTGATAATAACTTCTGCCGGGGCTATGCTCTTCCTGGGCGGGGTGAAGACAAAGCACCTGTTAATAGGTGCGCTGATGTTTCTGCCGTTTATGATCTATGCTGCTGTTTCTTTCGGTTATCGCCGGGAAAGACTTTTGAGTTTTCTCAAACCTTTTGAAAACATGTACGATTCGGGTTTTCAGTTGTCGCACAGTATAGTCGCGCTCGGTGACGGCGGTATGAGAGGAGTGGGATTGGGCGCCGGTTATCAGAAACTGTTTTTTATCCCGGAAGTGCACACTGATTTTGTGTTTGCCGTGATCGGCCAGGAACTCGGAATAATAGGCTCATACTGTGTGCTGATCCTGTTCTCTCTATTTGCCTGGCGCGGCATAAAGATAGCATTGAACCAGAAAGAATATTTGGGAAGGGTGATGGCCGCCGGACTCACATTTTTGATTTCTATACAAGCAATTATTAATATAGGAGTGGTGACGGGATGTCTTCCTACTAAAGGGCTGTCTCTGCCTTTTGTCAGTTTCGGAGGTTCATCGCTGCTTTTTAATATGTTTGCTGTCGGAGTCATTCTGAATATATCGAAAAAGCGTGAAAAAGTTTTGAGAAAGGTCCGGAGATAAAGTGAGTAAAAAGATTATAATAGCGGTTGGGGGTACGGGCGGGCATATATACCCTGGCATAGCCCTGGCGGAAAAAATAAAAGAAAAATATCCTGACAGCAGGATAAGTTTTATAATAGATAAAAGGCCGCTTGCATTCAAAGTCCTTTCACAAAAGGGATACAGCGCCTCCAGGATAACCGCTTGTGCATTACCCAGGAAGAAGTTCTGGAACATATGTAAGTTCCTTGTAAAAATGAGCATAGGCCTGATAGAGTGCATAATACTTCTTAAAAAGAGGAAGCCGGACTGTATAGCGGCATTCGGTGCATACCTCTCGGTTCCGGTGGTTATAGGTGCTTCCATATTGAAGATCCCGGTTGTTATTCATGAACAGAACTATTTTCCCGGTCTCGCAAATAAGTTTCTCGGTTCTTTTGCGGACCGTATTGCGGTATCATACAGATCCTCAATAGAGCATTTTCCTGCCAAGAAAACCGTGCTTACAGGTAATCCTGTAAGGAAAGAACTCTTTGAAGTCGACAAAGATGCAGGCAGGGATCATTTCGGTCTGAATAAAGATAAGGTCACAGTTTTTGTGTTTGGCGGTTCCCTGGGATCCGAGAGTATAAACATCGTGATCATAGAGATACTTCCGTACCTGGAGAGTATGGCCGAACAGGTACAGTTCATCCATGTCTGCGGCAATAAAAATCGCGCCCAGCTCAAAGAGGAATATGTCAAATACGGATTCTCTGCGAATGTTTATGCTTATCTTGATGATATCAGGTATGCGTATGCGGCGTCTGATATAATTATCGCAAGATCCGGAGCGACAACTGTGGCCGAGATAACGGCTCTCGGGATACCTTCATTACTGATCCCGTATCCGGAAGCTACTTCACAGCATCAGGTACTGAATACTCTGCCTCTCTGTAATATAGGCGGGGCGATATGCTGTAATGAGGAAAAACTGAGCGGAGAGGGACTGGCATTGAGAGTTCTGCCGCTGATAAGGGATGCCGAAAAGAGAAGAGAAATGTCGATGAAAATGATGACATTAAAAAAGAGGTTTATTGAGGCTTCAGAAAAACTTGCTGAAGTGATCATTAATGAGATAAAGGCAGAAAAACAATGTTTGAAAAAATAAAAAAGATACATTTTATCGGGATCGGCGGAAGCGGCATGTGCGGTATAGCCGAAGTACTGATCAATATGGGTTATAATGTATGCGGTTCGGACATGCAGGAATCCGAAAATGTCAGGAGGCTCAGAAAACTGGGGGCAGTGGTAAACATCGGTCATAGACTGGAAAACCTGGATGACCCGCATGTGGTTGTAGTATCTTCCGCAATAGACAGGAATAATTCCGAAATCACCGGTGCGCTTGAAAGGAAGATACCTGTTATACCGCGGGCGGAAATGCTTACTGAACTGATGCGGCTGAAGTACGCACTGTGTATTGCCGGTACGCACGGCAAGACTACGACGACGTCCATGACAGGACTGATACTCTATAATGCAGGAATGGATCCTACAGTGGTTATAGGAGGAAGATTCAATAATCTTGAGACCAACGCAAAACTGGGCGGTGGAGACTATATCGTTGCCGAAGCGGATGAGAGCGACGGGTCTTTCCTGCATTTTACGCCGGCGATAAGTATTGTCACGAATATTGATGATGACCATATGGATTATTACAGCAATATGGATAAACTTAAAAATACATTCACGGAATTTCTCAACAAAGTGCCTTTTTACGGATTCTCCGTGATCTGCGGCGATGATGAGAATTTAAGGAGCATACTGCCGCTTTTAAACAGGCCGTACAGGACATACGGGCTGGGAGAAAAATGTGATTATCGTGCTTCGGATATTTCGCTGGGTCCGGAGAGATCAGTTTATAAAGTCATTAAAGAAGGCCGGGAGGTAGGAGAGATCGCAGTTATGTGTTCCGGTATGCATAATGTCACTAATTCACTTGCTGCCTGCGCGACAGCGCTCGAGATGGGCATAGATTTTAAAGTAATTTCTGATGCCCTTCTGCAATACCGTGGTGTCGGAAGGAGACTGGAAAAGATGGGAGAGGCGGGAGGGGTTATCTTTTATGATGATTACGCGCATCATCCTACAGAGATCGCACTTTCAATGAAAAGCCTCAAAGAGATATATCCGGATTCCAGGCTTATAGCGGTATTTCAGCCTCACCGGTATACCCGTACGAGAAACCTGTCGAAAAAGTTTCCCGGGAGCCTTTCAATAGCTGATTATATTTACATAACAGACATATACCCTGCCGGTGAAATTGCAATTGAAGGTGTTTCCAGCATGTCCATTATAGATGAGTTTGAAGATAAGAGTAAAGTCAAATATATACCGGATATATGTGAGTTGACTGACAATGTTAATTCTTTCCTGAGACCCGGTGATATCTGTGTGACTCTGGGCGCGGGCGACATATACAAGATATTAGAAAGCCTTTTGAAGAGAAGGAATGTAACTGCCGTGAAACCGGATCGCGATGAATAAACTTTCAAATATTGACCTTAGCAGATTTTCAGGTTACCGATGCGGCGGGAATGCGCGGCATTTTATAGAGGTCGAAACAAAGGAAGAACTTGCATGCACAGTGGACGAACTGGAAGAGAGCAAAAGCGAATGGCACATAATAGGGAAAGGATTCAATACTCTTATAAGCGATAGCGGATTTAACGGTACTGTATTGATGCTCAGCGGAAATTTCTGCAATGTTTACAGGAGGTTCCAGGAAAATATGGTCGTTTCAGGACCGGCCGTCACACTCCCGAAACTCTTAAGGTTTATTGTTGAGCAGCAATTCACCGGACTGGAATTTCTCGGAGGTGTTCCCGGCAGTGTCGGCGGAGCGGTTCTCGGAAACTGCGGAACTGCGACAGACGCTATAGGCGATTATATAAAGGAGATAGAGGTCTACTGTCCGGAGGAACAGTCGTATACAAGAATAAAAAAAGAGGACATAGGGTTTAAATACAGGGGTACTGAACTGCCTGAAAGAAACATACTGACCGAGGCTGTATTTGATTTGAAAACTGGAATTAAAACTGATATAATAGAAAAAATCAGGCAAAATATCGTGTTAAAAAGAGCAACGCAGCCTGTCCGGGAAAAAAGCTGCGGATGCGTTTTTAAAAATCCCGATAACGGAAAGACATCAGCCGGCAGGCTGATCGAAATGGCCGGGTTCAAAGGTATTGAAGAAGGCGGCGCGCGGATATCTGATTCACATGCGAATTATATAATTAACAGTGGCGGAGCGACATCTGCAGATATCTGGAATCTTATAAAAAAAGTCAGGATCAGTGTGAGGGAAAAATTCGGCGTGGATATGAAACTTGAGATCCGGCTGCTTGGAGAAGGTTTTGATGAGTGAGAGTTCTTTGAAAGGTTTTGGCAGAGTTGCGGTCCTTACCGGTGGAGAATCAGCGGAAAAAGAAGTGGCCTATTCAACAGCCAGATCCATAGAAAAAGCATTGACCGAACTCGGTGTGGAGTTCGGCACTGTACAGGCAGAAGGTGATTTTGTAAAAGTCCTGGCTTCCGGGAACTATGACATGGTATTTATCGCCATGCATGGCGGGAAAGGGGAAAACGGCTCCATACAGGGGCTTCTTGATACTCTGGATATCCCCTATACCGGAAGCGGCGTGCTCGCATCCGCTGTCTGTATGAACAAGGTTTTCAGCAAGAAGATCTTTAAATATCATAATATTCCATCGCCCGGATGGCAGTTGATGGAAAGTGCAGACAGTCTCGAAATCGATGTCCCGCTGGTAGTCAAACCCGTAATGGGAGGATCTACGATCGCTACGACTATCGTACGGGATAAGGAAGGTGTGCCGGAAGCTTTTGAAAAAGCCCGCATATCTTCCGAACAAAGCGGCTGCGAAAATGACGGCGTAATGGCGGAAGAATATATACCGGGAAGAGAGATTACTGTCGGTGTACTGAACGGCCGTGCGCTTCCGCTGCTTGAAATCGAATCCATGACGGATTTTTATGACTATACTGCGAAATACCAGATCGGGATGTCAAAACATTATCCTGTAGAGGATATTGCCGCCGGTTTATATGATGATATACAGGCGGCGGCTGAACTGGCATTCAGGGTGACGGGATGTAGTACGATGGCCAGAGTTGATTTCAGGCTGGACGGGAAGAATTTTTATATCCTTGAGATAAATACTATCCCGGGGATGACCGAAACGAGCCTTCTTCCTGAAGCCGCAGAACTGGCAGGCATTGATTTTAATACACTGGTTAAAGGCATCCTTGAAAGTACGTCAGCAAAAAAATAGGCGCCGGGGTATAACCGGGGCGTTAAAGAAATTGATCTTTCTCATACTTGTGATCTCGATAGCCGGGAAGATCGCCTGGGATATACTTCTGAGAATGGACAGGCTCGGTATTGATCCCGACCAGATAGAGATCACGGGAAACAATATGGTTTCCGATAATATGATACTCGATATACTCGGTATCAGATATGGCGAGAATATTCTGGCTATAAAAGTTTCTGACCTGGAAGAGAGACTGGAATCCTTTCCAAGGATAAAGGCGGCTTCCATAATCAGGGATTTTCCGAATGTTATTAAGATCGAGATACAGGAAGATACACCGATAGGCTACCAGATCAAAGACGAAAAGAGATATGTGGTCTGTCCTGACAGGAATATTTTTCCCGGACTTGAAGGGCCTGCGATCGAATTCAGGCCTGCAGATGCTGAAAAAGTAGAGAAGCTCGGCAAATTCCTGATGAGGATCGGGACATTGAATGAAGGTTTTCACAGGAAGATAATCGCACTGGACTGTAATTACAGGGATGAGATCATTGTCTACTTGAGGGATTTTTACAGTAAGTGGCCGGAAGTTTCCAAAATAGACGATCTGGTAATAGAAAAGAATATCTATTTATTGGACAAGATAGAAGAGGAGTACAGCAGACTGGCCAAAAAGATAACGTATGTGGATCTGAGATTTGTCCGGTTTGTAAATGAAAAAATAGAAGGAGCACTCATAGTAAAATAATATGAAAGATAAAATATACTGCGGTTTAGATGTAGGTTCAAGCAAAGTCTGTGCGGTTATTGCCAGTTACAACTCACTGGAGGGACAGCTTAATATCATGGGTGTGGGTGAAGAGGACTGTTCAGGACTCAAACATGGCGTAGTTGTAAACATAGAAAGCACAAACAGGGCCATAGTCAAAGCTGTAGAAAAAGCCGAAAAGGCTGCTGAAGTAAAGGTGAAAGACGTATATGTGAGTGTGAACGGCAGTCACATAGAGGGACATCGTCATCAGGGCGCGGCCAAGATCGCTCATTCTGACAGAGAGATCACTGAAGAAGATGTTGAAAGGGTAATAACTTCCGCCAGGGCAGTACCTCTCAGTTCCGACAGGCAGATAATCCATTCAATACCGCTTGATTTTAAAGTTGATAACCAGCAGGGTGTCGAGATACCTGTCGGGATGGAAGGTAACCACATAGAAGTCGAAGTTATGCTCATCACGGGTGCATCGGCACCTATAAATAACCTGGACAAATGCATAACAAGAACGGGATTGGGCATATCCGGTAAAGTCTCGTCCATTCTTGCGCCTTCACACGCTGTTGTAGCGAAAGAAGAGAAGGAACTCGGATGCCTCAGCGTGGATATCGGTGCTCAGACCATAAATATCGCGGTTTTCATAGACGGTGCGTTGAATTACATAAGTGAGATCGATCTGGGTGCGGACTACATAACTTATGACCTGGCTCACGGGCTCAAGACTTCCCTGAAAGAAGCAAAAAGGATCAAGGAAGATTACGGTTGCGCTTTTCCTGAGGATTCACTTGATATGGAGATCGAGTACATAGGAGTTGACGGCCAGTCCCGCAACAAGGCCACACTGGAACAGATAAACAAGATAATAAATCCGAGAGTGGATGACATCATAGATTTTATATCGCGTGAGATCACAAAGAGCGGACAGCAGCAGATGGTTCCCGGCGGGATCATACTCTCAGGCGGCGGTGCAGAGCTTAAGGGGATTGATAAAGCTATAAAAGAAAAGCTGCAGAATTTTCAGGTTAGGCTGGGAAGGCCGCGCGGAGTGGGCGGAAAATTCGAAATGATCAATTCTCCAAAATACGCTACAGCGCTGGGACTCATGGAATATTCCATTAATACAGAAGAGTCAGGCAGGATGGGTGTGGCTCCGCGGGGAGTCTGGGACAAGATCAAAGCCTGGTTCGATGACATGTTCTGAAAAATAGCAGCACCGGTTCTTAAGTCAGCCGGTTATATCAGGAGTAAAAAATATGGTAATAACAATAGAAGAAAAGGATCCGATAGGAAATGCCAGTATAACTGTCATAGGCGTGGGCGGCGGCGGCGGTAATGCCGTAAACCGGATGATCGAGGCGGGGATAAAGGGTGTAGATTTCATTGCTGCCAATACAGACGCCCAGGCGCTGCAGGATTCACTTGCCGGTGTCAGGTTTCAGCTGGGTGAACATCTGACCAAGGGACTGGGAGCGGGCGGAAACCCCAGTGTCGGTGAACAAGCTGCAATTGAAGACAGTGCAACCATAAAGGAATCACTCAGCGGCTCGGACATGATTTTTATAACAGCGGGTTTCGGCGGCGGTACGGGTACGGGCGCTGCGCCTATTATAGCCAAGATTGCAAAAGAACTGGGCGCTCTGACAGTAGGCGTAGTTACAAAACCTTTTATGTTTGAAGGAAAAAAGAGACATCAAAGAGCCATCGAAGGTCTCGAGAAGCTCAGGAAGAATGTAGATACACTGCTTGTCATCCCTAACCAGAAGCTTTTTTCGGTAATAAAAGAAGATACGACCGCGCTTGAGACATTCAAAGTCGCAGATGACGTTCTCAGGCAGGCGGTGCAGAGCATATCGGATATAATAACTACAAAAGGTGTGATAAACGTAGATTTCGCGGATGTTAAGAGCGTAATGCTGAATGCCGGTGAGGCTATTATGGGACTGGGATTCGGTGAGGGTGAGGACCGTGCGGTAAAAGCCGCCCGGACAGCCATAACTTCTCCTTTGCTGGAGGATGTTTCGATCGAAGGTGCAGAGGGACTCCTTGTAAATGTTACAGGCAATAAAGGCATGACAATGTTCGAGATAGAGGCTGCCATGAAGCTGATACACAGTTCGGTTTCTCCCGAAGCGGATGTGTTTTTCGGACACACGATAGATGCCAGCCTTGAAAACGAGATAAAGATAACTGTTATAGCGACCGGCTGCAAGAAAAGGTCCAGTTCGCCTGCCGGTGTAGAGAAGCATGCGGCAAAAACCCCGGTAGCTATTGAAGAAGCAAAAGCCGGCATATCGATCAAGTTCCCGTCATACCTCAAACGTAATAAAGAGAAAAAATAATGAATACAAAAGAAAGAATACTTGCTCTTCTGAAAGGTATGTCGGAATTAAAGGCATCTGATATGCATCTCAGGCCGGGTTCAAAACCGATACTGAGGATAAACGGAGATCTTAAACCGGTAAACCAGCCGGAACTGACCCCGGAAGATACTGATAATATCGCGGCCGAACTCTGCAGTGAAGAACAGTTTAATGAATTCAAGAAAAGGTATGAGGTTGACCTAGCGTATAACCTGGAAGGAACAGCAAGATTCAGGATCAATGTATTCAAACAGCGCGGCGTAACCAATCTTGCGCTCAGGCTCATACCTTCGGTGGTAAAGAGCATAGATGAACTTGATCTGCCGGAAAGCCTGAAAAAAATATCGCTGTCGTCGAGAGGCCTTGTACTTGTTACCGGTACAACAGGAAGCGGAAAATCTACAACGCTGGCAGCCATGATAGACTATATCAACAAGAACGCTTCCAAACATATAATAACAGTAGAGGATCCTATCGAATATATACACAAGGACAACAAGAGTATCGTCGCACAGCGGGAACTCGGTATAGACACTTTTTCCTATAACGATGCGCTCAGGAACATAGTAAGGCAGGATCCTGACGTGATATTCATAGGTGAGATGAGAGACATGGAGACGATGTCCGCCGCTCTGACATCCGCGCAGACGGGACACCTTGTCCTGTCGACAATACACACTATTGACGCCATGCAGACAGTAACAAGGATCGTGGATATCTATCCTCCGTTCCAGCAGAACCAGATCCGGCTGCAGCTCGCCGACAGTCTCTGTGCCGTGATCTCACAGCGGCTGCTTCCCAAAAAGAATGGGGAAGGCATGATACCTGCAGTCGAAGTACTCGTCGCCACTTCACTTATAAGGAATTTGATAGAAGAGAACGATTTTTCTTCTATATCGGAGCAGTTGGAAAAAGGCGATTATTACGGTATGCAGACATTTAACCAGGCTCTTGAAAAACTCTGCCGGGCGGAAAAGGTCGATATAGAAGACGCTAAACGGGCGGCGACTAATCCCGAAGACCTGTTGTTGAGGCTGAGGGGGATAAAATCGGGCAGCGGGACGACCTAATAGAATATTTCGATCTTCCGACCGGAAAAGTAACTGCAGGGATAACGCTGAAGGGAAAAGACCTTAGAGATTCCTGTGAAGCTTTCAATTACCTTTCCGAAGTTTTTTCAGTAAGACGTGAAAAAATATTTCTGATGTCACAGGTACACGGACCCGTTATACGGGAACTGTCTGCTCCGTCAGAAGGGAATCCTGCCGGTAATCTTTTATCCGGTACGGACGGTATGCTGTTCACAGGTGATCCTGCCGGGTGTCTTCTGGGTGTAAGAGTAGCGGACTGTATGCCGGTGATAATACTTCACAAGGATGATCTTCTGGGTATGTTCCATGCCGGATGGCGGGGCATATCATCCGGGATCGGCTCTGAATCCGTGCGTATGATAGAATCTAAAGGCCTGTTACTGAAAGACATAACCTACATAGCCGGGCCGTATATCTGCGGTGATTGTTTCAGGATAGGCGCTGAAGTGGCTGAGAGACTGCCGGCTGCGGCTTGCCGGGGAAGCTTTGCGGATCTCTTTGAAGCTCTGAGTATACAGCTGATGGAAAAAGGGGTTAACAGCGCTTCTATAATCCCGGCAAAGGAAGACGGTGAATGTACTTTTGAAAACATGAAATACTATTCCCACCGCAAAGGTGACTCGGAAAGAATGGTCGCATTTGCAATTCAGCGTTAAGTTATTATAATTCATAGACTATGAATAAAAAAAGAATAACAATTATAGGATGCGGAAAGATGGGTTATGCTTTACTTTCCATCATGGAAGCCGGGGGGCAGTATGATGTCCGGGGCGTGGAAAAAGACTATTCACGAAAAAGTGAGCTTGCCGGAAGTACTATCTATGACAGCATAAGTGAAGCCGGCCCGAGTGATATATATGTAATAGCCGTTAAACCTCAGGATATAGATAAGGTGCTGTCTGAACTCTCGGCCATCATAAAGGGCGTCTCCTCTCCTGTCTGGATAATAAGTATTGCAGCCGGTATCAGGAGCGCGTATATAAAGAGATCATTACCCGAAAGTTCGGCAAGGATCGTAAGGTTGATGCCTAATACGCCTCTGCTCTTTGGTGAAGGGTTGACAGGTGTCGTGATATCGGAAGAAGACCGTGATGCCGGGAAAGATGATATCCGGCTTATAGACTCGATAATAGACGCTCTGGGTGAAAAGGTGCATGTAAATGAAGAACTCATGGATGCTGTAACCGCTCTTTCCGGTTCCGGCCCGGCATATTTCTTCTACATCGCGGAAGTAATGGAAAGATTTGCCAGGGACAGCGGGATCGAGGGTACCGAAGACATACGCCGTCTGATATATCAGACAGTCAGGGGGTCGGGACAGATGATGAAGATGAGCGGTAAACCGTTTAAAGAGCTGAAGGAAGATGTTACTTCTCCGGGCGGTACCACTGAAGCCGCATTGAACTATCTTTCTGAGAACTCTTTTGACGAGATATTTTATAATGCACTCAGGAAAGCCTGTGAAAGATCGCGTGAACTTTCCGGGGAAAAACTTTCCGGGGAAAAACTTTCTGGAAAAAAACTTTTCGGAAAAGGAGAAGAAGAGAAATGATATTCGGTGCAATAGCCTATTCCTTAAGCAGTCTTATTATGCTCTGCTCATTAGTTATTGCTATACGCATATGCATGATAGTATCGGGAAAAGATAACGGAGGTGTTTTAATGAGTTTGGTTGTAACCGATTTTTCCAGGATGATCACGAGACACACGAAAAAGCTGTTCCCGGTCCAGGGCGAGATAAACCAGCTGGTTGTAGCCATGGTGATCTCGATATTTACTATGGCTTTATTCAGAATAACTGCTATTTAAGAGGGATCCATGCTCGACATAATCTTATTTAAGGATAATGTACTGTTACTTCTGGATCAGCGGAAAATACCGGGAGAGGTCTCGCAGGTCAGTATTGAAAATTCCGATGAAGCGGCGGATGCTATTACCAATATGACCGTAAGAGGCGCCCCGGCCATCGGTATCGCGGCGGCTTACGGATACTGCCTCGGGTGTATCGAAGCCGCTGATATGGAAAGATCCCTGCTGCCGGGCCATATGAGAGAGGTGAAGAGCAAACTCCAGGCCGCCAGGCCTACTGCGGTAAACCTCAGGTGGGCGCTCGACAGGATGGAAGAAAAATATGTAAGTCTTGAAGAAAAAGAGACTGATGAGATCATAGCTGGGCTTGTCGGGGCTGCTGACAATATCAAGGAAACAGAGATACAGGCGAACATAGATATGGGCAGGTACGGAGCCCAAATGCTTGAAGAACTCTCCGGAAAAAAAGGAAAGCTGAACATACTTACACACTGTAATGCCGGTGCACTGGCAACCGGCGGCTGGGGTACGGCACTCGGAGTGATACGCGCGGCTTTTGAAAAGGGCATTGTAGGGATGGTATATGCTGATGAGACCAGGCCGCGTCTGCAGGGAGCAAGACTGACGTGTTTTGAACTGAAAGAAGCGGGCATACCGTATACCCTGATTACCGATAACATGTCCGGCATGCTCATGAAAGAAGGAGAGATAGATGCAGCCATCGTGGGCGCGGACAGGATAGCGGCTAACGGGGATGTCGCAAATAAGATAGGTACCTATATGGTGGCTGTGCTGGCAAAAGAAAACTCTCTGCCGTTCTATGTTGCTGCTCCCAGATCCACATTTGATTTTAATACACCTTCAGGTGATGATATAGAAATAGAAGACCGTGATGTTGAAGAAGTTATTTATATGGGAAAAGAGCGGATATGCCCTGAAGGAACCAAAGCGGTAAACCCCGCATTCGATGTAACAGAGCACAGATTGATCACAGCATATATAACAGAAAAAGGAGTGATATCAAAACCAGATGAACTACAATAAGACATTAAACCTGCCCGGGACCGAGTTCTCCATGAAAGCGAATCTCTCCAGCAGGGAACCGGGTATACAGGATATGTGGAAGAAATCCGGTGTATTCAGAGCGCTTCTTGATAAAAATGCTGACATGAAAAAATTTATTCTGCATGACGGGCCGCCTTATGCAAACGGCCATATACATATGGGACATTCTCTCAACAGGGTGCTCAAGGATATAGTCATAAAGTACAAGGCTATGACCGGTCATTATACGCCTTTTATACCGGGCTGGGACTGCCACGGGCTTCCTGTCGAGTTCGAACTTCTGAAAAAGATGGGAACCCGCACGATAACGGATAAAATGGATTTCAGGAAAAAAGCGGCTGATTATGCGCTCAATTTCGTAGATATACAGAGAAAAGAGTTTATGAGGCTCGGACTGTTCGGTGACTGGGAAAACCCGTACCTGACACTTCACCGCGAATACGAGGAGAAGATAATAGAGATTTTTAAAGAACTTTTTCTTCGCGGTTTCATTACCCGCGAACTGAAACCGGTCTACTGGTGCGGTTCCTGTAATACCGCGCTGGCGGAAGCCGAAGTCGAGTATGCCGACATAAGTTCCCCGTCGGTCTTTGTGAGGTTCGAGATGGTATCGGCAGTGCCGGATTTTATAGAAAAAGGCAGTAAGGTATATGCTCTTGTGTGGACAACTACTCCCTGGACGCTTCCTTCAAATGTGGCGCTCTGTTTTCACCCGGATCACAAATATTCCTATATAGGAAACGGCACGGAATACCTGATAGTGGCTGAGGAGTTTGCGTCCAGTTATCCCGAATACAGTCCGGCGGGTACAGTAAAGGGCCGCGATCTTGAGGGAAAAGAATTCCTGCCCCCGTTTTCTGACAGGAGATCAGGAGGGATACTCGGAGACTTTGTCACTCTTGAAGACGGCACGGGAATAGTCCATATAGCTCCGGGTCATGGAGAAGAGGATTACCTTGCCGGAAAGAAATACTCTCTTCCCATCCTGTCACCGGTGGATGATAAAGGAAGGTTCACCGATAAAGCCGGGATCAGTGAGATAACAGGTAAGGGCGTTTTTGAAAGTGATCCGGTCATTCTCGAAATGCTGAAAGACAAGGGCCTTCTTTTCGGCAGTGAGGCCGTGGTCCATTCCTATCCGCACTGCTGGAGATGTAAAAAACCGGTGATATTCAGGGCAACAGAACAATGGTTTATGAAGGTCGATCATAACGGACTCCGCGGCGAGATCCTGAAGAAGATCCCTGATGTAAAATGGTTTCCCGAATCGGCGGCAAAAAGGATAACTGCCATGATCCAGAACCGTCCGGACTGGTGCCTTTCAAGGCAGAGATTATGGGGAGTACCGGTACCCGTATTTTACTGCAGTTCTTGCGGCGGGATACTTGCTACCGAAGAAAGCCTGAACAGTGTTCAGAAATTCGTCAAGGAACACGGTTCAGACGGCTGGTTCAAGTATTCTGCCGGTGAGATACTGGGTGACGGAATAAGGTGTTCATGCGGATCAGATGATTTCAGAAAAGAGTCGGATATCCTGGATGTATGGTTTGATTCGGGAGTAAGCAATTTTGCAGTTCTGGAGACCCGTGAGAACCATCAATGGCCGGCTGACATGTACCTCGAAGGGTCTGACCAGCACAGGGGATGGTTCCAGACATCGATGATACCGGCTGTGGCTGTAAGGAATATCCCGCCGTACAAAAGTGTTTTTACACACGGGTTTATAGTCGATGCCGAAGGTAAGAAGATGTCAAAGTCCGTTGGGAACGTCGTGAGTCCCCAGGAAGTCGTAAAGGAATACGGGGCAGACCTGCTCCGGCTGTGGGTTGCAAGCGAAAACTATTTTAAAGACATCAAGATATCCCGGGAAATACTGGAGCAGATAGTAGTATATTACCGCAGGATAAGAAACACGATACGTTTTATACTCGGCAACAACAGCGACTTTACCGACAAGAACAGGGTCCCGTATGAAAATATGACATCTATCGACAGGTATATACTGCATAAACTGTATGAGACCATCAGCGGCGTAAGTGAAAATTACGAGAACTGCCTGTTTTTCAAGAGCACAAGGATGCTCCATGATTTCTGCAACATATGGCTTTCGTCATTCTATTTTAACATCCTCAAGGACCGGTTATATGTGTCGGCAAAGGATTCCATAGAACGCCGTTCGGCACAGACAGTCCTCAGTATCATACTGGAAATGCTCCTGAAATACATGTCCCCGATCCTGAGTCATACTGCTGAAGAAGCGTGGCAGATACTTAAAAAAGAACAGCCGCTGTCTGAAGGGGAATATCCTGAGAGCATATTCCTGGCGGAAATGGACCGGCCCGACGAAAGATGGAACGATCCTGAACATGCCCTTTTGTGGGACAATATAGTCGCCTTGAGGACAGCTGTGCTCAAGAAGATCGAGCTAGCCAAAGAACAGGAACTGGTAAAAGACCCTCTGGAATCGCAGGTGGAGATCGTATCCGAAGATAAGAGCGTGCTGGAATTTTTGAAGAAAAACGAAGATAACTGGAAGGAATACCTGATAGTAAGCAATGTAGTTATCAGGAAGGGCGCTCCCGGTGAAGATGCGATAAACTTCTTGTCCGGCAGTTTAACTATTCGGATAAAAAAAGCTGAGGGTAAGAAATGTGTCCGTTGCTGGCTGGTAAGTGAAGATAACGGAGCAGACAGGGGACACCCTGATCTTTGCGGCAGGTGTACCGGCATAGTCGCCGGTATTCAGGATGAATGATATACTACCTGAGTTTCACAGTTTTCATACTGGACCGGCTGCTCAAACTTCTCGTTTCAGTGAACCTGGATTACGGCGAATCTGTAAGACTGCTGCCTTTTCTCAATATAACTTATCTGCATAACACCGGTATAGCCTTCAGCCTTTTTACCGGGAATAACAGCCTGCTTACATTGGTGAACCTGGGAGTGATAGTCATCCTTATAATAGTACTTGTTCTAAGCAAGAGGACCAAGGGACTGGAGTATACTGCATATGGTCTTATACTCGGCGGCGCGATCTCTAATCTGTGGGACAGGTATTTTTATTCCGGGGTAATCGATTACATCGATTTCAAGGTATGGCCTGTCTTCAATATAGCCGACAGCGCTATTACCGTCGGTGCATTCCTGATAGCCGCGACCGTCTTTTTTGATATAGTCGGCAAAAAAAAGAAAGTTAATCTGTCATAATGTATCCGGAAATATTATCGTTTAAATGGGTGACATTGCATACTTACGGATTTTTTGTAGCCGCAGGTATAATCGCGGGTTTCCAGGTATCACTTAAAAACGCCCGTTACAGATCGCTTCCTGCTGAATATATAAACCAGATATTTACCGGAATTGTCGTATGCGGACTGGCAGGTGCGCGGGCAGCCTATGTCATATTGTCATTTAATGAGTATATTCATACTCCTTTGAGGATACTGATGTTCTGGGAGGGAGGGCTGGTTTTCGCGGGCAGTTTCATAGGGAGCGCGTTATGGATACTCTATAGTTCGCATAGGTCGGGATATGAACTGTGGAGCGTGGTAGATGTCCTTGCACCCGGTATCGCTCTCGGTCATGCTGTCGGAAGAATAGGATGCTTTTTTGCCGGCTGCTGTTACGGTAAACCGACGGATCTCTTTACAGGCATAAAATTCAGCGATCCCCGATCACTGGCATATCCGCTTGATGTTCCCCTGCATCCGACACAGATATATTCATCGGTTTTCATGTTTATACTGTCAGCGGTCCTTTACCTGAAACTTAAAGATGGTAAGACTCCGAATTCAGGTGTTTTTTCACTCTACCTGACAGCCTACGGCATATTCAGGGTACTGATAGAATTCCTGAGAGGTGATTACAGGGGAACCACGCTGACAGGACTGACAATGACACAATGGCTCGCGCTGCTCTGCATAGCAGCGGGTATCTACCTGATGAAGAAAGGTGTCCGGACTGGAAAGAATGGGTGAAAAAAAGATACTTGTTGCGGGTACCGGGGAGCGTTCCCGCCTTGATGTGTTCCTTGCAGAAGAGCTGGGATTTTCAAGGTCAAGAGTAAAAAAACTGATCGAAGCCGGGCAAGTGAATGTAAATGAAACGGTTAAGAACTGTAACTACAGGGTAATAGAGGGCGACAGTATATTGGTAGATCTGCCGGACAAACAGAAAAGCACACTTGAGGCTCAGGATATACAGTTCGAAATATTACATACCGCTGACTCATATGCAGTTATAAACAAACCTCCCGGAATAGTGGTGCATCCCGCTCCGGGAAACAAAAGCGGAACCTTGCTGAACGGGCTTTTAGGCAGGTTCCCTGATCCGCATCTTGTTCACCGCCTGGACAAGGATACTTCCGGCGTAATGGTAATAGCCCTTGATGAAAAAAGTGCGCTGGATCTCAGGAGGCAGTTCAAGTCGAGGGAAGTAAAAAAGGTATATTCAGCCCTGGTGGAAGGTGTTATCCCTGAAGAAGCGGGAGAAATATGCGTTCCCATAAAGCGGTCTGTTAAGGATCCCACGAGAATGAGTGTGGGCTGGACTGATGCGAGGAAATCGATTACACGGTTCAGGGTAAAGGAAAAGTTAAATAACGCGACCCTGGTCGAGATATATCTTCTTACCGGGAGGACTCATCAGATAAGGGTCCATTTTTCGTATTATGGTTATCCTGTCGTCGGGGATAAAAAATACGGACAGGGAACGATACCGGCGCCGAGACAGATGCTCCATGCCTGTCAGATCTCTTTCCGTGACCCCGCAAGCGGGGAACGCGTTTACCACGAAGCGCCGGTACCTCAGGATTTCACATGTATAAAAACCGGCTTAGGTTGTAAATTATAATACAATCTGCTATAATTACAATTTATAGAATTCGATGAAATCTCCAACCTCTATGATCAAAGAAACAGGAAAAAGACCCTTGTCGGGAAAAAAAAAGTGCGGTAAGTGCATTGTGATATCCGCTCCTTCCGGAGCGGGCAAGACCACTTTGTGCAGTATGCTTGTGAAGGATATTGATAATATGGTATATTCGATATCCGTGACAAGCAGGCCGCCCAGGTCTAACGAGGTAGACGGCAGGGACTATTTTTTTGTGGATGAGAGTGAATTCAGATCATTGATGAATGAAGATAAACTGCTTGAGTGGGAAATGGTACACGGTTATTATTACGGAACT
>JBDRKX010000016.1:0-12174 GCA_043813605.1 Elusimicrobiota bacterium | reverse complement strand
ATGAAGCTGAGCGGCTACTGTTTCGGTACCGGGTTTATGATAATATTATTAGGTTTCATCTCTTGCAGGTTGAACGCATTTTCGGCAGCTTCATTACTCGGCAGGAGTGTTTTTTTTCTGACCAGGGTGACTATTTTTCTTCTCTCAGTAACAGCGATCCTATTCGTACTGCTTGTGCGCCGTAACCTCTGGTGGGATGCCGGGATGAACCTTTTCCTGGGTCCTGTGGAGATGTTACTTGCTTCATGTCTCGTGTTGAAGATATATGATCCGAATTTTCCTATACTGAACCGTGTTATGCGAAGCATGATATTCCCTTTCATATCATCGGTAATTGCCGCATGCGGAAGCCTTTTTTTTGCGGCAGCGGTTAAAAATAGAATGGAAAATGAGTATATTTGAAGCAATTATGCTCATCTGTTTTGGAGTAAGCTGGCCGGTATCCATTGCCAAGTCGGTGCGTACGAAAGTAGTATCGGGAAAAAGCCCGTTATTCATGGCAATACTGTGTGCCGGTTATATGAGCGGCCTTGTGCATAAGATACTCTATTCATATGACTGGGTAACTTACCTGTATGCGGTCAATATGCTTCTTGTTGCGACAGACCTTGCTCTATATTACAGGTATCTGCCGAAAGAAAAGGGAAAGGTATGAATAAAGACATTATCAAGGGCATACTGACAGTCGAGGGAGACAGGAGATTTCTTAAGGGGGATGACGGTGCCCGCCTGCTGGAGGATGAGCTTATATGGAACGGTTATCTTGAGCACTGGACCGGCAGAAGGCTTTGCGCCCGCCGGCTCGATGAATGTGATTACGATACAGGCAGGCCGATAGTTATTATGTGGCCGGATGTCCCGTTGCCGGAATATCCGTTTGTAGAGATCTATTACAATGAAAGACTTGTTAAATACCCGTTCTCTTTCATGGGGCATATTGCAATCAATGTCAATGGCGAGATATTTAATTTTTCTCATCTGCTGATCGAAAACGAGGTAATGAGCCCGGCTGAATATTTCTACAGGCCTGCCCTGGGTGAGTTCGCACCGCATCCTGATACCATGTTATTCAATATAGACGATAAAGAGAAACCTTACTATAACAAATTCGGCCGGCAATTTATGAGGACTATACATGTGTTGCACATTAAAGGGCTGGATACTGTAAGGCTTTCGGATATATATCATAACGAACTTAAAGTAATTCATAGTACCCCTGTGAATCCAAAGAGACCGGAAAAATATCGTAGCACAAATGTCTTTACGCGTAATTGCGCTACAATTATCAGAGATGGATTGAGAAAGTGCGGATTCCCCGGAATAAGCGGAATATTTCCAAGGGATCTTTTCATCAGTGCCGCGTCAAGTTTCCTTGAAGCCGGAAAAAAAGGAGCCGTCAAAGCGGGAATGCTGAGACTAAGGCAGTTAAAGGTGCCTGAAGCATTGTACAGTGTCCAGACATTTGTCTTGAATCCGATGAACCTCATACGGATGAAAAAGCTGCCGAAAGAATACTGTACTGATATAAGGACTTACTGGGCAGAATGTTATTCGGATAAAGATGAAAAAAAATGACATATACCGGCCGCTTATAATAGCGCACCGCGGCGCCCGGTACGAGGCGCCCGAGAACACGCGATCGGCTTTTAACAGGGCACTGGAGTATGTTGTTGACGGTATTGAATTCGACGTGCAATTGAGCCGGGACGGAGTACCGGTACTCTATCATGACAGGACACTTGCAAAAATATCGGGAAATCGCACACGGATATCGGATCATAAATACCGGGAACTCAAAGCAATGGATTTCGGCAGCTGGTTCTCCGGTGAATATAAAGGCGAACGTATAATGAAGCTAAGCGATATGCTTGATTCTTATAAAGATAAAACCCGGATGTTTCTGGAAATAAAATCCCGGAAAACAGACCGGGCATCCGGCAGGTCGGAAGAGCTCGGAAACTCTGTGCTGGAACTTGTCGGCAAACGGCCGGCCGGGAAGAGATGCCCGCAGATTTGCATCCTCTCTTTTGATCCGGAGCTTTTAAACAGGATGTACCGGGAAGCGCCTGCAAACCGTTATGTCCTGAATATCACTGAGCCTTTAAACAATATCAAAAAGGATAATCCATGTTTCAGTGAACTGTATGGATTTTCTATTCCGGTAAAGCGGCTTGATAAAAAATTTGCTGATGACGCGCACCGTGCGGGATACGCTGTTATGACATACGCCTGTAATGTAAGCCGGCAGCTCAGGAAAGCTCTTGACCTGAAAGCAGACGTTATAATGACCGATAATCCGGGATGGCTCACGGTAAAGATAAGGGATATCTGAAAGGAGAAGCAAAGTTGCCGGCTGTATCAGCAGGATTTGATATAGGAAGTACGCTTATAAAAGCAGGCGTAATTGACAAAGACGGGTTGTTTCTTCACATAAAAAGCGTTCCTTCTCCTCCCATCAGTGGCACGGGACTGATAATGGAAGGAGACGCACAAGCGTATCAGGAATCCGCCTGCAGTCTCTTCAGGGAAGTCATTGCCGGCTTGTCTCCTGAAATATGCATAGGGGTAGCTTCACAGCGTTCCAGTTTTATCCTATGGGAAAAAGAAACGGGTAAGCCTGTCACACCTATGGTATCATGGCAGGACAGGAGGGCTGCCCGATTGTGTCATGACAAGGCCGGTGAATTCTCCCGTTTGAAAGAAGAGACCGGATTACTGCTTTCTCCGCATTATGCCGGCCCGAAACTGGCGCATATGTTTTTTGAGGATAAGGCACTCAAAACCAGAGCTGAAGCAGGGCATCTGCTTTTTGGAACACTTGAGACTTATCTTGTCTGGAAACTCACTGGCGGTCTTGTACATACGACGGATATATCCATGGCATCCAGAACGCTCCTTGCCGATCCGGTTAAATGCCGGTGGTCTTCCGTGCTGCTGGATTTTTTCGGTGTACCGGGGAAAATACTGCCGGACATAGAGCCGACATACGGCAGGGATATACCTATCGATACTGGTAGAAAGATCACGGCAACAGCAGCTGACCAGGCAGCTTCGCTTATAGCCGTTACCGGTGAACGGGATGACATAGTTTCCGTAAATCTTGGTACAGGCGGATTCGTAGTGTGTCCTACGGGAAGAGATTTCAGGAGAATACCCGGATACCTTTCCGGACCTTATATGGGCAAGAAGAACGGTGATATCTTATATTCGCTGGAAGGTACGATAAACGGCATAACAGCAGCACTTTCCGGTCTGGAAGACATAAATGTCCAGTTTATGAAAGAAGATAAAAACCCAGTACTTTTCTGTATGCCGGATACTGCGGGTATCGGTGCTCCCTATTGGAGACCTGCTGTACCGTTCACGATGTCAGAGCCGGAAGAGGGGCTTTCTCTTAAAGACAGGAAACAGGCTGTCCTTGAAGGTATAATCTTCCGGATAACCGGGATAATAAACGGAATATGCAGAGACAGGAAACCTTCAAAAATATTTCTATCGGGAGGAGTCACCGCAGAAAAATTCATAGGTGCAGGACTTGCATCCTGCCTGGGACGGACCGTCAGCATGATCGAAGAAAGGGATACTTCACTGAAAGGCGCAGCTATGCTGGCATCCGGTAATTTGTCAGGGTTTCCAAACACGCTGATAGAGATCGAACCGGAGGAAGCCGGCGAGTATCTGGCAGATAAATATTTTATGTGGAAAGAATGGGTGGAGAAAAAGGTGATATAACATGAGTAAAAGAATGTCTCCCGGAGATAAACCCGATTTGAAACTCGTTTATGAAGAAACAAAAGACAACCTGACCCAGGGGAATTTTTCCTGGATACCGGAGGATATCGCATCCGGAATATATATAGCGCATGTCAACGGGCCCGGAGTGAACGTGAAGAAGAAGATAGCCATACTTAGGTAGAAGACTGCTTTTATAACAGATTGACCGCAGGAAGGCGCGGTTAATCCTGCTTCTTATCCTTTTCTATCATATATCTTATTTTTGCCATCTCTTTTTCAGAGCATTCGGGACAGTACCCGTGAGAGAACACGGCATCGGAGTGTCTTTTTATATAAGTTTCGACTTCATCCCAGTATCCTGTGTCATTTCGTATTTTCTTGCATCTCAGGCAGATAGGGAGTAAGCCGCGCAGTTTTTTTATGTTTTCCAGTGATTCCCGCAGTTCATCTATGAGCAGGTTGCGTTCCTGTTCGGTCCTTTTCAGATCTGTGATATCGCGGGCGATGCATACGATACCGGCTGTACGGCCGTCTTCTTCTTTAAGCGGGGATGCCGAGAAGATCACGGGGATATTATCACCGGAACCGGTTATCAGATCGACCTCTATGTTCTTTACTGTCTGACTGTTGTTTATCTTATCGATGAGCAGTCCCTTCAGATCGCTTTCAGCTACTATTGATGAAAGTTTTTTGCCTTTGAGATTGTCCGGCACATAACCCAGTGTTTTCAGGGTAGCCCTGTTTTCTGTCAGTATTCTTCCATTTGAATCCAGGAGGATAAGGCATTCCATCATAGTCTCGATTATGTTGTCCGCGGCAGTAGCCGGGCTTATAGTCATGAATTTATATTTTACGACTGCGTAAGCAACACCTGATGCCCATATCAGACTGACGATATCCGCGCATTTGGGTATTACCATAATATTTAGTTCAGGCAGCACGACATTTATCAGCGTACCGGCAGTAAGCGTGATCAGAGTAGTGCTTATTATTATGAATGCCTGTTTTTTTCTGTTAACATCCAGAGTCCTTTTCATGTGCAGAACAAGCAGGTATATGCCGCCCAATACGAAGATATGATAATATGCGTAAAAGAGGACAGTATATATACTGTCCGTATATACGTGTGTCCAGCCGTAATAATACCTGACATATCCTGACAGGAGTTTATCTGTCCAGACAGTCCAGTAGAAGAAAACAGGAGGGAAGAAAATCAGGGGATAATAGTACTTCGGTCTCAGGTTCCTGTCTCTTCCGGTAAATATCAGGGTGAAGAGCAGGAAAAAAGAAGCAAATCCTATCCAGCCGAAAGAAAAGACCCTGTCTACCAGGATCGCGCTTTCCATAGATGTGTCGGGATCATTTATGAATACCATGCCGCTGCTCCAGGCGGCAAGGCAGATGAGAAGGCCGGCACATGATTTATTAAGCGGAGACCTGATATTTTTAACGAGGATAAATACCACCAGACAGAGGTAGGCCATTGCGCTCAAAAGATGTATGTAGGGCATAACATTCATAATAAGGTGTATGACTCCTTTATATAGTATTGTAAGAAAATCTCTTTCTATAAGCAATAACAAGATGATTTTACATTGATGATTTTACATCTAAAAGCATATTTTGTACAGCAATATATTTTTTAAATGACAAGTACGGTTGATTTTTGCGGATTCATTGATAAAATATTAGATTGTAATGCAAAAAAGTAAAGATAAAGAACGTATATTGATAGTTGACGATGACACGGGTATTACCAGTACGCTGACATTTATACTTGAAGACAAGGGGTATGAAGTGGCTTCCGTTGAAACAGGTAACAGGGCGGTTGAGATCCTTAAAAGCGATCTATATGACCTGGTACTGGTTGATTATAAGTTAACTGATACAACCGGGATCGAGCTGGCGCGAGAGATCAATAAGATAAATAGAGATATTTCTATAATACTGATAACGGGTCACGCCAGCCTGGATTCAGCCCTGGAAGCAATCAAAGAAAACATATACGACTATCTCCTTAAACCGGTAGATATGAACAATCTGCTGCTTATTATAAACCGGGCGCTTGAAAAACAGAGACTGAACAATGAAAACAAAAGGCTGATGAAAGAGCTTAAAGAAAAAAACAAGGAGCTTGCCAGGCTTTCGATAACCGATGACCTCACAGGCCTGTATAATCAAAGGAACTTTTATAAAAAACTTGACGAAGAGATGGAGCGCGCTTTGCGGCAGAAACACGATCTGTCGCTCCTGTTTATTGATATCGATCATTTTAAATCGTATAACGATATGGTGGGGCACCTTGAAGGCGATGTCGTTCTCAGAAAACTCGGGGAGATAATAATAAACAGCATACGGGAAATGGTGGATTCGGGATACCGTTACGGCGGAGATGAGTTTGCCATTATTCTTCCAGAAGCGGATGGTGAAACAGGAAAGGTGATCGCAGAAAGAT
Organism: Elusimicrobiota bacterium; assembly: GCA_043813605.1. Classification (GTDB taxonomy): domain Bacteria; phylum CG03; class SLGR01; order SLGR01; family JBDRKX01; genus JBDRKX01. The sequence goes on along the minus strand of JBDRKX010000016.1, from coordinate 5,984 downwards.
TAAGGAGCAAGTTTGAGCAATGCTGTTTCGACATACTCCGGCTCAGTATCGGGATAACACAATACGAAGAGAACGATACTCCGTCAGACTTCATCAGCCGCGCGGATGCCGCTCTCTATGAGATAAAAGCTGTCGGCGGCAATGACTGGCTTCTCTTTTTCGATAAAACAGACTGATCTTCTGATATTCAGTATAAGAAAGTTCTTCAAACCGATACTGAATATTTTCTTGCTAAACACTGCTGAGATACAAGGATTAGATATTTTTTGGAATTTAAATAAAATAAATAACATATGCTGTTTATGAACAGGGTAACACTAACGTTTGCGCTTTTTATTTTATATTCCGGTTCAACCGGCCTTGCCGGTAATCCCGCTGGAAAAAAGAAACCGCAGGAAGTAATGCCTGTTGTTCACAATGGCGTGGAATATTCATGTGATCACAGCCAACCCGGTTACGTGAATGCGGCCGATGCTCAAACGGGCGAAAAAAAATGGATTAAAAAAGTTTATGATGCGGGTACTGAAAAATCCGGCCTGATATTTATAACTTCCCTATCTATTCTGGACAGCAAGCTTGTAGTTAAAGATGAAGCAGGCAGGACATACCGTGTAGACCTTGAGGAACCTGTACAAAAGGACATAACGGGGCCATATAAGAGATATAAAGATGATTCACAAATGCCTGCTTTGATGGAAAAACTCATGCTTGAAGTAAAAGAAAACCGGAGGGTAACGGTAAACTATAACGATATGGTCAGATCGTTCGGTTTTAAGCTTTTTCCGTATCTTAACGGATACGCAAAAAACAAATCAGAATATGTCAGATGGATGGCGTGTGAGATGCTCAATGGATTGGCGCAGTTTAAAGAAATACGGGAGGAAGAGCGTATAAGAGTCATAGCAGTACTTGCTGAACTTGCGGGCGACAGTTCCGGTTCGGTCAGCCTGCATGTTTCAGAATCACTGAAGTTTTTCCGAAAGGCGGATTTTTCAGAGGAGTCGATAAAGGTACTAAAAAGACATCTGGATAAAGCTGTTACTTCCGGTGCCGTCGGCAGGAATATCATGCTGGCATGCGGCGCTGCCGGTATGAAAGACCGGGCGGATTTTCTGAAAAAACTTCTGATAGACGAAAAAGCTCAGGCCTCTTCAGTAAAGGGTAAATGGTATAATACATACGGATGGGCTGCGAGGCTTGCATTAGCCAGGATGGGGGAACCGGAAGAGATAACGCACTGCATAGAGATGATAGAAACCGAAACAGACCTTCAGATACTGGTCTTTAATATGTTCCCATATCTGTCCTATATGAGGCAGCCGGCGGCGGTAGATGTTCTAAAGAAATATCTTGAAGGAAGTGTTACCGGCACTGTACACGGGTTCTATCTGAAAAAATATGCGGCATACAGGCTTTCAGAGATGATCGAGGGATTCCCGGCAAAAACAAGAATGGAAGAATATACGGAAGAAAAGATAAAAATTTGCAGGGATTGGTTTGATAATAATAAAGAATATAAGCTGATACGATAAAATAAACCGTTATGCTAATTCCGGAAAAAAAAATATTATTTCCAGTGCTGCGCGTATGAAGAATTGGAGTTTTTTAAGGGTGATGGTGTTCCTGCGGTGGCTAAAGCTGCCTTTTTACTTTCTTATCCTTCTGGTTGCTTTCCTTGCCGGTGTCATAGGGCTGGATGCGTACGGTAATATAATTATTAAGAACGCTCTGTTTCTTGCAGCAGCTATTACGGCGCTCTATTTTATCGCCAGTCTCACATTCTCATATCATGACATAAAGAAAAAACAGGGTCCGGCAGTATGTATGCTCACTAAGAGAGAGATAATACTTTCGAATATAATGTTCCTGCTTATATTGTGTTTTGCCGGATACGGTATGTTCAGACAGTATGGCGTTCCGGTTGCTGTCCTGATTTTTGTTCTTGCGATCATATGCTATTCATTTGCCGGCCCTCCGCTGTCCCTCAAGTATCATGGAATGGGAGAAATAACAGCTTTTTTAGTATCGGGTCCTGTACTGATGTGCTCTACGTATTTCATTCTTACAGGCACTTTTGATATGTCTGTACTTTATCTCTCTTTTCCCGTAGGATTCTTCTTTTCTGCCCTCGTACTGGGCGTTGATCTGCGTGATTTTCATCAAAAAACCTCAATTCCGGCAAAAGGACCTATTCTATACTGCATGCTGCTTCTTGCCGCCTATGTTTTTGTCATGGTATTGGTGCCAAAAGGATTCCTGTCAGAGTTCTCGCTGTTAGTGCTCCTTACTATGCCCGCAGCTCTTAAAAACATGCTGATGGTGATCGAACATGAGAAGGGCGGAACGGATAAGATTGTCTCCAGCAGCGCTGTGAATTTCGCCGTATTCCTGATCCTGTTTATTACTTCTATCTTTATAAAGATATACAGTATGGATCTGCAGAGTATAGTAGAAAACAATTTCTAAAATACCGGTTTAGAGATAGAAAACCCGTACATACCTTTACACTGAAACAAAGCATACATATTGTATTGAAATATAATGCATCCCATGTTACTAATTATATAAAAGGTGTTATATATTATGAAGAAGCTTTTAACAATATCTGTCCTGACAATTTTGATGTCCGTTTTAATGCCGGGATATGGTGTTATGCTTCATGCAGAAACAATGACCGGTATGGGTGTTTTATCATCATTTCCGGTTGTCCCGGATATGAAAGGTCTTGACAACCCCGGGATAAGAGTATCTCTTTCTTCTGCGGGATGTTATTTACCAGAAATGACTGCCGGGATTATCTCCATTGGAATGCGGCTGCCTTTTGTTCTTATCGATATTGCAGAAGAGTATACCGGCATGGGCAGAAAGAAAGATCAGCCGGTGTACTGCGAAGACCTTTTGAAGAACCATATGGAAATTAACCATGATCTTTTGTCGATGATAGGCGGCGCGCTGTAAAAGCGTCGTTGCCCTCTGGATTATCTCTCCTAACGCAGATTTTCAGATTATTTAAAAAAGCAGTTTTAAAAACCAGAATCTTGGACTGTAAAGGTGCATCATCTTCTGAATGAATCTGATATTATCCGTTTCACGTGCCAGTTTCTTTATCTCGGTATGGTTATATTCGATCTTTTTATCCATATGTTCCTGGTATTTCTCAAGACCGCCGTCGGCTATAAAGGAGCGTATCTGTTCAAGCTCTCCGGGATCAAGCCATATCCCGTGATCGGCACAAATATCTATTACAACACCCGAAATAGACTTGAACATCTTTCTGTTCATAAAACTGCCGCACCGGACACATTTTCTGTATTTAAATTCATTTTCAAGAGGTTTTTTTGTGAATTCCTTTGGGACTGATCCATCACTGTAAATATCCCGTTCAGAAGTAAGGTGTCTGAATTCAGGGGTGTCCAGCCACAGCCCTGAACATCTCCGGGGCAGATATCCAGTTTTTCATCCCGGTATGCATGGTTTTTCAGTGCGCATCCGCAAGATGGGCAGACAGGGTCGATAATAGATACAGGTTTCTTATTTTCAACGCCGCAGAATGGACAGGATCTCATGTCCCTGTTGAAGTTTTTTCCGCAGTGGGTGCATTCAGTGAGCCATGCCATCAGGCTGTTCCTATAAAGTGTATAGCATGGATGAAGCTGAATAAGTATCTTTCATGTCAGTTCAGCGTGTAATCCATAAGGTTATAGAGCATGTTTTTATCAATAAAAGAGAGTCCCTTGAACTGTACGCCATGAAGATATTTGTCTATAGTTGTTGTTACCCTTTTACGGTAGCTTTCAGCGTGGCGGCAAAGGGGGGGGAATTAAGCTCGATATCGTCACCTTCATTCAGTTTCTCTTCGATCTCAAAAGCAATACCGTCCATACTCATATCTATAACAGGAGCAATCCAGGCCCTGCCGGTATTCCCGGAGGATTTAATCGAAACCCGGGTGCTGCTCTTTTTGCGGGGATGTTGTCTTTTTTCAACCATTGTTCCTGCTCCATATGGATTTACAATTAATGTTTTTTTCGGTACTGCAGGTATATTCTAGAGATATTTTGCCGCTATCCAAGTTTATTGTTGCCCTGTCTAAGGGATTTTACTGTTATAGTTCCATCATTGATGTGAAATTCGACTGTCCTTCCGTAAGTCCCTCCGGTATCCCTGCCGGCAAGTTTTATATTGTTTTTTCTAAGGATATCCCTTGCGGCTTCGATATTTTTTTGACCGATATTTTTTTCAACGGAACTTTCAAGAGTGGGAAACATGTTGGCTCCGCCGATGATATAGGATTTCAAGTCTTTTATTGAACATCCTTTATTGATAAACGTGTTCAGCATCTTACTGATAGCGGTATCAGCGTATTTTGCCGGATTAGTGATATTCTGAAACTGCGTAGAATCGGAATGCATAATATGCGCGAGACTTCCGATCTTGTTTTTAGGCTCATATATTATGACAGCAATACAGGAACCGAGGCTTGAAGTGATGAGGACCGAATCACCTGAAGCGATCTTCATATCTCCTATACCTATTGTGTAAGTAGTACCCATGTGATTTAAGAGGACTTGAGTTTCTTCACCGCGTCAAGCATATTGGTGAGGAACTGCTGATTGGGCAGTAGGTAAAAATTCCCCCTGATGCTTTCCTGCTGTTCAAAGAATTCTATTTTTATAACGATCACATATTCTGAAACCTGGTCTATTTCTATCTGAATGAAATCTATGATAGCGCCCAGCATATCTATCGCGATACTAGGGGTTGAAAGAAGGAGGTTTTTCTCAAGTATTTTTGAGAGAGCGGTAACATAGGCGCCGGCTATTATGTTGCCAGCTTCCTTTAAAGCCGATTCGCCAAGCGGGCTTAAAATATTATTGTTCATCTCTTCATGAGGAATCAGCATATTTACCAGGTTCACGGCATCATCACGGATAAAGGTCAAAAGGATACTTCCGGCGAGGTCGCCATATACCTGGAAATAGATCCCTGCGACATATTCCTCATTTTTTCCCATCATTTCGGCTGCTTCCCGTACAGGAACGATTTCAAGGCTGGGATTACTTATATCAATTCTTTTCCCGATAAGCTGCGAGAGTGCCGTTGCAGCGTTCCCTGAAGCGATGTTTCCGAATTCCTTGAGGGCATCGAGCTCCAACTGGTTGAGTCTATTTATATCTTTCATAGTATTTACCTTTTTATTCTTATATCTTTATCGCAAGTCTGTGCCAGCGTGAAAATCGTGTTTTGGAATATATATTACAAAAATCAATATAAATTGTAAATATAACGCAACAATAGTTCCGGAACAATAGTTCATATACGCGGATAACATCAGGAAAATTTTTTTTAAACCAGTACCTGGTTTAAAAAAATCCAGGAAAATGCTATATTATATTTTCACATATGTATATATGTTATACGGTATTATGATATATGGCAATACTATACCTAAACGGAAAACGGCTTAAAAGGCTCATCAAGGAGTCATCCAATTGGCTTCTTGCAAATGAAAAAGCTATAAACGATATCAATGTGTTCCCTGTACCGGATGGTGATACCGGTACAAATATGGGCGTTACACTAAAAAGTGTCCTCAGGGCTGTATCCGATTGTGACACAGATAGGCTGCCGGAAGTGGCAGTTAATGTCGCGAAAGCCGCTCTAATGGGGGCGCGCGGGAATTCTGGTGTCATATTATCCCAGATATTCAAAGGATTTGCTGAAGGTATAGGCAGCAAAACCAGGCTTAATTCTCTTGATATCGCGTATTCTCTGAAAAAAGCATATGAACAGGCATATAATTCCGTATCTGATCCTGCGGAAGGGACGATACTTACTGTGGTCCGGGACGGTGTGGAAGCGGCATACAAAACTGCTAAGACAGAAGCTGATATAATGATAATGTTTGAAACGATGCTCATTGAAACCAGAAGAGCGCTTATGGATACTCCTAATCAGCTGCCTGTATTAAAAGAAGCGGGAGT